>JBAXXS010000077.1:0-8787 GCA_037127835.1 Verrucomicrobiota bacterium | reverse complement strand
CCCGCTCCGCATCCCTCGATCGCAAGACTAGTGAGACCGAGATCACCCTCCGTATCTCACTCGATGGCGAAGGGAGATCTTCCATCCGAACCGGCATTCCGTTCTTCGACCACATGCTGACACTGTTTTCCCGACACGGCCTCGTTGATCTTGATGTCGAGGCGAAGGGTGATATTGAGGTCGACTATCATCATACCGTGGAGGATGTCGGACTGGCGCTCGGGGCTGCCTTTACGAAGGCCCTCGGTGACAAGTCGGGGATCCGTCGTTATGGCAGTGCTTATGTTCCGATGGATGAAGCCCTGGCCCGCGTCGTCGTGGACTGCAGCGGACGTCCCTACCTTGCCTACGAGGTTCCGCGCGGCGTCGAGGCGATTGGACTCTTTCCCTTTCAGCTCGTCGAGGAGTTCCTGCGTGCATTTAGCGTACAGGCTGGCCTGACACTCCATGTCTCCATTCTGGCCGGACGTGATGCCCATCACATGTCGGAGGCGATCTTCAAGGCGTTGGGACGAGCCCTTGATGTCGCTGTCTCCCGTGATGATCGGGTCAAGGGAATCCCCAGCACCAAGGGCGTGCTGTGAGCAAGCCGCCGCTTCTCGGTCTCGTCGACTACGGCAGCGGCAATCTCCGAAGCGTCCAGCGCGCTATCGAGCATGCCGGCGGGGAGTGCACCAATGTTCAGTGCGAGAGCCACACGACTGGATGTGCCGCCTTGGTGGTTCCTGGGGTAGGCTCTTTCGGGGATTGTGCTCGCCAGCTTCGGGAGACAGGGCTCTGGGCTGTAATCAAGTCTTGGATCGGTGCCGACAAGCCCTACCTCGGCATCTGCCTGGGCTACCAGCTTCTCTTCGACTCAAGCGAGGAATCTCCAGGTGTTGAGGGCCTCGGCGCTCTTCGCGGAAAGGTTGTCCATTTTCCGAAGTCCTCGGGACTCAAGATTCCCCATATGGGATGGAATCAACTGCACATCCGCAAACCCTCTGATAGCCTGATAACGGGGCTGGGTGAGAATCCTGATTTCTACTTTGTCCATTCTTACTACCCGGTTCCCGAGGATGATGCGGTCGTCACTACCACCTGTAACTATGGTGTGGAATTCGCTGCAAGTGTCACCAAAGGCAACCTGAGCGCGGTTCAGTTCCACCCCGAGAAGAGTCAGGAACTCGGCCTCCAAATGCTCAGAAACTTTATCTCTTCCCTCTAGATACCTCTTCACTTTTCCACCTTTTACCTTTCTCTTTTCACTTCCCAATATGCTTCTTTATCCCGCCATTGATCTCATGGACGGTCAGGTTGTCCGTCTTGAACGCGGCCTTGCCGCAAAAAAAACTGTCTACAGTGATGATCCTGTCGCCATGGCATTGAAGTGGGAGGCTGCCGGGGCCGACTGGATTCACTTGGTGGATCTCGATGCCGCCTTTGAGGGAAAGAGTCGAAATCTGGACGTCATTCGTGCGATTGCCAAGGCTGTCTCTGTGCCTTGTGAACTCGGTGGAGGGATGCGTGATGCTGGATCAATCGAGGTGGGTCTGGAGACCGGTGTTCGTAGAGTCATCATCGGCACCAAGGCTGCCGAGCCAGGCTTCATGGCAGAAGCTGCGGGTGCCTTCGGTCCATCCCGTCTGGCGGTGGGCATTGATGCCAAAGAGGGAAAGGTTGCCGTGAAGGGATGGGTGGAGACGATGGAGATGACGGCCCTTGATCTTGCCCGTGAGGCCGTGAATGCCGGGATCCGGACGATCATTTATACCGATATTGCGACAGACGGGATGCTTCAAGGGCCCAATCTTGCAGCCATGCGCGAGATGGCACTCGCTGTTAACTGTGACCTGATCGCCAGTGGTGGAGTGTCGGGCCCAGAAGATATTCGTCAGCTCGCCATGGTTCCCGGGATCCATGGGGCAATCATTGGACGTGCGCTCTACGAGGGACGGATGCCTGAGGATCTAAGAAGTATCCTGAAGTGATCGAGGTGGAGCTCGGGAACCGGCAGTCTATAGCTCAAATAGCTACAGTCTTTATTTAATGAGCGCTGCTTGAGCAGTCTGATCGAAAGACCGGTCCTAGTCCTGCTTGAACTTTCCATGGCCATCTTTCTTGATGGCATTAACTGTTGAAATTAACGATGAGGCTTGGTCAAATTTTCCTGCTTTTACCGCATCCTCAATTTGGTTCAGCGAATCCTTCAGTTCATCGAGATCTGTACGATAATCTGCCAAGAAAGCAGCTTTTTTCTCCGCCGAAATCTCCCGTGTCTTGCGTGGCTCGTATGCCTTGGAGTCGACGGTCGCCTTCTTAAGCGACTCTAGCAGCGAAATGGAAGATTGCGACTGGGTTGGGTTGGCAACTTGCTGGGTGAGTTGGCGCATGCCTCGGGCCAAGATTTTCATCTGTTGCTCCAACTGGGAATCATCTTCCTCTGCACGGAGTGAGATGGGGATAATGGAAAGGGCAATTAGTAGGGGGATGAAGGAGCCTTTCATAAAGTTTGTTTGCGGATTTAGACTACGATATTCACGAGACGTCCTGGGACGACAATCACTTTTTTCACTTCCTTTCCTTCCAGATGCTCTGCGAGAGCCAGATCGGCAAATGCTGCCTTCTCGACGCTCTCCTTGTCGGCTCCTGTTGGTACTGTGAGATGAGCACGAACCTTCCCGTTGATCTGAACGGCATAAGTGATCTCGTCAACGACGAGATATTCCTCATTCCACGCGGGCCATGACGATTGGGAAGCGAGTCCTTCGAACCCCGAAAACTTCGCGGAGAGTCGGGACCAGACTTCCTCCACTAGGTGAGGGGCAAAGGGGCTGAGAAGTGGCAGGAAGAGGCGGAGTGCTTCCAGGGGGCGTGGCTTCGCGTTCGTGAACTCGTTCGTGAAGATCATCATCTGCGAAATTGCAGTATTGAAACTGAGCGACTCGATGTCCTGAGTGACCTTCTTGACCGTAGAGTGCAGGACGCGGCGTTGGGTGGAGCTCAGTTCCTGCTCGACGAGATCCCCGGAGAGAACCCAGTTCCCCTCCTGATCTTCCATCATCGCCATGCGCCAGACGCGGGCAAGGAATCGGTAGACCCCCTCGACTCCGGTCATGCTCCAGGGTTTTCCATGTTCCAAGGGTCCCATGAACATCTCGTAGAGTCGGAGCGAGTCGGCTCCGTATTCGGCGACGACCGCATCCGGATTAACGACATTGCCGCGGCTCTTCGACATCTTCTGGCCATCATCGCCCAGAATCATTCCCTGGTTAACCAAGCGCTGGAAAGGCTCCGGCGTGGTGAGTTGACCCAGATCGAAGAGGACCTTATGCCAGAAACGGGCGTAGAGCAGGTGTAGCACCGCATGCTCGGTACCACCCACATAGAGATCCACGCCGCCGGGAGATCCCGTTCCACCCATCCAGTACTGCTCGACTTCCTTACTGATGAAGCGCTCCGGGTTCTTGGGATCGCAGAAGCGCAGGTAGTACCAGCAGGAGCCGGCCCACTGGGGCATCGTGTTCAGCTCCCTGCGGGCTGTTTCGGAATAACGAACCCAATCCGCGGCCTTCGAGAGCGGAGGCTCGGCGGTACCTGTCGGTTTGAAATCCTCCATCTCAGGAGGCTCCAAGGGAAGCTCGCTTGCATCCAGGGGACGGTGGGCGCCGTTCTCCCAGACGATCGGAAAGGGTTCGCCCCAATAACGCTGACGCGAAAAGAGCCAATCGCGCAGCTTATAGGTGATAGTGCCCTTGCCAAAGCCTTGCTCTTCAAGCCAGGTGATCATTTTTTGTTTGGCCTCCGGCGTGCGCAGTCCGTCGAATTGACCCGAATTCACAGAGATGCCTTCGCCGCTAAAACAACCTTTGATAGATTCGTCGGGACGGACCACTTCTCGGATCAGAAGACCGAAGTTGACTGCGAACTCGTGATCGCGCTCGTCATGGGCCGGCACTGCCATGATGGCACCGGTTCCGTATCCGGTAAGGACATAGTCGGCGATCCAGACGGGGATCTTTTCTCCATTAACTGGATTGATGGCAGAGATGCCGAGAGGCACGCCCGTCTTCTCTTTCGCCAGATCGGTCCGCTCCAGATCGCTCTTTGCGGAGCAGGCTCTCTTGTAGGCCGCAATGGATTCGGTTTGGGCGGCGGTCGTGATCGCCTCGACCAACGGATGCTCAGGCGCAAGAACAAGGTAAGTAGCGCCGAAGAGTGTGTCGGGGCGAGTCGTGAAGACCGTAACGATATCATCGAGACCCTCCAGTTTGAAATGCACCTCGGCCCCCTCACTACGACCGATCCAGTTTCGCTGAAGCAGCTTGATCGATTCGGGCCAGTCGAGGCCGTCGAGATCGGCGATCAGGCGTTCGGTATAGGCAGTGATCCGAAGCATCCACTGGCGCATTGGCCGGCGTTCAACAGGGAATCCTCCAACCTCGCTCTTGCCGTCCACGACCTCTTCGTTGGCCAGCACGGTTCCGAGTTCGGGGCACCAGTTGACCGGTTTGTCAGAAACAAAGGCCAGTCGGATACTGTCGGGATCGTTGCCGGTGTAGGTGGAGATCGGTTCCGCGCGATTCGTGATGGGGTTCACCCAGGCATTGTAGAGCTGGAGGAATATCCACTGAGTCCATCGGAAGTACTCAGGATCCGTCGTACTGATCTCACGCGACCAGTCATAGCTGAAGCCGAGCGACTGGAGTTGGCTGCGGAAATTATCGATATTCCGCTGGGTCGTGATCCGGGGATGTTGCCCCGTCTTAATAGCATACTGCTCGGCCGGAAGACCGAAGGCATCCCATCCCATGGGATGAAGTACGTTATCACCTTTCAGTCGGTGATAGCGGGCAAGAATGTCGGTGGCTGTGTATCCTTCGACATGGCCGACATGGAGACCGTCTCCGCTCGGGTAGGGGAACATGTCGAGCACGTAGTATTTCTTGGCGTCGGCCCGAAAATCAGGATCTCCGGGATTTGCAGCACGAAAGGCCCCGGTCTCAAGCCAATGCTTCTGCCAGCGGGCTTCGAATTCGGGAAAGGGATAGTTCTTGCGGGTAACGGACATCTGGTTCGAAGTAAGAAGTGTTCATGGAATCCGAAAACAACCCGCCCGCCAAGCTGAGTCAGCACGAAAAATCAGAGATTCTTCTGGCTACTCGAAATAAGCACAAGACCCGCGAAATCCAGACGATGCTCGGAGAGGGGGTTATCGTGACAGATGCCACCCAGTACGGGCATCTACCCGAGATCGAAGAAACGGGTGTCACCTTCGAAGAAAACTCCAAACTCAAGGCCGAGGGGATTTCGCGCCATGTGTCAGGGATCGTTCTGGCAGACGATTCTGGTCTCGAAGTGGATGCATTGGGAAAAGAGCCCGGTGTCTACTCTGCGCGGTATGCCGGGCCGGGATGCACCGACGAGGCGAATACCGCCCTGGTATTGAAGAAGATGAATGGATTCCCGGATGAGGTCCGTGCAGCCAGGTTTCGATGTGTGTTGGCCGTCGCGGAGAATGGTGTCACCTTGGCCGTCTTCGATGGCACCGTGGAGGGGGTTCTGGCCCATGAGGTGAAAGGTGATGGAGGATTCGGCTACGATCCGATCTTCATGCCTCTTGGTTACAAGGAATCCTTCGGAGAACTCTCCTCAGAAATTAAACACAGCATGAGTCATCGAAGCCGCGCACTTTCACAGTTCAAGGATTGGTGGGCTTCCAGGAAAAGCTGAAGGAGAAAGGCTAAAAGCTAAAACGACCAAGGCACAGGACATAGGTAACCCTCGATTATTTGTAATTTCTCCGATAAGCCTGTGATTTATGGAAACTCCTGACACTTATTCCAAAGTCCTAGGGATGATTGTGCATGTCGCAGATGGGATCGGCGTCGCCGTGCTTGTGGCTGGCCTGATTTTAGCCGCATTTCTTGCCCTGCGTACCTGGTACAAGACGGGCGATGGGGCCAAGGCCTACTCCGTTCTGCGGCGTACGCTCGGCGGGGGAATCCTAGCTGGCCTGGAGGTCTTGGTGGCCGGTGATCTTATTAGGACAGTAGCAGTCGATCCGACTATGAATAATGTGATCATTCTCGGGGTGATCGTCCTGATCCGGACATTCCTCTCCTTCTCTCTGGAGATCGAGATCGAGGGAACGCTCCCATGGCGTCGAGCTCTTACGCAATCGGGCGTTTCCGTGATCGCCGATGCCGTGAAGAAGTCGGTAGAGTAGAGGCTCGACCCCTTTCAGGGGGTGGAGCCACAAGAGGCACAAAAAATACAAGATGGGATTCGCAATAAGAAACCCACGGTTCTGTAAAAAAATTGCATCTCTGGCCGACTCTATTTCATGTGCTTTCCGTGCACTTTGAAGGCAGGACTCAATTTAAGCTGCTCTAGGGGATGACTTTCAGTCCGACTGCCTTAGCCAAGCCCCGCTGACGCTTGTCAAAGGTAAGAAAGGTCGTTGCCCCGCACTCAAAGGCTATAGCTACATGCAGCAGATCGATCGTCCGGTGTCCATCCTTTGATGAGTGAGTGTCGCTGAGTTCGTCCGCTTTCCGGAGAACATTCGCCCAATCGATGGGTGAGTGGATAAGAAGTCCCTCCTTGAGATCCTCCTCGATCCGGCGGAAAGCTGCTTTCCGGTCATCCTGATCAATCAAACACCTAGCCGAAATGTTACGCAGGGCATTCCTGACCTCAATCCGATGAAGAGCTGTGAAAACGAGAGGTTTCATCAACTTACCCATGATGGAACAAGCCTCGGAGCTGTTTGTGTCATTGCAGACAAGCGACACAAGGAAACTGGAGTCCGGATAGAAGGCCGAAGACATGACCTTCAGTCCCTAAGATCGGCCCAGATTTTCGAGGTATCCCTTACCGTAAGGCCCTTTCCTAGGGGGGGGTGATCCTTCAAACGGGCTCGCCAATCAGCGGTGAGTCGCTTTTTAGGGATAGCGGGAGACAGTGTGGCAAAGATGGATCCATGACGGGTGATCGAGACTGGTTCACCGCTCTCGATCCATTTTGCCACGTCAGCAAAGTGATTCCTGAGATCACGTACAGATGCTGTTTTCATGTGATACGCATTGTATTACGCGTTAAATGAAATGCAAGGTTTGGAGAAGAGGGTAGGATGACAACCCATGAGGCGACTTATCGACTTTTGGTCTCTGCTTTCGGTTCTTGTTGTTTTTGGAGTGGGGCTCATTGCCTTTCTTCGGAGTTTTGAGTGTGGGCGTCGTTCCCTTCTGAGCAAGAAGGCATCATTGCTCACCGAACTCCACGATGAGTTGGAGAAAAACCCGTCGATTGGACGCGCCATTACCTGTCTTAAAGAATCCGATCTTGAGAAGAAACTCGAACACCTGCTTGCGTCCGAAGCCGCTTCACTCACGGCAGCCGAGGTGGTTATCAAACGGGACCTCGATGAGCTCTTCCAGTTGTTGAACCGCATCTCCCAGGCCGTCACGATTACCAAGATCCTGACTCGGGAAGAAGCGGAGATTTTTAGCGGCTATTTTCGGTTACTTCAGCACCACCCGATCCTCAGCCAATACTTCTATAACTCGGGTTTTCTCGACCTCTGGGACTTCGCCCAGTCCTGGATGGAAAAGCTGAGTGGGGATGAGATCGAGGTCTAGAAACTAAAGGTCGTCGTCGGAGTCGGAGGTGGCCCCCTTCTTTACGCCGCGCAGTTTCGCCTCAATGAAGGGGTCGATTGCTCCATCCATGACCTCCTGGACGTTGCCTGTCTGAACGCCGGTGCGGTGGTCCTTGACCATCTGATAAGGCTGGAAAACGTAGGAGCGGATCTGACTGCCCCAAGCGATCTCACCCTTCTCGCTGTATTGGCGGTCGATTTCTGAGCGCTTCCTGTCGGCTTCAAGTTGGTAGATCTTGGCTTTGAGTAACTGGAGAGCCTGTTCACTGTTTTTTCCCTGACTCCGCTGTGCCTGACAGGCAACGACAATTCCCGTGGGGATGTGGCGAAGGCGGACGGCAGTTTCCACCTTATTGACGTTCTGGCCTCCTTTGCCGCCCGAGCGGAAGGTAGAGCGTTCGATATCGGCGGGGTTGATCTCAATGGGGGCATCCTTGATCTCCGGTGTCACATCAATACTGGCGAAGGATGTGTGGCGGCGCTTTGCAGAGTCAAAAGGAGAAATGCGGACAAGGCGGTGGACGCCGCGTTCTGCTTGTAGATAGCCGTAGGCAAAATCACCCGTCACTTCGAGGGTCACTGACTTGATGCCTGCTTCATCACCCTCCTGGATATCGACAACGCTTGCGGTGAAGTCACTGCGCTCAATCCAGCGCTTGTACATGCGCATGAGCATGTCAGCCCAGTCGCACGATTCGGTGCCGCCCGCCCCCGAGTTGATGGTGAGGTAGGCATTGCTCTTGTCGAACTCTCCGGAGAGGAGTTGCTGGAGTTCGAACCTTTCGATCTCGCCGGTCAGTGCATGGAATTCCTTGAAGACTTCGCCTGCGGCCTGAGCCTTAGCGGCGGGGTCGGTATCCTCCAAGGCCATTTCCTTGAGGATCTCAAGATCGCCTACGCGCAGCTCCAACTGTCCAAGTGGGCCGAGTTTCGCCTTGATGGAAGAGACCTTTTCCATGTCCTTCTGGGCCGACTCGCGGTTATCCCAGAATCCCGGTTCCGTCATGCGGCCTTCGATGGCCGCAAGTTCGGCGGCTAATGCGGGAGCGTCAAAGAAACCTCCTGAGCGAGCCGAGACGGTCGGCAAGCCCGGAGGCATCCAAAAGGGAGAGGTCTATTTGTTGTTCAGACATGGAATTACTAAA
>JBAXXS010000076.1:0-8954 GCA_037127835.1 Verrucomicrobiota bacterium | reverse complement strand
GGGCGAGACGATTACCCGTCATTACTCCATCTATGCGGGACCTAAAGACTTCTACGGCCTGAGCAAGATCGGCGGCGAGCAGCAGAAGATCATGAACTTCGGGATCTTCCATCTGGTCTCTGAGTTCCTGCTCTGGTCCATGAACTCGATCGACAAGTTCACCCATAGCTTCGCCGCGGCGATCATTATCCTGACGATCCTCATCAAGTCGGCCCTCTGGCCACTGCAGAACAAGGCCACCTCCTCCATGAAGCGGATGCAGCTCCTCTCTCCGAAGATGACCGAACTGCGCGAGAAGTATAAGGACGATCCGACCAAGATGAACGAGGAGCTGATGAAGCTCTACAAGCAGTACGGGGTGAATCCCTTCGGCGGCTGTCTCCCGATGCTTGTCCAGATCCCGATCTTCTTTGGTTTCTACTCGATGCTAGGCAGCGCCATTGAGCTTCGCAACAGCCACTTCCTCTGGATCCACGATCTCTCCCAGCCCGACACGTTGACCCACATCATGGGTTTCCCGATCAATCTTCTTCCGATCATCATGGCCGGCACCATGGTCTGGCAGATGGCCATCTCTCCGAAGAGCGGCGACGCCACCCAGCAGCGGATGATGTATTTCATGCCGATTATCTTCCTGACCTTTTGTTACAATTACGCCTCAGGACTCGCTCTCTACTGGACAACACAGAATATTTTCTCCATAGCCCAGTTGTATTGGACCAAGAATCAGCCGCTCCCGACCCTGGAAAAGGTGGTTTCCACGAAGCCAAAAAAGGGGGGGGCGGGTGGTTCCAACTTCACTAGTAAGAAACGCTAAAACGTCACAACTCTCTTAAACTCTCGGCCGATGAACCAGACACCCAAAGAAGTCTTGGAGACAATTCTCGGTCAACTCGGATTCTTTGTGGAAATCGAGGAAGAGCTTCGGGAGGGACACCTAATTCTCCAGATCCGGACCAACGAACCGCAGCGCCTTATTGGTCGCCGGGATGAGACGCTTGAGAGCCTTCAGTTTCTGGTGAATCGGATCCTCCTCTCCCAGAACAACGAGGCGCCTCGCGTCATTGTGGATGTCGAGCACCATCGCTCCATGCGCGATGCAGCTTTCCTCCAGCGGATCCAAAAGCTCGCCGACGCTGTTAAGATTCATGGACGCCCAGTCGAGACCGAGCCCCTCAATTCCTACGACCGCCGACTCGTCCACAACGCCTACCGCGACCACGCGGAGCTGATGACCGAGAGTCAGAAGATCGAGGATAAGATTAAGCGGATCACTATCAGGCTAAGTTCCGCCTCCTAGGCTTTTAGCGCTTTAGTCTAAAGGCCATTGGGCGCAACTTGACAACTTGTCATGATATGCGAGCCTTCCTTCATGAAAATGCTCTCGGTCGGTGAATTTAAAGCACATTTTTCGGAGGCCCTAGAGGAGGTGCGCCACGGGAAGACAGTGGGCGTTTCCTTCGGCAGGAATGGACAACTCGTTGCTATCCTCGCCCCACCGAAACTCGTGCTCCATCATGGCGGCGTAACCCTCGGATCGCTCAAAAAGAAGGCGTCTTTCCGCACTAAGCCCAACTTCAAGATCAGCGAAGAGGAACTACTCGCCTCGTGAAACTTCTCTTGGATTCCCATGCCTTTCTCTGGGCCGTCATGGCTCCGGAGAAGCTTGGCAAGAAGGCACACGCCGCCTTATCCACTCCCGGTAATGAGGTCTTCGTGAGCGCAATCACCTTTTGGGAACTCTCACTCAATCACTCCCTTGGAAAGCTCATCTTAGAGGGTGTCTCACCGGAGGAGCTCCCCGAGGCTGCTGAAGAAGCAGGATTTACACTGCTTCCGTTGGATTGCCAGCATGCCTCGGCATACCACCGGCTTTCGAAGCTCGGTCACAAGGATCCTTTCGACCGGATGCTCGTCTCGCAGGCCATTCAGTCAGGGGCAACGCTTCTCTCAAAGGATCCCGAAATTAAGGCCTATACGAAACACGGCCTCAAGCTGATCTGGTAGGGACTGAGATTTCAAATAAACACTAGCCGAGATTCAGCCCCTTATTCCTATGAGGCTGTAACCCCCCACCTTTATAAAGAGAGAGTCCTATACCCCTCACACTGATAGATTCGGATCATCTGCTGCCTTCCATTCACCGAGATGGGCACTTCTTTCAGTAGAGCAACTGCGTTGAAGGCATTGGTGATAGTCTGGGGCAGTTCTTCTTTCGATTCCGTAGTGATGTAGAGGGCATTGCGACCCAGGAAGGCGCTGAACGATTTCTCCTCGGTGTAGAGATTGTCCTTCGCTCCGGCTGCGACGGCATCGGGATAGGAGGGCCAGAGAGCGAAAGAGCTATTGAGACTCGGCGACTCGGTAACGAAAACAGAAGGGCTACACGGACGCTCCGGATATTCCACAGCAACCCTGCTTCCGAGTAGTGCAGCCAATCCCGGAGTAGAAGCGATCAGGAACGGGAATTCACCCTTAGGATCCGGACGCTCCTTGCGCAGGGAGAGAACCTCAACCGAAAGTTCACTCAGGCCAGAGACACCGATCGGCGAGGGCAATCCAGGAGGTATTAGTTGGGGAGCTACCAGTAACATGGTGCTAGCCAGTGAAGCGATACTGGCGAGTGAAATCATTATGACTCTCCAGAGCCTCTCCACATAGGCCAACCTCACCAGCAAAGGTGTTACCATGGCACCAGTGGTCACGATCAAACTTAGCGAGAGAGCAATCGTTCCTATCTGAATGAAATCAAATCCATGGGCCACACTGCTAAACTGAACCCAATCATAGTGAGAATTCCATGCCAGTGAAGGAATCCATCCTAGGATCAGCAGAAAAAAAGATAGGATAATGCCACGCCATGGAAGGGCCTTTGCGCCGCAATTCACGAAGACAAAAACGATCGCAATGGGAAGAAGAAGGCCAATCATCTGCCAGAACTGGGTTCCCACAGCCAGAGCCACACCGAAGAGAACCCATGGAGCCACTTCCTTGGAGCTTTTGGAACTTGGAGCAACGACACGCCATCCGGCGACAATCGCGAGCAGGATCATCGTCGCCATCACCACGGCTCCATTCATGACAAGAGAAGCCAGATTCAATGACGGCAGGAGATTGAGACCCAACACTGACCAGAGGGCTAAAGCAGGGCGATGGGGAGCAATCCGCCTGCCGATCCACCAGACACACCAAGAGAGGATCAAGACAACAAGAGGCCCGATGCATCTCAAACAAAAGAGTCCGGAGCCGCCGAGCAACTTGTACAAGGTAAAAAGCAGAGGGACGCCCGCAGGTCCCTCGATATAGCTGCCAGCCGGATGAGCGGCACAGACAGACAGAAAGGCCTCGCTCTCTGTGAAGGAACCGCTTGTGGCAACCGCAAGACGCAGCACGGTCAGCGCAAGGACGGCGGTCCAGAGCATCATGGTCTGGGCAACAGTCACCTTCGCCACTTTGCTGTTCTTGCCCTTCATGACTTCCGAGGAATCAGGGCAGGATACTTCTCGGCAAGTCGCGGTACAATCTTCCTAGCAAATTTCCTCCAGAGCAAATCGAGACTCTTCGTGGCCAGCCAACCTCCGATGATGCCAAGAATCATCCCAGACAAAACATCAAGCGGCCAATGGGAGCCAGTGTAGATACGCGAGTAGGCGATGAGCAGGGCGATGGGGAGATAAATGGCCCCACGCCATCCGAAGAAGAGTATCAGAACAGTTGCCACCGCCATGTTGTTGGCCGCATGACCGGAGGGAAAGGAGCGTCCCTCTACGGAGCTGTCCTCTATCAGCATGCCCGGGATTTCCGGAAGCGTATTTCCCTGGGGGAAATTCACCGCAGGATCAGCGAACAGGCCACAAATCCTTGGCAATTTAGCAGGAGCACTCCCCAACTTGACCACGCGCACACCAGGCTCCACCTGGCTCGGTCGGGGACGACCAACCGCGTGTTTTAGGAGATTAACTCCAACTCCATCGCTTATTCCCACAGCAAGACCCGCAGCCAGAATTGCGACACGAAAACGGAAGTTGCCGAAGACCAAGGCCAGGACCAAAAGAAGGAGAATCCACGGAGCCCATGCACTGTAATCGGCAATAAAGGAAAACAGGCGATCGCCCCATGGCGAGGTCCATTCCCGGTTGATAAGGATCTGGAGCTGCTGGTCCATGAGGGGATTGTGAAAGGGAAATAGGAAAATGAGGAATGAAAAAGATCCAGAGGGATAAATATGGAACTCAGGAACTCCGAAAGGGATTAAGGGCAGCGGGTTTAGCTCAATGGCTATCCATTAGTGTATCTAAAAAATAATCCCATTTCTTCTGCTTTTCCTGAGTTCCTGAGTTCCATATTAAAAATTCAACGGCGCCGGGTTGTCAGCACCCTTGGTAATCCCTAAACTGTTTGGGATGTCTGCTGATGGCAATCCCACCAAGCGCCCCCTTTCACGGGCGGCCATGATCGCGGAGCGTCAGAGACGATCCCTTCTCTGGAGACTGATTCATCTGCTCGGATCGCTGAAGCTGGCACTGGTTCTTCTCGCGACGATCTCCGTCGCTATCGCTACGGCGACCTTCACGGAGGCCCACTTCGATGCAGCCGTGGCTCGAGCCTTGATCTACAAGGCTCCCTGGTTCATCGCCTGGCTCGGGGTGCTCTGCATCAATCTCTTCGCCGTGACGCTCACCCGCTGGCCCTGGCAGAAGAAGCATACGGGGTTCATCATCACCCATTATGGCATAATTCTCCTACTGCTCGGCGCGGTCATCGGCTCGAAACTCGGGTTCGAGGGAAATGTGACCCTCCGGACCGATGGTCAGCCCCAGCGCAAGATCGTCACCGACCGGAGTTGCATCCAGGTGGAGAGTCCCTCAGACAGCTATCTCTACCTGATGCCGCTCGATACGCGCTTCCTACACACCTCGGTTGTCTCACCGAAGTATCTCCCTGTACCAGGCACCGCACTCCGAATTGGCATTGAGGCGGCCTCCGAACATCTCAGCCCACAGCCACATCTGGCATCTGCCTCAGGGAAAGCTGGTGGGAGGGGTGTTCTGCTGGATTTCTCCAGTGGTATGATGAAGCAGACGCTCCATGTGGGGCTTAGCACCGGTGAGGGCTCACCGGGGACTTATGATTTCTTCGGACGGGCGGCGCTTGCTCTAGCCTCCAATGCCGCGGCCCTCCCACCTCACAACCCCGAGGAAAAAAAGCCGTGGCTCGATCTGATTCCCAGTAGTGACGGAAAGTCTCTGGAGTACCGACTCGGTCGCGGAGCCTCGGTCACCTCATCAGGGAATCTTCATGAAGAGGACCTTCTCCCTCTCGGATGGGCCGACTGGCGCCTGCATGTGAGCCAGATCGCCAAGAACAGTGCCGTGGTGACAACTCCCGCTCCGGACGAGTCGGGTGCCGAGAGCGGGGTTCCTGGCTTCCGTGCCTTCCTCTCAAATCAGGCGGGAGAGAAATCAACTCCCCTTTGGGTTGCCTCGGGAGAGGTGGCACCTCTTGTGCTCGGTAAAGAGATGGTCCGCATCGGCTATGGTCTCGAGCTCAGACCGATCCCTTTCTCGATCGCTCTTGTTGATTTTCAGGTCCCGCGCGATGAGGGTACGGAGACCCCTTCGGACTTTCGGGCCGTTGTCCGCTTCAAGAACACCAAGACTGACACTGAGAAAGAGGGACTCATCCGAATGAATCATCCCGCCTCCTATCCCGGAGGCCTGCTGGCTAATATGACAGGCTTCAACTACAAGTTCTCGCAGGCCGAGTGGAATCCCCGCGACCTCAAGGAGACAACGCTTCAGGTGCTCTATGACCCTGGTTGGCTGCCGAAATGGATCGGTTCGCTTGCCATCTGCTTCGGCATCGCCACCATGTTCTATATCCGTCCGAGAGAATGAAACCTTCATCCCTGATCCCGCTGCTTGCAGCGCTGCTCTCACTGAACCTGACGCCGATCACATCCGCGCTCGCCCAGGTCTCTCCTAAAAGTCTTGAGTCGCTCGTGATTCAAGAGGGAGGCAGAAAAAAACCCTATCTTGTCTTCACCGAGGAGACCCTCCGATCCCTCTCGGGAAAAACTGCACTCAACCTAGACGGGCAGAAGCAGGATGCCATGACACTGATCACCGGACTCTGGATGAGTCCTGAGAACCCTTGGAAAGCAAAGCAGCTGATCCTGGTCTCGAACCTACCGCTTAGGAAGCACCTCGGCCTTGATCCCGCTCGGAAGCTCTACAGCTGGAATGAACTCACTTCCAACGAGGCTCTGGCCAAGGAAATCACAGCAGCCGCCGAGACCCGACGACGGGATCCACGAGCCAAACTCGTCGGGCTCCAGAAGGAGGCTTCGGATGTCGGGATGAGGATGGGCCTCTTCGAGAGTCTGCTGAAGGGAGATGATTTCAAAATCATCATGCCTCTTTCAGGAAGCGACTGGCTGACCTCCGCACAACTCGACCCCACCGAGGGGAAAGAGATCATCGATTCTGTGAACTCAATGAGCTCTTCCTGGACTCAACACGATCCAAGCCGTTTTGATCAAGCCGCCATATCGCTTCTGGGCCTGCAAAAACAAGTTGGAGGTCTACCTTCCAATTGGAAGATCTCATTGGAAGTCGCCTATCAGAAAGCCCATCCCTTCCGCTGGGCCTGGATCCTCTACGCAGCGGCCGGCATCGTCCTCTTACTCTCTCGCAACAGCTGGGAACCCCGTGGCTATCAACTCGCCTGGGTACTCGCAGGAAGCGGCTTCCTGCTTCAGGCAGCGGGATTGCTCTCTAGGGTGTTGATTGCCGGGCGACCTCCTGTCACCAACATGTACGAGTCGGTGATCTGGGTCGCCTTCGGGACGATCCTCTTTGCTCTGATCTTCGAAACTATTTACAGGGCTGGATCATTTCTGCTGGGAGCGGTGCCTGTGGCCGTCGCCTCGCTGATCCTCGCAGACAGCCAACCAATGATCCTCGATCACTCGATTCATCCCCTCACCCCGGTACTGAGAGATAATTTCTGGCTCTCCACCCATGTTCTCTCCATCACCCTGAGCTATGCCGCATTCGCCCTATCACTAGGCGTGGCCCATGTAGCTCTGGCGCAGGTCATTGCAGGAAGGAAGCCGACAGCCATTCTCTACACCTATCTCTACAAGACGCTTCAGGTCGGAGTGCTTCTGCTGACGACGGGCACGATCCTAGGTGGCGTCTGGGCCAACTATTCCTGGGGACGCTTCTGGGACTGGGATCCAAAGGAAACCTGGGCCCTCACGGCACTGCTAGGCTATCTCTTCCTACTCCACGGCAGGATCAGCGGACTCTGGGGAGGCTTCGGCCTCGCGGTAGGCTCGGTCATCGCCTTCATGAGTGTCCTGATGGCCTGGTATGGGGTGAATTTCGTACTAGGAGCCGGCCTCCACAGTTATGGATTCGGCACGGGGGGATTCCCCTTGGTGGCGACATTCGTAGGATGCGAGGTCGCATTCGTACTCCTCTCCTTTTGGAGAAAGAGTGCTAATCCATGAAATAACGAAACCTATTGATGTGTATCGCGCTGAAGCGCTGAGACGCAGAGGTTTTATATTCTAAGTTTTCGACAATCAGCTAACTGATTTTAAGAGGAAAAAAGTTAAGACCATTACCTCCTCAGAATCTGTTTCATCATCTCCGCGCCTCTGCGCCTCTGCGGGAGAACTAGTTTGATCTTTCTGCCTACTGCGAGGCAAAGGGAGGGCTGACCCGAACTCCCGCAGAAGTTCCTGAGAGAGGGACGGAGTTAACACTGGGGCGAGTAGTATACGTGGTGGTCGGGGAACGCTTCGCATTGTTGCGATCATGCTCGTAAAGATTCACTCCCTTACGAATGAGCATGAAGGTGTTGTTGTCCCCGAAGTATTTCCAAGGGCCGTCTGGAACGCTTGCGGCATCGACAAATTTCCAGTCGCAGAGGTCGTTTTTTCCCATCTCGAGGTAGTCGCGGGCTGCCGGGGAGATGTCGAGTCCGGCACCACGGTTCAGGTTGGGGCGGGGAAGCGCATTGCCAAAGACATATTGCCAGTGATCAGTACGGAATGGACCGCAGTCCTCCCACTGGGCAAAAACGGTCTTTCCACCGTGATGGATGGCGACCCAACGGCCCTTCAGGACGGACTTACCCTCCTTCTCGAAGCAGTCGTGGAACCAAGGGACAATCTTTTTCACCTCGGCCTTGGTGTTACCCCGGGAGACATCACAGTAAGGAAGCGCACAATAGAAGGGGTTCTGGCGGGGAGTGAACCCACGTGGGGCGTAGGTCTTGGGATCGCGGTAACGGACGTCGGGATTATCGTAGCCGCCATAATTTCTGGCCCAGTTGGAATCCCAGGCGCTTCTGTTATTCGGGACGGGATTTCGGGCCGTCGGGCGCTCCCCGATCCAGAAAATCGTGGTCATGATGTTCCGATGCCAGGGATACTTGCCAAATCCTAGAACCGGGGCAGTTGGAATAGTCACTGTGGGAGGGCGGGTCTGCTGGATCGCTTTTTCTCTGATCTGCATGGCCATTCTCTCGAAATCTGCCCCCGACATGGCCCCCGAGTCGTTGGAAAAACGGGCCTTCACCGAGTCGACGACATCAGAGATCGAGGCCTCGGCCAAAACTGGCAGAAGTAACGAGATCAGGATCAGGGAGCGGGCGGAAAATACCATGAACTCTTAAAGGTTAGGGCAGGATCAGGTCGGGGCAAGGGGTAAATCCCCCCAAGGATGATCGATCCATCAAGAAAAATACACGAACCAAGCGCTCAAGCGATAGGTTCGGGTATTGGGAAAGCTTTGAATAAAGCCTAACGCTTTTCCAGGTATCCTTTAGGCCGTGTAGGTGGTCGAGGCGGTGGTACCCCCTTGACCAGTCCAATTCGTATGGAAGAACTCCCCTGCGGGCTTGTCCAGCCTCTCATAGGTGTGAGCACCGAAGAAGTCGCG
>JBAXXS010000075.1:0-9066 GCA_037127835.1 Verrucomicrobiota bacterium | reverse complement strand
TCCATGCTTCTGCATCAGGGAGCCTTACAGAACACACTCTGGTTCAATGAACTGGCTCCCATGGAAACCATGAGGGAAGCGCTGAAGTCTTCTAGAGCCTGAGAAGTTCCCTGGCTGTTTGACAGTCACGAGAGATTTGCTCCTTAAGGGCCACGATGTCGGAATACTTCTGCTCCGCCCTGAGGTATTGAACGAACTCCAGAGAGAGTTCCTCTCCCACTAGGTTCTGAGCAAGATCGAAGAGATGAACCTCGACCACACGACGCTTGGACGAAGGATCGACCGTGGGACGGAGACCGATATTGCAGACTCCGCAGAGAACGAGTGACCCATGGTAAACTCTCACCGCATAGACCCCGTCGGGAGGAAGTTGCATACCCTCCATATCCAGATTCGCCGTCGGAAATCCGATCGTCGCTCCGAGTCCCGCTCCTGAAACGACAGTTCCCGAGAGCAGGAAGGGTCGGCCCAAGCATGCTACAGCCTGGGCCAGATCCCCGGAAGTGATGGCTGTCCGGATCCGGGTGCTGCTGATGGGGTCCATCCCCACTTTGAACGGATCAATCTGAATGACTACGAATCCACGCGCAGAACTCAATTTCTTCAAGAGATCCACATTCCCCTCTCCTCTACGGCCAAAGGACCATTGAGATCCCACGCAGATTGCGTGAAGCGGAGAGCAGGAATCAGTCAGCGACGTGATGAAGTCAATTGCGGGCACTGTTGCCAGCTCACTGGTGAACTCCAGCATCAGCAGCGCCGAAACTCCCATTCCTTCCAGAAGCGCGATTTTCTCCTGGTTACGGGTCAGGAGTTTCGGTGCGTTCTCAGGACGGAGTAAAGAGGCCGGATGACGGTCAAAAGTCAGGACGACTGCAGTTCCCCCACAGGTGGCGGCCTCTTCCATGGCACGACGAATCAGCGCTTGATGACCGAGATGCACCCCATCGAACGTCCCCGCCGCGAGAACAATTGGCCCTTTCAGCCTGGCTAGTTCCTCAATGGTTTTGAGAATAATCATCGATTGAATTTTATCGCGCAGAGACGCAGAGGCGCAGAGAATTTTTAAGAATTTTAGATGATTAGGAACATGAGGCTAATCCAGCTGCATCCCTGAATCATTCCATCTTTTTTTTCTCCCACCTCTGCGCCTCAGCGCCTCAGCGGGAAAATTAACTCCCTACGCTCCCCTGAGTCGCGAGACCTGCGGGAGGGTCAGGAGTTTTTCCAAGATCTGTTCCTTCGTGGCCGTCTTGAGATCTGCGGCGGGGAAGGCCATGGTCACGTCGAAGCGTCCCGACTTCGTCCGACGCAAGGCGCTAAGATGGGCACCGCATCCCAGATCGTTGCCGATATCGAAGGCATAGGTCCTGACATAGAATCCCTTACTGCAGACCACCCGAAAATCCACCTCCGGCAACCTCACCCCAAGGATGTGATGGGCGTAGATATGAACGAATCGAGGCTCCCTTTCAACCGTCTTTCCCTGACGTGCCAGCTTATAGAGGGCGACTCCGTCTTTCTTGATGGCAGAAACCATAGGTGGGGTCTGGTAGAAATCACCGTCATATTTCGCAAAGGCGGCCTCGATCTCTTCCTCGGTAAACTCCGGAACCTCACGAGTCTCCGTGATCTCCCCGTCCGCATCCTGGGAATCCGTCATCACTCCGAACTTCATCGTCCCCTCATACTCCTTGTCCTCGCTCATGATCAGGTCCTGGATCTTGGTGCCCTTGCCGAGAGTCAGGAGAAGGAGGCCGGTGGCCATCGGATCTAGGGTACCGCAATGGCCGATCTTTTTCGTTCCGAGCACTTTGCGGGCGATCGCCACGACATCGTGAGAGGTCATGCCAGGGGCTTTGTCAATCGGAAGCACACCGTCGATCATGAAATCAGCACACATAGAAAAAATGGTTAATTAAGGAAAATCAGTGCGTAGTTACGGGGGAACCAAGGGCGGAATCGATGGCCTTCAGGACCATCTCCTGCACTTCGCCGAACGATCCCTTGATACGCGCACCCGAGGCCATAGGATGGCCGCCACCACCAAACTCTCGGCAGAGATTGCAGGCGTCAAAGCTCGGATCCTTCGAGCGAAGGCTAAGCCTCACCATATTGTCCGCCATTTCCTCAAAGAAGGCGGCGGCCATGACTCCCTCGACAGAACGAAGGTTATCGATGATCCCCTCGTTATCTTCGGGAATAACCCCCAACTTCTCCACATCCGCTAGAGAAAGAGCGAAGCTGGCCACCCTGTCGTGACTGGTGAAACGCGCGTTTACCAAAGCATGCTTGAGGAGTTCTAACCGGCGGCGAGGCTGGTTCTCGTAAAGCGATCGGGAGAGTTCCGCCACATTCACTCCGCGCCTGATCAACTCAGCGCCGATCTCGTAGGTCCGATCACTTGTTCCTTCATACTGGAAAGAGCCTGTATCCGTAGAAATGGCAGCAAAGAGATTGGTCGCCATTTCGGGAGTGATGGTGATTCCTTCGCTCAGGAAAGCCTCTGCAAGGATCTGTGCTGTCGCCGGCCGTGAGGGATCGATAAGATTCAGATCGGCATAGCCCTCATTGCTCTTGTGATGGTCGATGCAAATCCAAAGAGGAGAGCCGGCGATAGCATCGAGCACGGTGCCGAGACGGTTTTTAACCGAGGTGTCGAGAGCCAGAACAGCGTCGAAAGAGACAGGTTCCGCAGGAGGTGCTGTCACCAGTTCCGAGGAGGGCAAGAAGGCATACTTCCCCAACACGCCATCCTCGTTCCAGATGGTGACCTCGTGTCCCTCGGAGCGAAGCCAGAGTGCTGCCGCAATCGCAGATCCATAGGCATCCGGATCAGGGCGGAGATGACTGGCCACCAGAATGCGTTTCCGGCTCCGGAGAGCCTCCCTGATCTCGGGGAAAGCGACGTTCCTCATCCTTTTAGATTCTCTGAATCCCCGGGACTCTCGGGATCAATTTCTTCGGTTGGCTCGTCAGGGGGCAAAGTCGCCTCTATCTCTTCCAGCAAGCTCAGAACACGGGTCCCTCGCTCAATCGACTCATCCAGATCGAAGTGCAGGTGCGGCGTGTACTTCAGGATCACCCGGCGCGAAAGCTCGTGCTGGAGATGCTGGCGCTTTTCGGAGAGTTGCAGGATGGCCTGTTCTTTCTGCCACTTCGTCCCGATGGCGCTGATGGCGACATGGGCCTGCTTGAGATCAGGCGTGACGTCCACAGCACGCACGGAAACCAGAGGAGCCTCAAACTTCATTTCACGGCCAATAATCGTCCCAAGCTCGCGTTTGAGCAGCTCGCAGACCCGTAGCATTCGTAGGCTCATGTTGGGATGGGATATTCTGGTGACTGGGCTTCTGAGCTATGCAAGCCCTCTGTTCTTGAGAATCAGAGCGCCTGGGCCACCTTCTCGAGCGTATAGCACTCGATAATATCTCCGACTTCGTATTCCGAGAAATCCCCAAGACGGATACCGCACTCGACACCCGCCCGGACTTCCTTGACGTCCTCGGTGAAGCGACGAAGCGTTGAGAGACCGCCGTCGTAGACCGCCTGACGGCGGCGCAGAACACGAGCACGTGCTGTACGCGAGATCCGTCCATCGGTGACAATACTTCCAGCGACCATGCCTCGGGAAAGGTCGAAGATCTGCTTCACCTCGGCGTGACCGATGATGGCTTCGCGAACTTCCGGATCAAGAAGTCCCGTCATCGCCTCGCGCATCTGGTCCGCAAGCTCGTAGATGATACTGAAGAGTTTGATCTGAACGCCTTCCTTGCGGGCGGCGTTGTTGGAGCTGTTCTCCACCTTGACCCCGAAGCCGATGATGATTGCGTCTGAGGCACCGGCCAACAGGACGTCGCTCTCGGTAATCGGACCGACGGCAGAGTGGATGATCTTCAGGTCAATCTTCTCCTGAGGAATATCAGCAAGCATGCCGATGATTGCCTCGAGAGATCCCTGCATGTCGGCCTTGAGAACGATCTGAAGAACCTTCTTTTGTTCCGCCTCCAGATTCGCGAAGAGATTCTCAAGAGTGGCACGTCTTGGAGCGGCAAGCTTTTCCTGGCGATGAGCGCCAAGACGCTCCTCGCTCAATTGGCGGGCAGAGCGCTCGTTCTCCATGACGACAAGCTCGTCACCGGCACTGGGCAGTCCGCTCAGTCCGAGAACCTTGGCCGGAATGGCCGGTCCGGCGCTCTTGAAGGCTTCTCCATCCTCGTTGATCAACTGCTTCACCTTGCCCCAGTAGTTTCCGCAGATGAATGCGTCACCGACGCGCAGTGTACCGTTATTGACAATCACGACCGCCGTGGGGCCTCGGCCTGCCTCGACCTGAGCCTCGATCACACTGGCGCGGGCGGGCTGATCGGGGTTGGCTTTGAGTTCCAGAACCTCGGCCTGAAGGGACATCATTTCCAGCAGGTTATCGATACCGTTGCCCGTCGCCGCTGAAACCTCGCAGACTACTGTGTCGCCTCCCCAATCCTCGGGCACGAGCCCCTTGTCTTGGAGTTGCTGCTTCACACGATCGATATTGGCAGTCTTGAGATCACACTTGTTGATCGCCACCATGATGGTGACCTTTGCTGCCTGCGCATGACTGAGCGCCTCGAGAGTCTGGGGCATGAGCCCATCATCGGCGGCCACCACGAGGACAACGACGTCTGTGACATTCGCACCGCGTGCGCGCATGGCCGAGAAGGCTGCGTGACCCGGAGTATCGATAAACGTGATGGGATGGCCCTTCCATTCGATGGAATAGGCACCGATGCGCTGGGTGATGCCACCCGCCTCGCCGGAAGCCACCTTGGCACGCCGGATCGCGTCGAGCAGAGAGGTCTTGCCGTGATCGACATGTCCCATGAACGTGATGATGGGTCCGCGAGGCTTATTCGCCTCAGACTTATCCTCAACCGGCTTGGGTGGTTCGACAACGATCTTCTCCTCCTTGTGGACACCGCCGCCGGAGACCCTCTTTTCGCGCTCGAAGAGCAGTCCGTACATATCGCAGAGCTTCGAGGCGATCTCCGGTTCGACTGACTGATTGATGTTCGCAAAGATCTGCATCCCCATCAGATCCTTGATAATCTTGAAGGCTGGCACCTCCATCTGACTCGCCAGTTCCTTAATCAGGATTGGCGGCTTGATATGAATCACACGGCGATTGTCATCAGCGATGACGATGGCTTCGTCCTCGACCTCCTCCTCAGAGGGCATGTCGCTCACGGGAATCGGTAATGGCGTCGAGGCGGCATGCTCCTCCTCGCCGATGCGGGGTAGAGCTTTCCCTTTGGAAACCACTCTTTTCTTGGGAGCTGGCTCATCAATCAGGGAAAGTGTCGGGAGATCCGCTGTCTTGATGACAACCTTGGCCGGTTCGCTCGGCTCGACAGCAGGCGCTGCAGCAAGAGACTTCCCCTTGAAGGCTCCGCGCGCCCCTGAGACCGTACCTGCTCTCGAGGCGCGTGAAGGTGATTTCGAGCCTGCCGATTTGGAGGTTTTAGCCGGTGCTCCCTTGGAAGCGGTTGATTTGGAAGTGTTGACTTTGGAGACCATTATAAAATTTCTGACACCGGTTCCCTCGAAAAAATCGAGAGGAAGTGCAGTGTTTGCAGCACTTAAACCGCTGCCTGCTCTTTGGCAGAGACTTGGTTCTTAGCGGCAGCAAGGATGGCTTCAGCCTTTTCGGCACCGCATTCGAGAATCCCGTCGATATCGGAGGCTTCTGCTGTGACGACAACCTCGACTGAATTCATACCGCCGGCGGCCAGAGACTTGGCCTCATCCTCAGTGATACCGAGCATCGTGGCTAGCTGCTGCGCGGCTCCACCCATCTGCTGTTCAAAAGCCTGCGCAGCGGAGCGATCCTCTTGGATGTCGATTTCCCAGCCGGTCAGCCGGGAAGTGAGACGGGCATTCTGGCCGCGCTTGCCGATGGCCAACGCCAGATCCTCCTTCTCGATAGCGATACGGAGCGTGTGGGCGGCCTCGTCGACCTCGATGCTGCGGATACGGGCCGGCTTGAGAGCCTCACGAGCGAATTCCTTCGGATCCTCATACCAGCGAATGATGTCCACTTTTTCGTTATTGAGTTCACGAACGATATTCTTCACTCGGGCTCCGCGCATACCGACACAGGCACCTACTGGGTCAACCTTGTCATTGGAGCTGTGAACCGCAATCTTGGTACGGAAACCGGCTTCACGGGCAATAGCGCGAAGCTCGACCGTATGATCGGCAATTTCGCTGACCTCGATCTCGAAGAGACGGCGGATGAAATTAGGATGACTACGAGAGAGAATGATCTCAGGGCCGCGAGGTCCATTCTCAACAGCCACGACATAGGCACGGATCCGGTCTCCGATATTGTATTCTTCGGTGGTCACACGCTCACGCGAGGGCATGATCCCCTCGAACTTCCCGAGATCCAGAACGACATCACTGCGGTCGAATCGACGCACAGTGCCGCTAACAATCTCGCCAGCCCTGTCCTTGAACTCCTCGTAGATCATCTCCTTCTCAATCTGGCGGATGCGCTGGGCAATCGCCTGACGGGCCGTCTGCGCGGCAATACGACCGAAATCACGGGGAGTCACCTCGATCTCTACTGATCCACCGATATGAGCTTCCTTGTCGACCAATTGCGCCTTGGCTAGGGTGATCTCTTCCTGAGGATTTGTAATGGTATCAACAATGAGAGGCTTCGCAAAAGCTCGGATCGCACCACTCTTGGGGTTAATGTCGACGCGCACGTCTCGTGAACAGGAGAAGCTCTTCTTCGACGCGGCCACAAGAGCCGAGGAGATGGCTTCGATGAGGATCTCGCGCTTGATACCTTTTTCACGCTCAAGGTAATCGAGCATGGCAATAAATTCAGAGTTCATGGCAATAGAAATTCCCAACATACTGGTCTGGAAGTATTCCAAGACAGCAAGTTGGGGGGTGGGTTATTATGCAGGATCTCCTCCTTAGGGTCAACTGAAAGAACAGGGAAAAGGTTTTTAGGCTGAAGACTTTTAGACTTTTAGACTGTTAGCCAGAATCGAAAAAAGTCAGCGATGAGAGGAGAGAAATAGCCCGCCAGAGATCGGCCTCCCGAATCCTGACCTCCGATTTCAAATTACTTTTCTCATTTTCTATAGCCCTCCTCCTCCCCATCCGACCTAACAGTCTAACGGCCTTCAGTCTCATAGACTTTCTCAACATTGTCTTTGACCTAACAGATCACCGACTCCATCCTCCGCCACAAATTTAAGAGGTTTTTATGTCCGAATCCTCCCTCTATCCTACTTCTGCCTCTGCCTCTGCCTCCGCCTCCGCCTTTTCGACCCCGCTCACTCAGCCCGTGTCTTGGCTTAGCTCCACCCGATGGTTCTGGGGAGTCCTTGCTCTGGTTACCTTCTGGAAGGTCATTGCCGCCTGCAAATTGGGTCTTATTTTTGACGAGTGCTACTACTGGGAATGGTCATGCCATCCCCAAGCCTGCTACTTCGACCATCCCCCCCTCACCGCATGGCTGATCGACTCGGCGCGAATGTTTTTAGGCCACACAACGTTGGCAGTCCGTTTCTGGGCTATCCTTTCCGGCATTCTTCTTTCCCTTGCAGGACGGGAGCTGGGAAAGGATCTCTTCGGCCAGGCAGCAGGAAACCGCGCGGGCATCCTCCTGCTTCTGGCTCCGATCTTTGCGGGGAATGCACTGCTGATGACGCCGGACACATTCCTAGTTCCTTCCTGGGCCTTCGCAGTTCTCTTTGCCTGGCGGGGATATCGTGAGGGAGGCGGCATGGGATGGTGGGTTGCTGCAGGCACAGCAGCAGGCATCGGAATGCTCTCCAAATACACCATGGTGCTGTATTATGGCGCTCTCCTGATTCTCTGGATTTTCAGTCCTGGCAGGCGGCGTCAGCTCCTCGCTGGCATCACGATGGCAGGACTTCTCTCTCTGCTGATCTTCCTGCCCGTGCTCTGGTGGAACAGCCGCCATGACTGGGTCTCGTTCACCCATCAGCTCCACCATGGATTCAGAAACGAGCATCCCTCATTAATCAATTTCCAGAACCTCGGCGACTACAGCGCTTTCCTTGTTGTCCTGGTCTCACCGATTCTGGGGCTTCTCTGTTTCCGCACAGCTCTGACGCGCATGACGGATCCGCGCTTCCGCTTTCTAGGGGTCTTTTTCTGGACCGTGGTGCTCTTCTTCGCATACTCCGCGGCCAAGGCCCATATTGAGGCAAACTGGCCCATGGCCGCTTTCATCACGGCTCTGGTGATGGTTGCCGGGGATTGGGAGAACTATGTAGCAGGATGGAGGAAGGCAGCCATCATCATCCTGCTCATCGCCGACATCGGCGCCGTGATCGGTGTCTCCAACCTACTTCTTCCCAAGGATTCACCGTTCTCCGTCAGGAACTTCGCTCCCGACCTTTCCTACATGGAGAAGGTCCCCGGCTTGTCTAAGCTGGAGGCTCCGGTAAAGCAGGGATTGTCCGATTTCCAGACACGGATCGAGGAATTCCTCGGGCCCGAGGCCGTCGCCCGTACGATCGAGGAAAACTTCCGCTCGTCGGGGGCTGATTTCATCTGTCTCTCCACGTATCAGTTGACCGGAGTGATCTCCTTCTATGCCCCGACACTGGAGCCGCAACTCTGGCTTCCGGATCACGGCCGCAGCCGATTCCCTTGGATCAATGATACGGCCTGGGCTGGAAAGACAGCTCTCCTAGCAGCATGGCCGCGTATTTCTAACTGCTCGCAGGATCTCTTCTCAGAGTTTTCAACACAACATCCCGTGCTGGTACCCGGCACACGAAGCCCCCTCTTTCTCTCGATCGGAAAATCCTACAAACCCGAAAACGCGCGTCCCTAGAGCATTTTTGATTTATTCTAACGCAAGGAAAATTAAAATGATTCTCCCGCAGAGGGGCAGAGGCGCAGAGTTTTTATGACTCATGGCAACGTATCTTTGGAGACATCGGTGACAATATTCTCCGGACCCAATCATCTGTCTTTTCTAAGATTTCTCTGCGCCTCTGCGCGATATATTTCCTCCGGCTAGTGCAGCAT
>JBAXXS010000074.1:0-9127 GCA_037127835.1 Verrucomicrobiota bacterium | reverse complement strand
CCTTCGGAGGGAAGCGCTCTATCCAGTTGAGCTACGGGTGCCCGAATGTTGAAATTTGCGGTGAAGTCCTGCCGGGGTCAATCCTCGTTTGGGGGAAATGATCTCCGAACGCGCGCTGCGGGCACAAAAAAAATCGGCCGGATTGCTCCGGCCGATTTTCGTTAAAGATCTGAAATGCTTGAACTAGTACTTCGGCTTGATCGGAGAGGAAGCAGGTGCGGCGGATGTTCCATTCGTTGCCCTTGCAGCCTGCTGGGCTTGGATCTGCTGGGCCAGATTCTGAACGGCCTGCTGGAGGTCGACAAGAGGCACCCATCCGATAAGATTGCCATTCTGCCCGGTGGACTTGTCGGCAAAGGAGGCAGCATTCAGAAGGCGAGCCTCACCTGTCTTGGTGTTCCACTGAACCACGGAATCAACCTGTTTGTCAGCGATCGTGATTTTTGCCGAGATGCACTCGAAGGTGGCCTGCTCGGACGCAGTGGTACTCTTTTCGTTGCAGGCGACCAGCGCTAGGCAAGCGGCCGCAAGAAGGGTGATGGACGTATACTTCATAGGTTATTGAATTTAGGAGCTGTCCTCTAGGATCGCAACTGAAAATAAACAATAACAGGCAGATTCAATGGGCCTATTTTCCCTTGGTATCCTTGGTGTCGATCAGTTTGGCGACTTCGATCTCGTTCAAGGTCACGGGATTTTGTTGAAGCAGTTTGGCCAGATAGGTTTTGGCAAGGACCTGTGCCTTTTCTTTGCGAAGTTCGTTGGTCAGGGAGACCTTCACTTCATCGAGGGTGGCGGTGTAGGGGTCCTTAACCTCAAGGACGCGGATGATATGCCAGCCGTCATTCGTGCGAATCGGATCGGTTGTACCGTTCTTGGAGAGCGTGGAGATAGCGGAGCGGATCTCAGGCTGGATCTGTGTATCGCCGATGGATCCGAGATCCCCACCGCGCTGGGCACTTGCCGGATCCTCGCTCTGGGACTTTGCCACAGATTCGAAATCACCTCCCTTCAGGGCCTTCTGCACCGTGTTGAGCTTGGACTGGGCCCGCTCCTCCGAGGCCTTGTCGGCCCCCTTGGGACAAGCGATGTAAATCTGGGCCAGGTGATACTGTTTAGGGACCTGAAGAGCGTTGTTCTTCTTCAGAACTTCGAAGGCGGCTTCGAGGTCGGACTGCGAGGGGAAGTCCTGGGGAGGAATCGCCAGGGACTGAAGGTAGGACTGGGTGATTGCCTGTTGACGAATACGCTCGAGCTCGGCAGTGATTTGGGGCTGCTGCTCCCATTTCTTGGAGAGCGCTTCCTTGAAGACGAGCTGCTGGACGATGAGTTCGCGGACAAGGTTATTGAGCGCCGTGGGATCCTTAGAGAGCGTTAGCTGATCGCGAAGCGGGAGCTTCTCGATGAGGGGCTTGATGTCGTCGGCCTTCACCTCGCTATCGCCGACTTTCGCGATGACCGTGGTGTCCGCCTGGGCGGGTGAGGTGAAACTGAGGATGCTGAAAGCGATAAGGGGGATAATTTTGAGGAAGT
Source organism: Verrucomicrobiota bacterium (assembly GCA_037127835.1). Taxonomy (GTDB): domain Bacteria; phylum Verrucomicrobiota; class Verrucomicrobiia; order Chthoniobacterales; family UBA6821; genus UBA6821. Next base: position 7,594 of record JBAXXS010000074.1, on the reverse strand, counting down.
TCATCATGGAGAGGTGGTGTGTTGTTGGAGTTGTTTGAGTTTGAATGAGAGTTTTTAGCTCTTTGCTATTATCAACGAGTGAATACCAGTTTGTATGGTGGCAGGTCGAGCTTGAGCTTGCCATCTTGCAGTTAGGCAGTGATGTCTCAATCATTCCTGCCCGCTTAAAACAGCCAAGAGCCAAAAAAGACATCTACTCTGCCGAGAAGCGGTAGATAATGGTGTTCTTGTAGGTCTCCCCGGGTCTAAGCGTGGTGGAAGGGAAGTTCCTGCGGTTAGGGGAGTCGGGGAAGTGCTGTGGCTCGAAGCAGAAACCATTGCGGAAGCCGTAGACCTTGCCACTTTTCCCGATGAGTGTGCCATCAAGGAAGTTACCGGAGTAGAATTGCACACCAGGTTCCGTGGAGATAACTTCCATCACGCGACCGCTCTTCGGTTCCTCGACCTTCGCGATTATCCCGAGATGCCCCGGCAGATGATTGTCGGCCACCCAGTTGTGGTCGTATCCCCCCGCGAACTTGAGCTGCTGGTCCGCATCATTGATGCGGTCTCCGATGGCGGTGGGCTTGCGGAAGTCAAAAGGTGTCTCTTTCACCGCCGCGATCTTACCGGTCGGGATCTGGTGCTTATCCACAGGCGTGAACTTATCCGCATGGATGGTCACCACGTGACCGAGGATGTCGCCGCTCCCCTCCCCTGCAAGATTGAAGTAGCTGTGGTGGGTCAGGTTCACGACGGTCGGCTTGTCGGTCTTGGCGCGGTAAACGAGCTTCAGCTCGCTCTTATTAGTCAGGGTGTAGGTCGCCGTGACCGATAACTTGCCGGGGTATCCTTCCTCACCATCGCGGCTGATATAAGTGAGCTTGAGCAATGGTCCCTGTTTGGTGATCGCGGGGGTTGCATTCCAGACAGCCTTGTCAAACCCCTTCCCTCCATGAAGGGAATTGGGTCCATTATTAACGGGCAGGCAATAAGTCTTCCCCTCAAGCTTGAAGGTTCCCTTGGAGATGCGGTTGCCGTAGCGGCCTACAATGCAACCGAAGTAGGGGCTCTTCTGCTCGTAATCACCGATCTTGCTGAAGCCCAAGACGACATCGGCGAATCTGCCATTGCGGTCGGGAACATGGAGCGAGGTGACCGTGCCGCCGTAGTTGATGATCGAGACACAGGCTCCATGGGCATTGGTAAGCGTGTACTGAGTGACTTTCTGGCCGTCGGTCGTTGTCCCGAAAGGCTTGGAATTAATGGAGGAGTATTCCACAGGGGTCAGGGTCATGGAGTTGGTATGGTCATTAGAAGCCAAGAAGGTTATCTAGTCACTTAGCCAGTAAGTTGTTTGAAGAAAAAGGCCTTGCTTGGCAAGGTTGGCTCCATGCACCGGACATTTCTTATCCTGCTTTTCCTTGTGACACCAATCACTGGTTTGCGTTCCCAAACCTCCCAAGTAATTTCTCAGGTGCTTGCGGTGTCGCCGGACAAAAATTTCCAACTTCTTCGGCAGCAGGGAGAATCCAACGATCGGGGTGAAGCACTCAAAGTGCTCTCCCTGTGTAATAAGGAAGGGAAGAATCTCTACGAGTGGACCAGCGGCCTCGGTACAACCACAGCACTCTGGAGCCCCGACGGACATTTTGTGGCGATCAACGACATGCCGGGAGAGAAGGGGGATCTACTGAGAATCTTCGCACTTGATCCCACCGCTCCATCGGTCACACCGCTTCGCGATCCGGATGGGAAAAAACTCCGTCGGGAAGTCGAGACTCGTCACGGGAGCTTTCTCAGTAAGGTCGATGCGGTGACGCTCCGCGCCTCGGAATGGAAGGAGGGCCGACTCTGGTGTCTCTTGACGGGCACCTTCAGCCCGAAGAGACAAGCCGCTGTCCATATCCCGTTTCATCATCTCTGGGTTTTCAAACTGGATGGGAAAAACACGCCTCTCCTCCAGGAAGAATGGACACTTACCGATCCCAGGGAGAAATCCTACCGGGATAGTGGCCGGTAATACTGAGTGATTCCTTAGAGCATCCTCTAGTGAATTTGTCGAATGTCCTGAAATCCTAAATCCTATTTGTACTAGGAAAGTGAGCCAACCGAAGTTTTCACCGCAGAGGCCCAGAGGGGCAGAGAGATTATGAAAAGAAAAGAGAGATCTTTTATACCGTCTGTTTTGCCCACTTAAGCTCCTTTAGATCCTAGGGATTGCCGATTCTTCCCTCTGCGTTCTCTGCGCCTCTGCGCGAGAATTCTCTTTATTTTTTTACGCCAGTTGAAAACGAAAATTCCCTAGAATGGAATATCGTCCTCTTCGATGGGAGGCTGGGGAGCAGTATTGCGACCGCTGCTGAAGCCACCTCCACCAGAAGAGGGCGCTTCGCGACGGGCGGGAGGACGCTCGGAATATTCCTCATTCCCTCCACCCGAGCCACCACCACTACCCCCTGAGCCTTCCGAACCACCGGGACGGCGATCTAGGAGTTGATAGTTTTCACCCACAACGCGGAGCTTGCTGCGCTTCTGACCCGAGGTCTTGTCCTCCCAGCTGTCGAGCTGGAGACGGCCTTCGATGAAAACGGAACGACCTTTCTTGCAATACTCGGCTGCGGTCTCCGCGGTGCGTCCCCAAAGGGTGACATCGATGTATGTCGTCTCCTCACGGCGTTCTCCTCCCTCCGGGGTGAAAGTGCGGTTCACCGCGATGCCGATATCCACGACAGCGCTTCCCTTGGGGGTGTATTTGATTTCAGGATCACGGGTGACGTTCCCGATAATCGTCACTTTGTTGAGATTGGCCATAGGAGTGGGGAGTGAGGTGATTGGTTAAAACGTTGAAGCGTTGAGAGGTGGAGGGAATCGATGGGGCAGGTCTTTTCAAAAACTCAGCCCAAAACGCTACAGCCTATTTAGGCCTTTTTGCGCGAGGCCTTGCGAGCCTTTCCGGAGGGCTTGGCAACTCCCTTGCGGAGATAGGTCTGCATCACGACTTCCTCGTCCAGAGTGAACTTGGTGCGGATCTTGGCGATGCAGGTGGGTTCAGCCGTGACAACGTAGTTCACGAAGTAGGCGCTCTTGAGCTTGTCGTGTGGGTAGGCGAAGTCACGGCGCTCGAGGCGCTGCACTTGCTCGACTTGGGCACCCTCTGCGGCGAGTACCTTCTCCAGGCGCTCGATCAGATCCTTGTTGGTTTCGTCTTTGCCGGCTGAATTGAGAGCGAGAAGGATTTCGTATCGGTTTTTCATGGTTGGGTTGCGGTGGTGTCTTGTTGTTTTGAAGATTTATCAGAGTTCAATGCGGCGTTGTAAAGATTCATTGCTGGAATCATTCCTTCGCGAACCGTGCAGAGAACAGCTGCTGCTGCGCGTTCGATCGCCTCGCCGGCATTATTCTGCTCCTCGGAGCTAAAGCGGGAGAGGACATGCGCGGAGAGATCCCTGTTATCGGAAGCCCCTCCTACACCGACACGCAGCCTGGGTACCTGCTCGGTGGCGAAATGAATCAGGACTGATTCCAGTCCTTTCTGTCCGCCTGAGCCCCCTTCGGTTCGGAGTCTCAAGGCACCCAAAGGCAATGCCACATCATCTAGCACGACGAGCGTGGCTGTCGACGGGATCCGGTGAAAGCGCGCATACTCGCCAACCGCATCCCCGCTCAAGTTCATGAAGGTTATCGGCTTCAGGAGCACCAGTTCCAGACCTGGACTCAAGGTAACCTTGGCAATGAAGGCATCCCATTTGATCTCCTTGACAAAGGAAACACCACACTGAAGGGCAATCCGATCGAGAACGGCGAACCCGACATTATGACGGGTTCCCTCGTATTCGCGGCCTGGATTGCCAAGTCCAGCGACCAGGCGTATGCCCTGGACTGTGGAATCCGACATGAAAAGAAAGATGTCCGAGCGACTGCTGGACTACTTCTTGGCAGGCTTGGCGGCCTCGGCACCCTCGACTGGCTTCTTCTCCTTGATGACCTCAGGAGCCTTCTGAGGCTCGGCTCCGGCCACGGGAGTCACTTCAGTCTTCGGCTCAGCCACGCTGAACACGGTGATATCCGCATCGGAGATTGCTTTGACTCCCTCGGGAAGCACGATGTCGCGGACATGGAGCGACTGGTTAAGACCCAGGGCGCTGATATCGACGCGGATGATCTCGGGAAGATCCTTAGGAAGACACTCGATGGCCAGAGAACGAAGGCTGTGTTCGAGAAGTCCTCCAAAGTTTTTGACACCATCAGCTTCTCCCGTGGGCTCGATGGGCACCTCGGTGTTGAGGACCTCATCCATGGCCACCTCGAGGAAATCGACGTGCAGGATGTCACCACGCACCGGGTGGTGCTGGACTTCCTGGATTAGGGAAAGCTTTGAGACACCTGCGATATCCAGCTCCACGAGGATGTTCTCGCCGATGGCGCGCTTGAGGAGCGCCGCGATATCACGCGTGTCGATCTCAAGGTTGGAAGGCTTATCCTTGTGTCCGTAGATGACAGCGGGAACGACACCGCGGCTGCGGAGATGCTTGACGGAATTGCGGCCGACATCGGCGCGGGGCCGGGCGGAAAGTTTGACCTGTTTTGCCATGGAATTACGAAGTTGAGACTGAGACGGATGTTGCTGAACGTTATTACTTGAGACGGAACAGCGAGCTGACCGACTCGCCTTTATGGATGCGACGGATTCCTTCACCGAGCAATTCGGCTATGGAAAGGACCCGCACGCGATCCCCCGATCCTTGACGGACGGGAACGCTGTCGGTGGTGATGAGCTCCTTGATTTCGGAGCCCTCCAACCGCTGAACCGCCAAATCTGTCAGCACGGCGTGCGAGACGCCAGCATAAATATCACCCACCCCCTTGGTGCGTAGCATTTTTGCCGCGCTGGTCAAGGTCCCGGCCGTCTCGGTGATGTCGTCGACGATCATCACATTCTTGCCCTCGACCTCGCCGATGATGTGCAGTGCATCCACCTCGGTGGCGCTGCGGCGACGCTTCACCACGATGGCCAGGCTGGCTCCGAGAGCCTCGGCATAGGCGCTAGCCATCTTGACCCCGCCAACATCGGGAGAGACCACGACCAGATTCTCGATATTTTTTTTCCGGATATAGTCGACCATGACCGGCATCGCGTAGAGATGGTCGACGGGAATATCAAAGAACCCCTGCAACTGCTGGGCATGGAGATCCATCGTCAAGACGCGGTTTACTCCGGCGGCAACCAGGATGTTCGCCACGAGTTTCGCGGTGATCGGAACACGGGGCTGATCCTTGCGGTCTTGACGGGCATAGCCGAAGAACGGGATCACCGCCGTGATACGGTCGGCACTGGCGCGGCGGGCTGCGTCCACCATGATGAGCAGCTCCATGATGTTCTGGTTGCTGGGTGGGCAGGTCGGCTGGACGATGAAGACATCACGCCCGCGGACATTGTCATTGATCTTCACGAATGTCTCACCGTCGGGAAAAGAGCTGACCGTGGCATCCCCGAGGGGCTGACCGAGGTAGTCGGCGATGTCGTGGGCCAATTGGCGATGGGCGGAGCCGCTGAAGATCCGGAGTTCGGGAGATCCTTTCATGAGAATGAGTGGAGGCTACATCCATCCCACCCGAACGCGCACGATAGAAATCCCCGCAAAGGGGAAATTTTTTGGATTCTCCCAATTCTCGTTTGATTGCTGCTGCGTCCGCACCATCATCCCGTCGTGTCCCTTTCCTTTCAATTCCTCCCGATCCTCCACTCAGCCTTGATCATCTTCGGCGGCCTAATCATCGCAGCCCTTCTCACCCGTCTTGCCTACGCCCTGACCGAAAGGATCGCCCAAGCGCCATGGCTCGACCTCTTTGTCAGCCTCTTCACCTGGATCCCCTGGGTCGCAGGGGCAAAGCTGGACGGCTGGATCGGTGTGGCCGAAGCCGTGATTGTCCAGCTGCTCTTCCTCAATGTTTTCTGTCTCACACACCGACTGCTGAGGGGAAGGAAGGGACGCACACTCACCGATGCCCAGGGGCGCGTACTGGGTCCCTTCCGCAACCAGCTCTGCCTCATGGTCCAGACGCCGGCCATCCTGGTCTTCGCCCAGATCAGGATGGCGGAGATCCTGCTCTACCCGGCTATTGCGTGGCTTGGAAAACTCCCCACCTACCGTTCCTCCGAGTGGGTTAATCTCTCTCGCCACAAATACGACGGACTTATCGGCTACGATCTGCTCTGGTACTGCGACTGGATGACCGGTATCTGGGCCCTCGGTAGCGAGATGCTCCGTAACATCGAGTCTTTCTGGTGTCCGATCCGCTTCCGTGATCCTGTCAAGAACCGGAACATCTCTACGGACTTCCCCGATGTCGCCAGATGGGTATCCGCCGACGGGACCATGGAGGATGTCGTACGAGCCTTCGAGTCCCACTATGATGGAAAGCGGAAGAATTCCTGGTGGGGTCATCCAGATCGCGGCGAAACCGACCGGTTGTCTTGATCTTTCGCAGGGTCGAGCCTAGCAACGACTACCGCTCGCTTCGCTTTCTTAGTGGAGAGGGTTGCTGGGAGCTTGGACTCAGTCCCTACCAGTATGGCATCCGCCTCCGCATGGGTCCGACTGCCAGACCCCCTTCTGTTATCGATTTCTGCCTAGGTTGCGACACCTCTATCTATTCCCCGGTGCTTCTGGCCGTCATGCAACGGTTGGAAGGAATGGATGAATCAGCCACCGCTCAGGAGATCGACTAACTCTTTCCATGGTCCGGGACCAGGCCTGATCCGGCAATGCATCTGAAGGCACTCTTGCATCCATTCCGGCAGGGGCTAATTCCTGGAGAAGAAGTAGCAGAAGGAGGCAAGGCCCTCGGACATACTACCTAAGCAGTCCCTTCCTCCAGACATCTAGCCTGATCAATTGCTCGATATAACGGGAGAGTGTCTGCTTGGCCGCCTTTGCTACCTGTTTAGCTACCTGCTTGAGGTTAGGGTCAATGCGGAAGGTGATGGCGATTTTCTGTCTCATTTCTTCCATGGGTTAATAATAAGCCCTGAGGTGAAGGGGCTCAACCTGTAGAAATGCCTAGATTTCAGAATACCGCTCCATCCGCCTATAGTGAACCGCTGATTAAATCCTATGAAGGCCGCTGAAGATCATTTACTGATTTGTAAGGCTCGAGTCCTGGGCAACACGTGGCTGCGGGAGCGACTTGGGTAGATTTGTCGCAGGCAAACCCGTCAGGGCGAGCCGAGCGGGAGCTAGCGAGTCAATACCCGCAGCGGTCTCGCCCGAACGAGCAACGCCACAAAAATCGACAAATGGCTTCAGCCCTCTGGGTTGCCGAGATAACAGGTCGGGTGCTGTGGTGGCTTCGCGGTTACAGCCTACTGAGGGGATGCGCCCGCGAAGCCGCCTTGCCCACGCCCATGGCTTGCCCGGTCGTTGCTTCGCATCCGCTACGGCTTTCCGCAACGGCATCTATGCGATTTAATCAGCGTTTCCCTAGATACTTTGAGAGGCCCAAAGATTATGCTTTCTGCGAATGTAGGGGATAGATAGATAGCCCTCTATGGCAAAGGGTGAAAATCATCGCGACAACATCACGCCTCCCGAGATTCCAGATAATCAAGCCG
>JBAXXS010000073.1:0-9486 GCA_037127835.1 Verrucomicrobiota bacterium | reverse complement strand
CGCAGGTTTTTGCCTAAGCTGCCTAAGCCTCCTAAGCTTCCTATGGGAAGAACTGGACCCAAGCCCGATAACGCCTCATGAGCACTGGACATTCTCTGCTTGAGGTTCGGAACTGTTCCCTTCGCTTCGGAGGTATCGTTGCTCTTACTGATGTCTCGATCAAGATTGAGGCTGGCGAGTTGCTGGGATTGATCGGCCCGAACGGAGCCGGCAAAACCTCGCTATTCAATATCCTGACAGGAGTCTACAGACCGACCGAGGGGGAGATTCTCTTCGAGGGGGGGCATATCGCGGGATTGCCATCGCATGAAATCAACGCTCTCGGCATGGCGCGAACGTTCCAGAACATTCGTCTCTTTGGCTCACTCGACGTAGGAATGAATGTCCGGACCTCGTTTATCGCTAGGCTGCGCAACGGCCTCATCAATACTGTGCGCCGCGGGAGATCCTTCCGCAGCGAAGAGGAGGAGATCCAAGAGGAGGGTCGTCGGCTGCTTTCCTATTTCGGACTCGAGCACGCCGCACTGCATCCGAGTCGCAGTCTTCCCTATGGAGATCAGCGTCGCCTTGAGATCGTCCGAGCTCTTGCGACCAAGCCTCGTCTTCTGCTGCTGGATGAACCCGCCGCGGGAATGAACCCTACCGAAAAGGAGGAACTGAAGCGCTTGATCGCCCGCGTGCGTGATGAATTCGGCACGGCGGTGCTGCTTGTCGAGCATGACATGAAGGTGGTGATGGGCATCTGTGAGCGCCTCTATGTGCTGGATCAAGGGAAAGTGCTCGCTTCTGGAACGCCGGCAGAAATCCGCGCCAATCCCAAAGTGATCGCTGCCTATCTCGGCGAGAGTCACGGTAAGGAGGTCGCGTGAGCTCTGACTCCCTTCATCCGATGCTCGAACTCTCTGGACTTGAGGTATCCTACGGCGGGATCCGTGCGCTGAACGGCCTCTCGCTGAAAGTTCCGCAAGGGAGTATTGTCACCCTGATCGGAGCCAATGGCGCAGGTAAATCCACGACGCTTCGGACGATTTCGGGACTTGTTCCCTCCTCTGCGGGATCGATCAGATTCGATGGCAAGGAAATTGCCGGATGGCCCGCTCACAGGATTGTCGCCGCAGGCCTCGCCCATGTCCCCGAGGGGCGGTTGGTTTTTCCCGATCTGTCGGTGAAGGAAAACCTGATGATGGGGGCTTATCTCCGGCGGGATCGCAAGGAGATCGGAGTCGACCTGGAATGGGTTGGTGAGTTCTTCCCACGGCTCAAGGAACGCATCACCCAGCGTGCAGGCACACTCAGCGGTGGGGAGCAGCAGATGCTCGCGATCGGACGCGCGCTCATGGGGAGGCCTCGCTGTCTCATGCTCGACGAGCCCTCACTGGGTATAGCGCCGCTGCTCGTGGAGACCATCTTCGAGCGCTTGGTCTCCCTGAATAAGGAGAGGGGGATGACGATGCTGCTGGTGGAGCAGAATGCTTCGCTTGCGCTCAAGGTCAGCAACTACGCCTATGTCCTCGAGACGGGGCACATCCATCTGGAAGGTCCCTCCGCCGAGATCAAGAGCCGCCCCGAGATTCAGGCGGCCTATCTTGGTCACTGAGCCGACTCGGGCTGCAGAGGATTGAGTTTTAGGCTTTTGGGCTATTGAGGAGAGAGGCCTTGCCCTTGAGCTGCCATCTAGTCTACCAAGAGAGGCTATGGTTTTTTTCGCAACATCCCTTTTAATCCTCGATGCCGCCTCCACCGCTGGAGCGCCGGCTCCTAATCCCATCACCCAGTTCGCACCGCTGATCTTCATCGGTGTCATCTTCTACTTCCTTCTGATCCGCCCCCAGCAGAAGCAGCGCAAGGAGCAGCAGAAGCTGATCGAATCGATCAAGACGGGAGACAAGGTGGTCACCAGCTCAGGAATTCATGGCATGATCTCCAACGTAAAAGAGCGCACTGTCCTGCTGAAGGTCGCCGACAATGTGAAGATCGAGATCGACAAGGCTGCCGTTGCCACAGTTCTAGACCGCTCCTCCGAGGAAATAACGGAGACCCCGGCATCCTAATAATCTCCGCGATTTTACGCGATCTTCGCTGACAGCACCCAAGACACCCTGAAGTCTCTACGCCCCGACGCCACCACTCCAAATGACGCCACTGCTCACCTTTTTCTTCGGACTGCTGATTTTAGGTCTCTTTGCCTGGTACTTTTCCACGGAGACTGACGGAAAGAAGCGTTGGCTGGGTGCCATCCTGACGATCTTACTTCTGCTCTTCTGTCTCGATTCAGCGACTCCTCCCGCAAAGAAGATTCATCTTGGGCTCGACCTGCGCGGCGGCACCTCATTCCTTCTGCAGTTAGTTCCACAGAACGACCAGCCGATCTCGGCCGATATGCTCCAACAGGCAGTCGAAGTGATTCGCAAGCGTGTCGACAAGTTCGGCGTCAGCGAGCCAGTGATCGCTCCGCAGGGCTCCAGCAGGATTCTCGTGCAGATCCCAGGCCTCGACCCCGGGCAGATTCAGTCCACCAAGGAGCAGCTCCAGCAGGTGGCGAAGCTTGAGTTTGCGGAAGTCCATCCCAATTCCGTTGCACTTATCGCCCAGATCGACAAGGGGGAGGCGATCCTGCCTCCGGGATTCCTTATCAAGGAGCACACTCAGAACTACCAAGGCAAGGAGATCACCGAGCGCTTGCTCGTGAAGAAAGAGGCTGATCTGACCGGCGAGCACGTCACCAAAGCTTTTGCTTTTTTTGATCAGCAAGGTTACGGGGTCACTCTCAATCTCGACGGCGAGGGCGCCAAGACCTTCTTTGAACTGACTCAGCAACTGGCTCCTCATCAAGGACGGCTTGCCATCCTGCTGGATGGTAAAATCCAGAGTGCCCCCTCGGTAAAGAATCCAATTGCCGGAGGTCAGGCTCAAATCACCGGAAACTTCAAGGAAAAGGAGGCACGCGAGCTGGCCAGTGTCCTGGAGAACCCTCTCCGTACCCCCGTGACGATCGAGGAGACCCGCAGTGTCTCCCCTACACTCGGACAAGACTCGATCCGCAGCGGTATTGTCTCGGGTATCGGGGGCCTCGCCCTTGTGATGCTTTTTGTTCTCTTTTACTACCGACTTGCCGGATCCGTAGCCCTCATCGGGCTCTGGATCAATGTCATCCTGCTCTTCGGAATGATGGCGATGTTCCATTTCGTCCTGACCCTTCCCGGCATCGCCGGTATCATTCTGACTATCGGCCTCGCCGTGGATGCGAACGTGCTGCTCTATGAGCGCCTGCGCGAGGAACTCGGAGCGGGCAAATCGCTCGGAGCGGCCCTCGACGGAGCCTACAACAAGGCCTTCAGCGCCATCTTCGACGCAAATGCCACGACGCTGATAACGGCAGGCATTCTCTTCTGGCAGGCGACCGGTCCCGTACGCGGCTTCTCAGTCACGCTGATGCTCGGCATCGTTGCATCGCTCTTCTCGGCAGTCCTCTTCACCCGCACCGCGTTCCGCTGGATGATGAAATATGCCGGCTTGAAGCGCCTCACAATGGCGAACCTGGCGCCAAGCCATCAGTTCAACTTCCTGGGCAAGCGGGTGATTGCGATCTTTGTTTCGCTCATCCTGATCGGTGGTTCAATTGCCTTCTTTGCGGTGCGCGGCGCGAATAACTTCGGCATCGATTTCCGCGGAGGCGATCTCCTTGTCATCGACTCGAAACCGGCACTGACCGTGAACGAGGTTCGCAGTGCGCTTGAGCCCCTTCACCTTACTGAAGAAACCATCCAGCTGGAACAAGCCGGCACTCAGCAGATGATTGCCATTCGGAGTGCTGAAGACACATCTAGTCGGATCTTCGACAAGTTGAAGGCCGGCTTCACCGACCGGAAGCTGGTTGCCGCCCAGCAGGAAAAAGTCGGCGCCCAGATCGGTCTTGAATTTGCCAAGAAGGCGCTCCTCGCACTCGGCCTCGGCATGGTCGGCATTCTGATTTATGTGACGCTTCGCTTCGAGTTCTCCTTCGCGGTGGGTGCCCTTGTGGCGCTCCTTCACGACGTAATAATAACGGTTGGAGTCTTCTCCCTCACGGGCGGCGAACTCTCGCTTGTAATGGTAGGGGCGATCCTGACTATTGCCGGCTATTCGATCAACGACACGATCGTCGTCTATGACCGTATCCGTGAGGGGCTCCGCAACCGTACGGGTGGAAGCGTCGAGGCCCTGATGAATCGCAGCATCAACGAGACCCTTGGCCGTACCATCCTGACCGGCGGCATGACGCTGCTCTCAGTGGCGACCCTCTTTTTCTTCGGGGGAGCCGTACTCAAAGATTTCGCCTTCGCGATCCTGATCGGTATCCTGGTCGGAACCTACTCCTCGGTCTTCGTGGCCTCGCCGATCGTCCTCTGGTGCTCTAAGTTGGGTGCTAGGAAAGCCGCCGCCGGAAAGTAATTTTTTGTATCCCTTTAGCCTTCATTCTTCAGCCTAAACACCTTTTTCACATGTCCCTTCTTGTCCTTGGTTCCATCGCACTCGATACCGTGAAAACCCCCCTCGAGGAGCGCGCCGATATTCTGGGTGGTTCCGCATCCTATGCTGCTGTGGCAGCCAGTTTCTTTTCCCCAGTTAATCTTGTGGGAATTGTCGGAGATGATTTTCCGAAGGAGAATATCGAGTTTTTCAAGAGCCGGAACATTGACCTCACGGGGCTTCAGGTGGTTCCCGGAAAGACCTTTCGTTGGTCCGGGGAATACATGTGGGACATGAATCAGCGCGAGACGCGCTCGGTCGAGCTGAATGTCTTCGAGAACTTCACCCCCGACCTGCCCGAATCGTACCGTTCGGCCCGGATGGTCCTACTGGGCAATATCGCCCCCGCACTCCAGCACCATGTGCTCGATCAGTTGGTCCGTCCACATTTCGTTATCGCTGATACGATGGATCTCTGGATCAACATTGCGAAAGAAGAATTGGTGCGCCTGATCGCTCGCGTCGACATGCTGATCCTGAATGACGGTGAGGCCCGTGAACTGACCGGTGAGACCAGCCTGATCAAGGCAGGGCGCCGCATCCGCGAAATGGGTCCCTCCGTCGTGGCCATCAAGAAAGGCGAACATGGGTGCCTGCTCTTCGGCAACGGACAGTTCTTCAGCTGCCCGGCTTATCCTCTCGAGGATATTCATGATCCGACCGGTGCCGGCGATTGTTTTGCCGGTGGCCTAGCTGGTTATCTGGCTAGCCGCCATCTCAGCAATGAAGAACTAAGCGAGAAAAAAGACATTGCGTTCGAGTATCTCCGCCAAGCCGTCGTAGAAGGAAGCGTTCTTGCGAGCTTTAATGTCCAGTCCTTCAGCATGGATCGACTGAGGACGGTGACGAAGGATGACATCGCAGAGCGCTACGAAATCTTCCGTACGCTGAGTCGGTTCGAAGCCATCTGATCTATTCCTGGCGACGCGTGTTAATGCGGATGACCTTGTCGTCCCGCTAATTGGGGCTCATGGTAGGTTCGATGAACAAGAGCATTTCCCCCGGCGCTTCCTCTTCCCTACCAGCCTCGGCCTCAGCCTCAGCCTCCGTGCTTCTCTCTCCAGCGGATCTCTACCCGCTGTTGGAATGCCGACATTGCGATCCCCATCGCATTCTCGGTGTCCGCAAGACCGAGGCGGGGAAAACGCTTGCCCGTGTCTTTTATCCAGGGGCTTCCGGCGTTGCTTTGAGTTTTTCCGATGGGGAGAAGCTCGCTCTCACGAGGGTACATGCGGAGGGATTGTTCGAGGCCGATACAACCCTAGCCCTTCCCTCCGGAGGGTCTGACTACACCCTAGAGGTGACCTTGGCAGACGGCTCATCACTTAGTTCTAGCGATGCGTATGCGTTTGCCCCGACGCTCGGGGAGCTGGATCTCTATCTGCTTGGGCAGGGAGAACATCTGGAGGCCTACAAAGTCCTTGGAGCTCATCCTCGAATAATAGATGGCATCGATGGAACTTCCTTCGCCGTCTGGGCCCCCAATGCGCAGCGGATCAGCGTCGTCGGGGATTTCAATGCTTGGGATGGTCGCCGCCACATGATGAGGCGTCTTGGAGGATCCGGTGTCTGGGAGATTTTCATTCCCGGAGTTGCCGAGGGAGAGCATTACAAATTCGAGATTCGCGGCCCGCATGGGGATATCTTTTTGAAGACGGATCCCTATGGATTCTTCGCACAGCATGATCTTCGTACGGCATGCATGGTGACTGATCTTGAGCGCTATGCATGGAGCGACCAAAACTGGATGGAGCAGAGGGCCCGTAGGAATGCCTATGCGGAGCCGATGTCGGTCTATGAAGTCCATCTTGGATCATGGCGGAGGCGTCCCGAGGAGCAGGATCGCCCGCTGAGCTATCTCGAGCTTTCCGTGGAGCTTGTTGCCTATGTAAAGGAGATGGGCTTCACCCATGTGGAGCTGCTGCCAGTCATGGAGCATCCGTTCGACGGATCGTGGGGCTATCAGGTGGTCAACTTCTTTGCCCCTAGTAGCCGGTTCGGATCGCCGGATGAGTTTCGTCATCTTATCGACGCTCTCCATCAGGCGGGTATCGGGGTGATCCTCGATTGGGTGCCGGGGCACTTCCCTAAGGATGCGCATGGTCTCGCCCGATTCGACGGCACGGCACTCTACGAGCACGAGGATCCGCGTCTCGGTGAGCACCGCGACTGGGGGACTCTGATCTTCAACTACGGCCGCAACGAGGTCCGGAATTTCCTGATCTCCAATGCCCTCTTCTGGCTCGACCAGTACCATATAGACGGTCTTCGCGTGGATGCCGTGGCCTCCATGCTTTACCTCGACTACTCGCGCAAGGCTGGGGAGTGGGTCCCGAACTGCTTCGGAGGTAGGGAGAATCTCGAGGCGATCGAGTTCCTGAAGGCATTCAACACCGCCTGCTACGCCTGCAATCCGGGCGTCATGACGATCGCCGAGGAATCGACGGCATGGCCCGGAGTTTCCAAGCCCGTCTACGAGGGAGGCCTCGGTTTCGGATTTAAGTGGAACATGGGTTGGATGAATGATTCGCTCCGCTACATCGCCCGTCCGCCGATCCACCGGAAGCATCATCAGGGTGAGATCACCTTCTCGATGCTTTATGCCTACCATGAGCACTTCATGTTGGTGCTGAGCCATGACGAAGTGGTGCATGGAAAGGGATCCCTGCTCAATAAAATGCCTGGGGATGACTGGCAGAAGGCGGCGAACCTGCGGATGTTCCTGAGCTGGATGTGGACCCACCCAGGAAAGAAGCTTCTCTTCCAAGGCTGCGAGATCGCCCAGTGGCGCGAGTGGGATCACGACCAAAGCATCGACTGGCACTTGTTGGAGCATCAGCCTCATGCCGGAATGCAGCGGCTGGTGAAGCGCCTGAATGAGGTGTATCGAAGTGAACCGGCTCTAGCGCTGCTCGATGACCGTCCCGAGGGATTCGAGTGGATTGACTTCCATGATGCGGAGAACACTGTCTGGTCGTTCCTCCGCAAAGCTCCTGCCGGGGCCGGGAACGACCTGCTGGTCATTGTTAACGCCACACCGGTCGTCCGTCGTGGATATCGGATTGGGGTTTCTGTGACGGGAACCTACGAAATGATCCTCAATTCCGACGCCAAGGAATTCGGAGGAAGCGGATGTGTGTCCAATGCTCACATTGAATCCTGCGGGCTGGAGGCACATGGCCGGACTCATTCCATTGAGATCGATCTTCCCCCTCTGGCCGTCTTGATCCTGAAAGTTCCCAAATGCTTAACAGGGCCCTAATAGCTCCGACTGCTGGTCCCCAATTCCCAAGAGTAGAAGAGTAGAAGAGTTAAAGATAAACCAGCACTTGACGAATCGGACTGCGAGATAGATGTTTCCACCGTTGGAATTCCCACCAAAATAAAACTAAATCACAAACCCATGAAAACCCTCAAAACTATCCGTAGCAAGTTCGCAGCGTTCACCCTCATTGAGCTTCTGGTAGTCATCTCGATCATCGCGGTGCTCGCCTCCCTTGCACTTCCTGCCATCACCGGTGCGCTTGTGAAAGGTCAGATCACCCAAACAACGAGTAACTACCGACAGCTCTATATCCTCACACAGACCGCCTCGCTTGATAACCAGACGGCAGGAACCACCAACGCGGGTTTTCCAGGTGATATTGGTGGCACAGCTGCTCTTTGGAGTAATGGTCTGATTAATGGCGGGTACATCACTAATACTGCCTTCGCTAATCTCTTCAATGTGAAGGGTGTTCCTTCTACTACTGCGGTGAACATCGGTGTTGGCAGTGGGAGCGGATCCCAAAATGTGTTTCTCTGCACGATGAATATTACAGCAACACCTGGCACCGCTGTTACCACCATGGCTGGTGGAATTCCTTACCAGTTAAAGGGTGGCGCGCTTGTCACGGTAGGTGGCGCTGCCTTCTCCGTCGTGGGTACCAACCTGAACACCAACAACTACGTCTTCGGCACCAACTAAGGTATTTCTTCTAAAAAAAGGGGAGCCTCAGAAAGAGGCTCCCCTTTTTTGTCTCTCGACACTTCTGCTACCTTGAGGTGACATAAACATCCTGCCATGGCCTCGAAATCTCCATCCAAGAAAACCAAAATCTCAAAAACCGCCTCCTCCAACGAGCGCGGTGTGGTCATGAACGGTGCCGAGATTCTAGTCGCCTCGCTAGAGCGCGAGGGGGTGGATTTCGTCTTTGCCTATCCCGGCGGCTGTTCGATGCCGATCCATCAGGCTCTGACCAAGTCAAAAAAGATCCGTACGATCCTGCCCCGCCATGAGCAGGGCGGTGGATTCGCCGCGGAGGGATATGCCCGCGTGACCGGCAAGGCTGGAGTCTGCATGGCTACCTCCGGTCCCGGCGCCACCAATCTCGTGACCTGCATTGCTGATGCCTACATGGATTCCGTGCCGCTTGTGGCGATCACCGGGCAGGTGCCTCAGGAGATGATCGGACGCGGTGCTTTCCAAGAGACCGATTTCTTCGGGATGACCCTTCCTGTGGTGAAGCACAGCTATCTTGTCTGGGATATCAATGATATTCCCCGGATCATCAAGGAGGCATTCCATATCGCCCAGAGCGGACGTCCCGGCCCTGTGCTGGTCGATATTCCCAAGAACATCCAGAACCAGACTGCCCATCCAATCTTCCCGAAGACTATCAGCCTGCGCGGCTACAATCCCGTGCGACGCGCGGATGATCTGGCCCTTCAAGAGATGCTGGGCCTGATCGCCTCGGCCAAGAGGCCGATGATCTATTGCGGTGGCGGTGTGATCACTGCGGAGGCTTCTAAGGAATTGGCCGAGTTTGCCGAACGCTCCCAGATTCCTGTAGCCACGACGTTGATGGGAATCGGCTGCTTTCCTGAAACGCATCCGCTATCCCTTAAGTGGCTTGGGATGCACGGCACGGTCTATGCCAACAATGCAGTCAACGAAGCCGATCTCCTGCTGGCCATAGGCGTTCGCTTCGATGACCG
>JBAXXS010000072.1:0-9708 GCA_037127835.1 Verrucomicrobiota bacterium | reverse complement strand
AGAGGACCTTCCAATGCTCGGCGGCGGAGCGCTTCTGGGGATCGGTCTCTCCCCGGAGATATTGATCGAGGGCCTGCCAGACCGCCATGGTGAAGCGGTCGGAGTAGTCCATCATCTCTTGCTGGAGGAGATGGGAGCGGGAGGCCTCGTTGTCAGCACGTTGGGGGAAAAGGCCGATCTTCTGATCCCTAGAGCCTCCCTCCTTTTTGCCACCAAAGAGGTCAAAAGCCCGGAGTTCCCCTCCACCGATCAGGAAAAGCACCACTCCGAGAGTTAGCGATAGGAAAAAGCGTGGGGAGGTCACTCAAAAAGAGTTATTTCACCGGTACCAAGGGAGCAAGCACCTAGAAAGTTCCTAGAACGAATCGACCCGCTTGATCCACAGAATCCAGCCCGCCTCGCCGGGCTTTAGCTTGTACTGGAACTGACGCCATCCACCTGTGGGAGTGGAGTTGGGATCCCCTTTTTTGTAAACGGGGAAGCGCCGGGCAAAGCTGCTCTCGATCACCGCAAACTCATCGTGCCCCATGTATCCCGAGAGATCCTTGTTCTCCGGTGGCTTGATGAAGATCTCGGTCAGCACTTTCTTTCCATTGGTGGACCAGGCGTAGGCTTTCCCGTAGGAACCGCTGCCAGGGCCGGTGGTGTAAACAAAGAGTTCCGGAGAACCATCGCCTCCGAGATCATCCATCTCTGCCTTAGTCACCAGTCCATCGACGGACTGGGTGATCGGGGCATCCCCGTTCTTGAGACCATGAGGCTTGATGGTGATCGTGTTACCCTCGGCTTTATTCGATGAGGAGATCGTAAAGCTGAGCCCGTTCATTTTCAGCTTCTGGGAAAATCCCCCCGCATGAAGGGGAAAGGCGAGCAGGGTCAGAAAAACAAAGAGCGCCATGAAGGACTTCATTCCTGAAACGTTGCATACATATGACCGATGAAGCAACCGATTCGGATTGAATGAAATCGAAAAAACGAGCATCCAATAAATCAATGAAACATCATCCGGCACTCATCCTGATTCCTCTCCTGCTGCTCGGGTTGAGTGCTTGCTCAACGACCACATTCCTCCAGACATCTGGAACGGGGATCCAACGCGGCAATGGCGGCGCCTTCCGCATGGTCGATGGAATCGAACTCTACCAAGAAGGGGCCCCCAACCGTTCCTATCAGGTAGTGGGAGTGATCACCGACAGCCGCCCCGCCGGTCCCTGGACTCTTGGACCACGCGCTAACACGGTCGCTAAACTTGCGATGCAGAACGGAGGCCAGGCTGTCATCCAGCAGTCCGATTTCAGGGAGTTTGTCGGCTACAGCACTTCCAACAACGCGAACTACTCCCAGTACCAGAATGCCAACTGGAATCGCAACGGGGGTGGCTACAATCAGTACGGCCAAGGCGGAAACCGCTACGGCAACTGGAGCCAAGGGCACGCCAACAACTACACCTACGGGAATGCCAGCGGCAACTCGACCACGACCGCACTCTACAACGCGCACTCCCGCTTCCTCGTGATCCGATACCGGTGAAAAGCTTACTTCTCCTGCTTTGCACAGCGGGATGTGCCGTTGCTGCACCCCTACCCCATGTCTCTCTGTGTAATCAAAGGCATCTGCCGGGCTGGCAGGGTGCTCCCGTCGGCAACGTCCGGCTCGAAGGGAAGAACCTGACCTCTGGAGCCACGGCGCAACAACCCAAAGGAAATCCATCCGGTTGGATCGGATGGGTTGATTGCTCCGAGCCTCGTCATCCGAAAACTCTCCGCATTGTGAAGGGAGTCCCCGTCGGCTCTAGTCTGATCCTGCGCAATCCTTCGGGCTTCCTGCTCACGATCCCTGCTAAAAAACCGATCATTGAGGCATGGGGATTTGATCCTGACGGCATGCATATCGTTCTTAAATCAAGGGCACTCCACGGCCCCGCCATGATCGAGCGCTTCTTAATGAAGGATGGATCCCAAGCCGGTTCATGTTCCGCTTACGGATCACATCTTCCGTCTTGGGCATTGCCTTATTCGGATGAGGGAGATCGTTCCGGCTACGGGAACAATCGCTAAAACTTCACTCCTGCGGACCAGAAGATGTTTTTGGAAGTGAGAGCGAAACCCCAGGCTTAAACCCAAAAATCCATTAGGGGTTGGATTCCTGCACCCGTCACGGGGATTAGAACTTTCATGGGCACAGATGACTGAAGAGTTAATCTGGAACTCAAGAACTCAGGAAAATAACGAGAAATAACAGGCACTTACTGAGATTCAGGCATCTTGTCATGGAGTTCGCTCAAGCAGGGAAAATCTACTCTCTTTCAACACTTCCTTTCGTGAGTTCCTGAGTTCCAGATTTTTACCTCTCTCTGTCCTGAGTCCCTTCTCCATCTTGGAGAACAAGATTTCTCTGTTTCCATGATTCCATTGCATAATCTGGGTTAAAAGAGGCCCCGGTAATTTGATGCCAGAGTTAGGCGGCCAAGCGCCGATGTAGTGAACTACTGCAAGCGCAGGCCAGCGCCACTATGGTGCAAAGGGCCAAGCCCTATTTCTTTACGGGAGTGCCGAGGGAAGCCAGCCACTCGGTCTTCTGCTCGGGCGTCAGCAGATGCAGCAAACTCCGTGCTGTCGTGCGCTGGATACGGTGCAGATCGATCTCCTTGCGAAGAGCGGATTTCTTGCCGGCTAGAAAGGCCTTCTGGACCTCGGCGGCCTTGGCAGAGTCAAAGGAGCGGATTTCAGCGGCCTTATGGCGCTGATCAGGTGTAAACTTGAGGATGTCCTGCTCGCTCGGAGAGAGAAGAAAGAGTCCACCATCAAACTGGCGTTCAATCTGCCGGCAGCGGATTCGCTGAGCTGGCGTCATTACATTGATCACACGCTGATTGCAGGAAGCTTGGTAGGCGACGAGTTTCTTCTCAGCCGAGTTGTCGAACGATAAATCGAACAGCCCTGTAGCTGAGACAACACCAACCTTGGCTCTGTACTCGGCGCTAACCGCATCGATACGAACCTTCTGGATGGGGGTGAGCTTCAAATCGTTGCAAACGGCCGACTGGTTTAGCAGGACAGGCATGTAGGAGATGCTGTCGGACGTCGAGGCGCTGGGGATCGTGGCCGCTGGGGCGGATTCCAGAGTCAGGGCCAGTAATGGCAGGAGAAGGAAACGTTTCATGGGATGTCTGAAAAATTGGAGTTACTAGCTTAGGAACGAACAGCAAGGGGCATCGTTCCGACGATGCCCCGACTTGCAATTAATAGCCTTCGAAGAGGGATTTCGTGTTCGCGTTTGGATCGCTGAACTTGGGCAGGCCCATCTTCTGACCACTCAGAACGAGCCAATGTTTTTTCTGACTCGCGGTCAGCACAGAAATCATCTGATTGGAGGTGCCGCTCTGGATCTGGTGGCGCTTTATGTCGGCCCAGAAAGGGGAAAGCTTTCCAGAGGCGGATTGAGCATTGAGGGCGGTGACCTTCGCGTTGGACGACTTAGCAATCGACGCAAGCTGCTGCTGCTGCTGTGGAGTGAGACCTAGCAATTGCTGCTCGGAGGGCGATGTCAGGAGATTGCCCTTGAGCATCTGGCGCTCAATCTGGCGGAGGCGATCCTGTTGGGAGGAACTAAGCACGGCAAGTGCTCGCTGGTTGAATTTCTTACTCAAGGACTTCAGGTCCCAGTTGGCACGGATTCCGGCATCCTCATCAGCCATGCCGATCGCGGTGATTTGCTTTGCGCGGGACTTGTACTCGGTCCTGAGCGAATCTAGCAGGGCGCACTGCAGGGAGGAGAGTTTCAGATCCTGACGGACAGGATCGAGGCCCAGCAGCACGGGTACCGAGCCCGGATGATCATTGCCTACTCCCGCAGTTGCCGTCGTCGTCGGCAACTGTGCTGTGGAGCAACTGGTAAGAGCTGCGGCAAGGAGAAATGGAAGGAAACGTTTCATCATCGTGGGCAGGTTAGGAACTCGAGAAAGAGGCGGACAGTACGAAATCAGCAAGCCTGGGCGATCATGCCCTCAAGCTTGACGATATCGGCACCAAACTTGCGAATGCCCTCGGCCAGCTTATCGGTGGCCATGGCATCTTCGTTCAAGAGCCAACGGAAGCTCTTCTCGTCGAAAGGAATCCGCTCAATCTCCATCTCCTTGGCCGCCTCTGGGCTCAGGACGCGGGGCATCGGCTCGGTGGACTGCTCGAGCTTCTCGAGAATGTCGGGGCTGATGGTGAGAAGATCGCAGCCTGCAAGCGCAACGATTTCGCCTGTGTTGCGGAAGCTGGCACCCATGACCTGGGTCTCGTAGCCGAACTTCTTGAAGTAGTTGTAGATCTTATGGACCGACTGGACACCGGGATCCTCCATGCCGACATATTCCTTGCCGGTGGTCGCCTTGTAGTAGTCATAGATACGACCGACAAAGGGAGAGATGAGGCGGGCCTTGGCCTCGGCACAGGCGACGGCCTGAGGCATCGAGAACATGAGTGTCAGGTTGCAGTTGATACCTTCCTTCTGGAGGACTTCAGCGGCACGGATGCCCTCCCATGAGGAGGCGATCTTGATCAGGACGCGCTCACGGTCGATGCCAACGCTCTTGTAGAGGCCGATCAGATAGCGGGCCTTCTCGAGTGTTGCCTCGGTATCAAAAGAGAGGCGGGCATCCACTTCAGTGCTGACACGACCTGGGACGATCTTGAGGATCTCGCAACCGAACAGAATGAGCGTGTCGTCGATGATTTTCTTCCAAAGGGCTGGTCCCGAGAGGCTGGATCCCTTGTTATCGGCGATCGCCTTATCCAGAAGCGTGCGGTATTGAGGATTCAGAACCGCCTTGAGAATGAGCGAGGGATTCGTTGTGGCATCCTGGGGCTGGAATTTCTTGATGTCCTCGAAATTGCCCGTGTCGGCGACGACTGTGGTGAATTGCTTGAGTTCTTGGAGTTGGTTCATGCTCATATCGGACAAGTGTTGGACTTTATCGCTGTGGAAGGCAATTCCTGAATTGTATCGGAAAAGATGCTTCCCCGATAAAATCTCCCAAATCCCCCTAGAGATGCTCCTCACCCCGCAGGCTACGCAGGTGGATGGTCTTCACTTCCAGATCATGAACGGCCCTGATATATCGGACCGTCTTGCTCCGGGAACGCATCAGGATCGAGTGCGTGATGGCTGTCTTGCCGATCAGCTTAACCCCGGGCAGCATGGGACTATCACTGATGCCGGTCGCGCAGAAGATGGCACTGTCACCATGAACCAGGTCATCACGGTGGTAAACGCGCTCCAGATCGGCGGGAGTCAGCGTTTTCAACAATTCCGCACGCTCCTCATCATCACGAGGCCACATGCGCAGCAGGATATCCCCACCCAAGGCTTTCAGGGCTGCCGCTGTCAGAATCCCCTCCGGAGCACCTCCCATTCCCACGTAGAGATCGATACCTGAATCATGCAGGGAAGGAGCCACAGCCGCCGTGATATCTCCATCGGCGATCAGGCGGAGCGAGGCGCCGGCACGACGCACTGCATCCGTGTAGGGCTGGTTGCGGGGGCGGTCTAGAACCGACACCACCAGTTCGCCGATTCTTTTTCCCAGAGCCTTGGCGACATGCTCCAATGTCTGCTCGAAGGGGTCATCAAGCGAGATTGGCGCGATAGTGCCGTTGAGGATGCACCGTTCCACACGGGCCCCGTAGGCAAGTTTCTCAACATAAAAGCTGGGGATATTGACCATGCTGCTTTTTTTGCCATCGGGGACAAGGACGGCGGACATGACGGAAATCGAATTGGGCATTCCCTTGGAGATGTTGCTGGTGCCGTCAATCGGATCGAGGGCGATGTCGAAGCGGGGATCGTCTTTACCCCAGCGGCCCAACCTGTCGCCAAGAAAAATGCCCGGTGCCTGATCCTTGATCCCCTCACCGATCACGACCTCTCCGCGGATGTCGACCAGGTCGAACATCCCTTTGATCGCATCGCAGGCGGCCTCATCGGCGGCCTCCTTGTCACCCCGACCCATCCATTGCATGGAGTGGAGGGCCGCGTTTTCGGTGGCACGGACGAACTCGAACTCGACCATCCTCTCAAGATCCTGGGTTTCACTCATAATGATGTTTTCGGGGGGTAAAATGTTCAGGAGTTGGCAATTGAGGCGTGGATAAACTCGTCGAAGAGCGGATGCGGAGCCTCGGGCTTGCTGAGGAACTCGGGGTGAAACTGAACGGCGATGAACCAGGGATGGTCCGGGTATTCGATAATCTCAACAAGTGAACCATCCGGAGAGGTGCCGGAAATGACCAAACCCTTCTCCTCCATGCACTCACGGTAGGCGTTATTGAACTCATAGCGGTGACGGTGACGCTCGGCGATCTCAGCCTCCCCGTAGAGCCTATGAGCGAGCGAATCGGACTTCAGCAAGGCTGGCCAGGAACCGAGGCGCATCGACCCACCCTTGCCGGACACCTGCTTCTGGTCGTCAAGCAGCGCAATGACGGGATGCGGGGTCGCGGGTTCAAACTCCGTACTATTGGCTCCCTCCAACCCGCAGACATTTCTGGCAAACTCGATCGTCGCGATCTGCATACCGAGGCAGATGCCGAGGAAAGGAATCTTGTTCTCCCTGGCATACCGGGCGGCGGCTATCTTCCCCTCGGTCCCACGGTCGCCGAAGCCACCGGGAACAAGGATACCGGAGACTCCACTCAGGAAAATTTCAGCCCCTTCGGCCTCGATCTGCTCGGCATCCACGATCTCCAGGTCGACGCCGCAGTCGTTGGCTCCTCCCGCGTGGCAGAGCGACTCGTAAATGCTCTTGTAGGCATCCTGCAACTCCACGTACTTGCCGACCACGGCGATCTTGACACGTCGTGACGGATTCACGATCGAGTGCACGACCATCTTCCAGCGCTCCATGTCGGCCGGTCGCGTGTCCAGATGAAGGAGCTGGCAGACCTTCTCATCCAGCCCCTCCGTCTGAAGCATCAGCGGGAATTCGTAGATGGAGTTCTCGACATCCCTCGCCTCGATCACCGAGCTGATGGGAACATTGCAGTAGAGGGAAAGCTTTTCGCGGACATCCGTTTCCAGCGGCTTCTCGGTGCGGCAGATCAGCACCTCGGGCTGGAGCCCGATCTCGCGGAGTTTGGCGACGCTCTGCTGGGTAGGCTTGGTCTTCAGCTCACCGGCGGCCTTGATGTAGGGAACCAGTGTCACATGAAGCAGGATCGCGTTCTCATGACCTACCTGCAGGATGAACTGACGGATCGCCTCGAGGAAGGGAAGCCCCTCGATGTCACCAGTAGTACCGCCGATTTCCGTAATGAGGATGTCGGCCTTGCCGGTCTGCTCGAAGCTGCGGATGCGGCGTTTGATCTCGTCAGTGATATGGGGAATCACCTGGACCGTCTTGCCGAGATAGTCGCCGCGGCGTTCCTTCGCGAGGACCGTCTCATAGACCTGACCGCTGGTGAGGTTGTTATCACGGGTCAGCTCGCATTTGGTGAAGCGCTCGTAGTGCCCCAGATCGAGATCCGTCTCTGCTCCATCGGCAAGGACATAGACCTCGCCGTGCTGGAGGGGATTCATCGTGCCCGGATCAACATTCAGGTAGGGATCGAGCTTCTGCAGAGTCACGCGCAGCCCGCGATGCTCCAGCAGAGTGCCCAGGGAAGCGGCCGCGAGGCCCTTTCCGAGAGAACTGACCACACCACCTGTAACGAAAATATACTTCATGGAATAGGGATCATAGGGAGGCCTGTCGGAAAATCCAGCTCGGCCATCGGCACGGCGCAAAATTTCCTCTGGAATCTACCTTGGAGGGGACATTTCGTTAGAATGTCACACCGAGCAATCTGGCAAAAAGCTCTCGACGCCGTCCATGTTCCTCATCGCTCAGGACAGAGACCATAGTTCCGAAATTCCTCTCCGGAAGCTCCACCCAGGAGCGGCAACCCCCGAATTCCTTACTCATGGGAAGCGTGGCGGCAGGTTCAAGTCTGTAGACACGGACAAAGGCCACATTGATGCCATTTCCTCCCAGGGATCCCGAACCAGTATCGTAAACAAAACGCTCCTCGATCACCGAGGCATCGAGCACGTGAAGCTCGCTCAGGCATTGAGCGGTTTCCTTGTCGGCGATGCGACCACTCCATTCGAGATGAGCTGCATAACCCACAGTCACGTGATCGGGTGCCTGCTCGGGAAGGGCGATATCAGCCTTACGAATCTTCTCCACCTGGCCGTGGAACCAGGTCGGAAAGAGGTAAAACTCATCGTGATCGAACCCGAATCCTCCCTTCCCCTCAGCGATACCTCCCTTGCGCAGTAGGACACTCTGTTCACCGCTCCCGAGAGCTTCGCAGACAAGGGCCCACTCTTTGAACGCAATCGGCATGGTTCTATCATACTCCCGAGGGCGACACTCCAAAAGCAAATTTGATTTTCCCGCAGAGGTGTTCAAATAGAGAGGTTTAAGAGGAGTAATCGCCACAAAATGCACAAGACGCACACAGCGGAAAAAAGTTACCCGTATGCAATTGCCCCTTTTGTGCTTTTTGTGCCTTCTGTGGCTACAGATTTTATGAATTTTACAGAGAGGATTCGTAAGGGAAAATAGAAAAGTTACACGAAATTACGCTGGATGCTTGGCATTGGATACGAAGAGTCGCCAAAATACCCCGATGCGCCACGCCTTCGACCTGCATCTCCATACCCACTACTCGGCGGATGCATGTGGTTCGCCCGAGGCCATGATCAAGGCTGCAAAACAACGTGGCCTCAGCGGCATTGCCATCACCGATCACAACACCTGCGACGCCGTTACTTATCTCACCAAGGAAGGGCTGATGCGCGAAGATGGACTTCCAGTCGATGGCTTTCTCGTCATTCCTGGCGTCGAGGTCTCTACGGCCGACGGTCATCTCCTTTGTCTCGGCATCACACTTCCGAACATGAAGGGAGCCCCGGCCCTCGAAGTTGTAGCAACCGTTAAACAGCAGGGCGGCATCTGCATCGCCCCTCATGCTTACGACTCGTTCCGTGCAGGTATCCGCGAAGAGATTCTGGATCAACTCGATCTTGCGGCTCTCGAGACCTTCAATGCCGCTGTCACCCTCCGTGGTTTTAACGCCAAAGCCGCCGCCTATGCGGCCCGGCGCGGTCTTGCTGGCACATCTGCCAGCGATGCGCACCACGCTTCCGCTGCAGGGATTTGCTCCACAGCTTACGAGCTTTCCGAACTTTCAGTCTCGGCCGTGCTCGGCGCCATCCCTCAGGGCGGCGAGCGGACCGAAAACTACCTCTCCTTCTCGGAGGGCATGAAGAAAAACTTCGGCAACTGGTTCCGCATCTTCAACCACTCACCTGCCGAAAATGCTAACACGCTGAAAAGCTAAAAGCTGCCCCCCCTGTTTCAGCATCCCCAATTACCAATAACCCATTCCCTATTCCCCACCCTGTGATCGAAAAACATCTTGTCCAAATCACCGCAGAGCTTGGCCTCCAGCCCCGTCAGGTCGCCGCTACGGCTGTCCTGCTCGAAGAGGGAGCCACCGTCCCCTTTATCGCCCGCTACCGCAAGGAACGCACCGGGGAACTCGACGAGGTGAAGATCACCGCGATCCGCGATCGCCTAGAGCAGCTCGAGGTCCTCGATAAGCGGCGCGAATCCATTATTACCTCGCTGGAGGAACGCAAACTTCTCACCGAGGAACTCCGCTTCAAGGTGGAGAC
>JBAXXS010000071.1:0-9728 GCA_037127835.1 Verrucomicrobiota bacterium | reverse complement strand
AGCAACAAATTACCTTCTGAGGGATGAGAACTTCAGTTCGACGACCATGCCGCGATCAGCGGCATATGATCCCTGCGAAGCCATGCTGTCGAGCCCCAGCAAAGCTGGGGATAATCCCTCCCCATCCGGGCTTCCTTTTTAAGAACGAGCTGCTTTGCCAGCATCGCCAAGGATAATCCCTCCCATCTCCCAGAGAATCCGCTACCCTCATCCCTAACCATGAACTCCTTTGCCGATCTCGCACTGCTCCCCACCCTTCGGGAGACGCTTGCTGAAAAAAACCTGACCATCCCCACGGATATCCAAGCCCAGACCGTGCCGGCACTGCTTGCTGGACGTTCCGTGGTGGGGGTTGCCGAGACAGGCAGTGGAAAAACCATAGCCTATGCTCTGCCGATCCTGCATCGGCTCAAGACCCTTGAGCTCCAAGGCAAACCGGTCACCGTCTATGGTGAACCCCGCGCCATCGTGGTGGTCCCAACCCGGGAGTTGGGCGAGCAGGTCGCCAAGGCCTTCAAGCCGTTCACCCACACGACGCGTCTGCGCGTGCGGTCACTTCTGGGCGGCACAACCATGGAACAGGCAAAACGAAGCCTGCAGGGTCCCTTCGAAGTCTTGGTTGCCACTCCCGGGCGCCTTATCAAGATGATGGAAGCAGGGCTCGTGACGCTAGGGGATGTCCGCACCCTCGTGCTCGATGAGGCTGATCAGATGCTGGATCACGGATTTTTGCCAGATGTGCGACGGATCGTGAAGGACTGTCCACCAGAGCGTCAGCTCGCGATGTTCTCGGCCACGGTTCCGCCGGCAGTGGAAAAACTCATTGCGGATCTCTTCGCTGATGCAGAAGTCATCCGCAGCTTGGGGAGCCACCGGGTCGTGGCGTCACTCACCACGACCCAGGAAACGGTCGTGGGAGGAAAACGCTTTCCCCTCCTCGAGCGTCTGCTCGACAAAAAGGTGGAGGGAGGAACTATCCTCTTCACCAATACCCGCGAGCAGTGCGACAAGCTGGCCGGGGAGTTGGAAGAAGCCGGTTGGCCCTGCGTGGTCTACCGGGGCGAGATGGACAAGATGGAGCGGCGCAGGAACCTCAAAGCGTTCCGGGAGGGTGACGTTGCCCTGCTGATCTCAACCGACCTTGCCTCTAGGGGGCTCGACGTGGAGCATGTCGGCCGCGTTATCAATTACCACATGCCGCAGCAGATGGAGAATTACCTACACCGCGTCGGCCGCACGGCACGTGCCGGACGTCCGGGACTCGTGGTGAATTTCGTGACCGAGCGCGATGCGCCGCTTGTAAGCAAGCTCGACGTCGTACAGCCGGCACCAAGGGTTTCTAGAGGGATCTCCTCGGCTTCGAAGTCATCCCAATCCAGGCGCTAAAATTTTTCTTATCCTGGTCTGTTTATTTCTCCATGGGCTCCTTTGATTCATGGTTGAGCCAGCAGCTCGCCTCTCTCGAAGACCAAGGTCTGCGTCGCAAGTTGCGAGCCGTTGAGGAGACGCATGGCATCCTCATCACGATCGCTGACCGTGAGCTGATCAACTTTTCATCCAATGACTACCTGGGACTTGCCTCCCACCCCGCTATTGCTGAGGCGATGGGGGAGGGGGCGCTTCGTTGGGGGGTCGGATCCACCGCCTCTCGCCTGATCTGTGGGAACACGGCTGAGCACGCTGCGCTGGAAGAAGAGCTCGCAACAGCCAAGGGAGCTGAGGCTTCGCTGGTCTTCTCGACAGGCGTTGCTGCAGCCGCCGGAACCATCCCCTCACTGGTCGGTAAGGAAGATGTCATCATCATGGACAAGCTGTCCCACGCCTGCCTCATCGACGCGGCTCGCGCGAGCGGCGCAACTCTCCGAGTTTTTCCCCATAACGATCTGGAAAAGCTGGAATCCCACCTGCGATGGGCACGTGAAAAACACCCAGCCAACACTGAGGCTCGCGTTATGGTCATCACCGAATCGGTCTTCAGCATGGATGGAGATCTTGCTCCGCTACGTGAAATCGTAGAGCTAAAGGAGCGCTATGGCGCGATCCTCTTCCTCGACGAGGCGCACGCCGTTGGCGTGCGCGGGACAGGAGCCCAAGGGCTTGCAGGCGAGCTAAGTCTTGGAGATCAAATCGAGATCCAGATGGGGACACTCGGCAAAGCTCTCGGTGTTTCCGGCGGCTACATCACCGGATCGCGTGTTTTAATCGATTATCTAATCAACCGGGCCAGGAGCTTTGTCTTCTCCACAGCTCCCTCCTCGGCCGTGGCAGCCGCCTGCCGTGCATCCCTCAGGATTCTACAGTCAACAGAGGGTGATGCTCTTCGTGCAGACCTTCAGGAAAATCTTCGTCTCTTTGCCTCGGAAATGAAGCTCGCCGACTCTCCGAGTGCGATACTCCCGCTGATTATGGGCAGTGAAGAACGTGCTATGCAAGAGGCGGCACGTCTTCAGTCGGAAGGTTTCTTTATTCCTGCAATCCGCTACCCGACAGTCCCGCGGAAAACAGCGCGTCTTCGCATCACTCTAAGCGCGGCCCACACTCAGGAGCAGATCCGGGGACTTTCCAGCGCCCTAAAGGGTTCTGTTTAAAGAGCCTTGGACCCTTGGGAACGCTGGCTAAGCCTGGAGCTTCTTGACGAGGATCTCGCCCGCGAGAGCCGGATTGGCCTTCCCCTTGGAAAGCTTCATGACCTGGCCCTTGAGGAAATTCAATGCGGCTTCTTTTCCGGACTTGAAGTCGGCGACGGAGGCCGGATTTGCGGCAATGACTTCGTCGCAGAAGGCCTCGATGGCCCCAGTGTCGCTGACCTGCTTGAGCCCCTTCTCCTCAACGATCACGGCAGGCTGCTTACCGCTCACCATCATCTCGGCAAAGACCTCCTTGCCCTGGCGGCCGCTTATAGTTCCTCCCTCGATAAGAACCGTGAGCTCACCGATATAGGCGGCCTGGATGGGGCATTTCGAGAGATCCAGCGAAGCCGCTGAAAGCGCGCTGAGCAGGTCGTTGATGATCCAGTTAGCAACGCTCTTCGGCTTTGGCGAATCCTTGGCGGCCTTTTCGAAGTAATCAGCCAGCGCGGCATCATCGGCAAGGACCGCCGCATCATACTCGCTGATACCGAAGTCAGCGACGAAGCGGTCGCGCTTGGCCTGAGGCAACTCCGGCATGCCGACCTTGGCCGAGTCGACAAGCTTGGCCGTGCGAACCGGCAAGAGGTCCGGATCGGGGAAGTAGCGGTAGTCGTGAGCGGACTCTTTAATGCGCATGAGCGTCGTCTCGCCGCGGTCGTCATCCCAGCGACGCGTCTCCTGATCGAGTTTGCCGCCGGCCTTCACAAAGGCAGTTTGGCGCTCGATCTCGAAGGCGAGAG
Source organism: Verrucomicrobiota bacterium (assembly GCA_037127835.1). Taxonomy (GTDB): domain Bacteria; phylum Verrucomicrobiota; class Verrucomicrobiia; order Chthoniobacterales; family UBA6821; genus UBA6821. Next base: position 6,358 of record JBAXXS010000071.1, on the reverse strand, counting down.
CCCTGCGGACGCCGCTGATGGAGTTGAGATTCTTCAACTCGATCTTGGTGCCGTATTCCTTCTGGCCGACAGGTCGGACGGAAACATTCACATCACATCGCATCTGGCCCTTCTCCATGTCGCCATCGCTGATTTCACCATAGACAAGGATCTGACGGAGTGCCGTGAGGTAGGCGAAGGCCTCCTCGGGGGAAGCGATATCGGCCTCCGAGACGATCTCCATGAGAGGAGTGCCGGCACGGTTGAAATCAATGCCGCTGGCAGTCTCGAGATGGAAACTCTTCGCCACATCCTCCTCCAGATGGATGCGGGTGAGCCGGATCTTCTTGCCAGGGGTCGCGATCGTCTTCTGTGCATCCTTCGGATAGGCCGTCTCGTGCAGCGGGACGTCACCTCCGAGACAGAGGGGCTGGTCGTACTGGGAGATCTGATAGTTCTTCGGCATGTCCGGATAGTAGTAGTTCTTGCGATCGAACTTACAGACTTCGGGAATGTCGCAGCCAAGCATCAGTCCTGCGCGGGCGGTAAGGCGCAAAGCCTCACCGTTCATCACCGGAAGCGCACCTGGCAGTCCAAGACAGGTGGGGCAGGTGTGCGTGTTCGGTTCAGCTCCGTACTCAACCTTGCAACCGCAGAACATCTTGCTCTTGGTTTTCAACTGGGCATGGACTTCAAGTCCGATCGTTACGCTGTATTCCGTGCTCATAGGATGATGTTCTCTGTCAGTTGGCGTTACCGGGAGTCGTGATTGATTGCGAGGAAGCGTTTGTAGCGTGAGGCTTGGCGTGAGGCGAGTTCGGAGAATCGCCGGGATGCGCTTTCTTGATCGATTGGATCGGCTGGCTGTGCCGGACGGAGGGCGGGGGTTCCAGTGCGTAGTTCAACGCCTCGGTCAAATCGAATTCCTTAAGCTGGGCAAGCAGCAGGGGATCATTGGCCGCAGCTTGAACATGCTTGTTTTGCAGAAGAGGCAGGATGTTCTTCTTCTCGGCGGCTTTTTCTAGTGCGGGATCCTGGATCAGGGCGGTAATATGCGGATTGGCGATGATCTTCAGCGTTCCGGGATACTGGACGAAGCGCTCGATAGCCTGTTGTGAGCCTGCTACCATAGAGATCTTCACGATATTGTCGTAGAATGCGGTCGGGAGCGGGTCTGCCTTCTTGAGAGTTTGGCCAGTGACGCCGATTTCCAGAGACTCCTTGAGCTTGATCAGGAAAAGAGCCGTTTTTTCCGTAGCGATTGCCCGTCCCTCATTACGTGCCTGGACAACGCGAAGTTCTCCGAGGGCACCCATGCCCCTGATCAGCGTGATCCCGGCCCAGAGAAAGAGGAGGCCGAAGATCAATCCGCAAACCGCGCCACCCAGACCAAAACCGAGACGGATCACTCCGGCATGGTCTCCTGTTTTCTTAAAAAGTAGCCCCGCAATGATTGAGATGCCGACATAGATACCGATACCGACTGTTAGCCCCGCGACGGCGGGGGCGATCAGGGGAGGGACCTTGGAGAAAAAGGCGACCACCGTTCCCGTCGCCCCTGCTGCGGTCGAGCCGCCGATCCAAGCACAGAAAAGGGCCGCCAACCTCAAAAGGCCGCGCACGGCTCCCAGTCGCCAGCCGCGCCAGAGCTCCCAGAGCAGGAAAAGTGACGCCGCGATGAAAATGTACTGCTGCCACTGAGCGGAGCCTTCAAGAATCATTGGACCTCAGAATGAAGAAGCGGCGCAGGAAATCAATCCTGCGTCGCTTCCTCGCGGTGGGGGGGAAAAGGCGCCTGGGAAGGCGGCTTAGTCATGCGAGCCTCCAGGCGAGCAGTCCGAGGATGCCTGATCTGGGAAGATTGGCAGACAAATGGCACTCGTTCCTGAGTTCTTGAGTTCCTGATTAATTGCTCAGGCTTGGGTTGCTGCGGTGATGTTTTCCTGAGTCTCGTCGCGCAGGGTGCTGTTCGATTCCGCTGCAGGCGGGAGTTGCTCATCCCGACCGGTGAACTTGACGCTGAGGAGCTTGCTGATACCGCGCTCCTCCATGGTGACTCCATATAGGGAGTCGGCGCGCGACATGGTGCGCTTATTGTGCGTGATGACCATGAACTGACTCTGGCCGATAAAGCGGTCGAGCAGTTTGATGAAGCGACCGATGTTCGACTCGTCGAGCGGTGCGTCCATTTCGTCGAGCACGCAGAAGGGGGAGGGCTTCACCATGTAGATAGCAAAGAGGAGGGCCACGGCCGTCATGGTGCGTTCACCGCCCGAGAGGAGCGAGATGCTCTGGAGCTTCTTTCCGGGAGGGCTGGCGATGATCTCAATGCCGCTCTCGAGCGGGTCGCTCTCGTCCATGAGAAGGAGGTTGGCCTTACCGCCGCCGAAGAGCTGGGCGAACATCTCCTGGAAGTTCACACGGATCTTCTCGAAGGTCTCGGAGAAGAGCACCTTGGTTGTCTTGTTGATGCGCGCAATCGCCTCCATCAGCTCGGCCTTGCCGTTGATGAGGTCGTTATTCTGCTGCTCCAGAAAGTTATAGCGCTCCTCCAGCTCATCGTACTCCTGAATGGCATCAAGATTCACGGGACCCATGGAGTCAGCCCGCTCGGTCAGCTCGGCAACAACCAGTTCGATCCGCTCCCACGGAATTTCTGCAGGGATGGGTCCACTCACCGACTGAATCGACTGAACCGACTCGACCGTCATCTCCACTTCGCCCATTGACTCAGTCGTAGATTCAGTCGACTGAGGAAGGGCGGCGCGGCGCTCTTTCTCCTTCTGCTGGGCAACGGCCTTGAGCAGGGCGTAGCGGTCAGGCTCAAAGCCGGCGAGGTCGAGCTGATAGCGTCGGGAGACATGGTCGCGTATCGCCTCTGCCCGGAGCTTCAGCTCGGCAAGGCGAACCTCGTTCTTCGAGCGATTATCCTGCAGGTCAGAGAGATTTTTGCGGGCACCCCGCAGGGCGATTTCCAAAGCCTCAACACCGGATTGCAGTTCGGCACGGCGAACGCTGAGCTCCAGCACACGTGACTCGGCTTCGGCGCTTTCGGTCTTCCAGATTTCGACGCTCTCGGCGAGCCCGGTCGATTCGGCTTCAAGGGACCGGATCTTCTCATCATGCGTGGTGATGTCGCGTTCACGGGCCGAGATCGTCTCGGCCAGCTCCCGAACTCGCGCCTCCATCGGAGCGCGCTGGTTAGCAAGCGATTGCTGACGCTGACGCTCAGTGGCGACACGCAGGCGTGCTTCAGCAAGTTCTGCTGCTGCAGTAGTCTCGGCGTCACGCAGGAAGGAAATCTTTGAGCTGGCAGCGGATCGTTCTTCGCGTGCGGCATTGAGCTCCAGCGAGGCTTTCTCCAGCTGCTGCTCGCGTTCTGCCATCTGTGCTTCCAAGAGCAGGATATGTTCCTGGAGAGAGGAGATCTCGCCATCCAAGGACTCGTGACGGTTGCGAGCACTCTCCAATTCGCGGGTTGCCAGAAGGTTATCGGCCTGCGCGGCAGCAAGCAGTCCCTGCGTGTTGCCAAGAAATTCTCGGGCATCGCGCAGACGATTGACGGCCGCCTCGAGGGAAGCAAGAGTCCCCTCGCGAACAAGCGATAAATGGTTAACGCTCTCTCGCATCACCGACACTTCCCTCTCAAGCGAGGCGATCTGGGAGCGACGCAGCAACGCAGAGCCAGTCGCCTCACCCGTGGCGCCGCCATGAGCAACGCCATCGCGCGCGATGAATTCTCCCGTACGTGCCGCAAAAGCAAGACCGGGATATTGCTTCTTAAGGCGGAAGGCGGTCTGCAGATCGGGCACGATGACCACTCCCTCAAGAAGGCGTGCGATCAGCCCATGCGCCGAGCCGGTAGCACGCACCACATCGACTGCCCAGCAAGTCGCACCCTCGGGAAGTGCCCCGGCTGGGGAAGGACTGATCGGCAGAAGATCGCTTGCCACCACGGAAGCACGTCCTTGAGCAGCCTCACGCAACGTCTGAAGAGCAGCCTCAGCCATGCCGGCATCGGCAAAAACAATGGCCCGGCTGGCAGCTCCAAGCGCGGCCTCGATCGCTGGGATTTCGGCGGTCGGAACTTCGATCAGCGAGGCAAGAGTTCCGAGAATGCCGGCCTGATAAAATTCAGGGCGGTCTAGGCCGCGCAGGATAGCCTGCGCTCCCTCGCCGAGTCCCTCACCCTCACGCTCAAGCTGGAGCAGGATTTCCAGCCGATGTTCGCGTTCGGAGAGTTGCTTTACCGAGTTGTTCCATTCGGTCTCGGCAATCTGGCGTGCATTCTGCGCCTCGTCATGCCCCTGCTGGGCGGCGAGAAGCTCCTGCTCCGCCGCGTCCAAGGAGGCTCGTGTGGAGGCCTGGGCAGCTCCCGTCTGGTCCGCGCGCGTTGCGGCTGTCGTGACGGCAAGGCCGGCGACGGAAACCTGCTCCTGGAGTTGGAGGGAGCGGGACCTCTCCGCGTCGCGCCGAGCGCTAGCAGTGGAGAGCTCACCACGCACATCGGTGAGACGGTTTTCCAGTCCATGGAGGCGTACGGTGAGGGACTCGGTGGCCTGCTCGGCGGACTGACGCTCCTGCTGCGCCTGCTGGAGTCGGGCGGCGCCCGCCTGGAGTAGCTCTTCCTCGCCGCGGAGAACTTCCAGCAATGATGTCAGCTGGGCATCCGTCTGCTCGATCTCGTTTTCCTGCTCGCGGATGCGTAGATGCGTGGCATCGATATCAGCGCTGGCGCGGATCCCCATCTCGCGGAATTCACCGCAGCGTTCGGCATTCGTCTCGATGCGGCTCTCGCCGGAGAAAATCCGGTTTCGCAGGGTCTGCAGGCTGTCGCGAGCAACTCCGGTCTCGGTATCGAGTGCGGTGACCTGCTCGCGGGCCCCGGCAACCTCGAGCTCCTGCTCGCCGATCTCACGCTCGTAGAGGGCGCGGGCATCGGCGCTCTTCTCGACCTGCTCCGCAACCTCGGTGATCGAGCGCTCGAGGTCGAGGTAGGTGCGGTGGGAAAGATGGGTATCGAGAACACGCAGGTCCTCCATGAGAGACTGATAGCGGCGGGCCTTCCCGGCCTGACGCTGGAGGGAGCCGATCTGTCGCTTCACCTCCTTGATGATGTCGGAGACGCGGAGCAGGTTCGACTCAGTGTACTCAAGCTTGCGAAGCGCCTCCTTCTTCTGGGCCTTGTACTTCGTGATGCCGGCAGCCTCTTCAAAGATGGCGCGGCGGTCTTCCGGACGACTGTTCAAGAGCTGGGCTGTGCGACCCTGCTCCATGATGGAGTAGGCGCTTCGGCCGATGCCAGTATCCATGAAGAGATTATGGATGTCCTTGAGCCGGCAGGGCGTGCCATTGATGAGATACTCAGACTTACCATCGCGAAAAACACGGCGGGTGATGCGGACTTCGTTCCACTCGACTCCCAGTTCCTGCTCGCACTCATCGAAGGTCATGGAGACTTCGGCCATGTTGTGGGGCTGGCGGGTATCGGTACCGTTGAAAATGACGTCGGCCATCTCGCCGCCACGAAGTGCCTTGGCAGACTGCTCGCCGAGCACCCACCGGATAGCATCCAAGACATTCGATTTGCCGCAGCCGTTAGGACCGACAATGGCAGTCACCCCTCGGTGAAAACGCAGGGTTGTCTTCGGGGCGAAGGACTTGAATCCGATCAGTTCGAGTGATTGAAGATACATGAGAAAAGAGGTGGCTGAGGGGTGCCGAATAGTAGCCCTAATGGGTGCTAAGTCACAACAAAAAACACAACCCCTTGGGGGTATTTGTATTTATCACCACAATATATAGTGGTTTTCGGACATCTCCTCGACGGCTATCTTTAGGGAGTCGGACATCCCCCCATTGCTTGCTTGGATAAGCCGGCAGGATTCTTTAAAAGATATTCCATGTCATCCTTTGATTTCAGGCCCGTTTTTATCAACAGCATTGTTTCAGTCACCATTCGAGCCCACGCCGAGGATATCGAGGTGATCTCTGCGGCCTAAAACAGAACGAATATCATGCAACGGCACTTGCTAAAGCCGAGCGTGCTAGTCGCCCTCGGTTTGCTTCTTCTTGGGGCGGCAACCGCAGAGGTCTGGTTTCTTAGATCCAAAGGTCACCATAACACAATTAATGCCCGGGCCTCGGAGCAGTTCGGTGAGGCACTGGACCGGGCGGGTATTAAGACCCAGCCAAACCCTACCAAGTAGCCACCCATCACTGGTTGACCACGCATGGAGCCTATGCTAGCTTTGGTTCGGTTTTTAATGCGGGTATAGCTTAGTGGTAAAGTTCCTGCCTTCCAAGCAGGCCATGAGGGTTCGATTCCCTCTACCCGCTCCACTCCACCTTTCGTTGTAGGAGGGTTGATCGTTTTCTA
>JBAXXS010000070.1:0-9959 GCA_037127835.1 Verrucomicrobiota bacterium | reverse complement strand
TGCTGATTAAGGGGTTATCCCCCATCAGCACCCCGTCAACTACATAAGACCCAAAGGAGATACAGGGTAAGTTGTCCGCAGGTCTCATTTGGGTCCGAAGAGACGAAAGGGCCAAGCCCGAAGAGGGTTAATCCAGTGCCGATCGTGGCGACGACGGCCACTGAAAGCGCTGAGCTCGGAAGCCCCAAGAAAAGAGCAGTCCAGATGAAGATTGGAAACAGGAGAAATGAGAGAATATCAAGTGTGTGGTTTGAAAGAAATTTGTTCCCGAAGACGAAGAGCACTGAACTAAAAGGAATAAGCAGAAAGAGGATCCCTCCGCGACGGGTCTTCTTATCCGTGAAGAAAGGGATCTGTTCGCCCAAGATGACAATAAGAGGGGTGAAGGCGATGATGCCGAGCATATTGCCGCTCCAGAAGAGCACCGTCGAAAGAAACGGGCCGGAAGTCATCACAACCCCTGAGTGTGCCAGAGAGAGGGTGCAGATCAGGGCGCTGAGGAACGTGCCAAAGGGTGTCCCAGCGAGAAACAGTAGCAACATATCCCTCCGGGGGTATTGCAAGTAATTGGAAAAATTAAAAACGCGTGTCAGCAAGTACCAACCGGTTAGGGACTCGAGGGTATTACCCGCGGATCCCGCGACGGAAAAGAGCAGACTATCACCAAAGGTTTGGGTCGCCGCAATCGTTCCTAAAATGATCGCCGGAAAGAGACGCCATCCCCGCAGTAGCAGAAGCGCAAGAGCAAGTCCGCTGGAGGGCCAGAGAGGAGCGGCAAATGTCCCAGCGACCTTATAAAACTCCTGGCCGATCATGCAGAGAGTGAAGACGCAAATGCCTCCCAGAAGGCACTCCAGAGCATTGCGCCAACTGAAGAAGGGGATAATCCCTGTCTTCCTCTCAAGCGTAACGGGCTTCGAGGGTAATGGGGAGCCGCCGTCGCCTGCCCCTTGATAGTGGCGCGCTCCGGGAGTCATGAACGAAGCCTATTTGCCGGCGAGATACGGGATCGCAGCAACGCGGGCCTTCACATCCTCGAGGCCATCGACGAGGTCGGCGATGGAATCCCAGCGGCCGTTCATGAGAGGCTCACGGGCATGTCCCGGGAGGGAAAACTCGGCGGCGAAATCGATATCATCGGTGGTCACCTTGCTCTCGGTGAGATCGATGGTCACTTGAATGGAGGGGGTCTTTTCGATGAGTGCCGCGAGATCCGCGATATCCTCCTTGGACATTTTCACACAGGGGATGCCAAGTGTCGTCGAGTTGCCGAAGAAGATCTCGGCAAAGCTCTCGGCAATGATAGCGCGGAAGCCGTAGCGGTAGAGGGCCTGAGGGGCATGCTCCCGGGAGCTGCCACAGCCGAAGTTCGAGCCGGAGATCAGGATGGTGGCTCCGTTGAATCGCGAATCATCAAGGGCATGGAGCCGGCCCGCAGCCTTCTCGGCAAGCTTGGCGTCGGCAAAGGCAAACTCTCCAAGTCCGTCGAAGGTAACACACTTCATGAAGCGGGCAGGAATGATACGGTCGGTGTCGATGTCATCGCCGGGAACGAAAACGCCGCGTCCGGAGATCTGAGTGATTTTTTCGAGGGACATGATTTTTGGAGCTGGGATCTAGGATCTAGGAGATAGGGAATTTAGTGGATGCCGAAGATTTTGCGGGCGTCGCTGACTTCGCCGGTGAGAGCGGCGGCGGCGACCATGAGCGGACTCATGAGCATGGTGCGTCCGGTCGGGCTACCCTGGCGGCCCTTGAAGTTGCGGTTGCTGGAGCTGGCGCAGAGTTGGTCGCCGACGAGTTTGTCGGGATTCATGCCTAGGCACATGGAGCATCCCGCACCGCGCCACTCAAAGCCGGCCTCGCGGAAGATCTCCGCTAGTCCCATCTTCTCAGCAACGGAGGCTACTCCCTGCGAACCGGGAACGACGATCGCCTTCACATGGGAGGCGACCTTGCGTCCGCGGATATGCTTGGCAACTTCCTGCAGATCGGAGAGACGCCCGTTGGTGCAGCTGCCGAGGAAGGCGACATCGATCTTGATGCCGATCGCTGGGGTACCGGCTGTGAGCTTCATGTGCTCGATGGCCTCATGGGCGGTTGCGCGGTCCTTCTCGGGGAGGTCGTCGGGATTGGGGATCGCTTCGTCGATAAAGATCGCCTGTCCCGGGGTAATCCCCCAGGTGATGGTCGGGAGAATCTCCTCGGCCTTGAAATTCACGATGTCGTCGTAGACGGCATCCTTGTCCGAGGCTACGGCCTTCCAGCGCGCGACGGCGGCATCCCACTCGGCTCCCTTAGGGGAGTAGGGGCGTCCACGCAGATACTCGAAGGTGGTTTCGTCCGGGTTCACGTAGCCGACACGGGCTCCACCCTCAATCGACATATTGCAGACCGTCATGCGTTCTTCCTGGGTGAAGGAGTCGAATGTCGAGCCTGCGAACTCGTAGGCGTAGCCGATGCCGCCGTTCACCCCGAGATGGCGGATGATATGGAGAATGACATCCTTGGAATAGACTCCGGGGGCCAGCTTTCCGTCGACATTGATGCGGCGGACCTTAGGCTTGCCGATCGCCATGGTCTGGGTGGCGAGGACGTCGCGCACCTGGCTCGTTCCGATGCCGAAGGCGATCGCTCCGAAAGCTCCGTGGGTCGAGGTGTGGGAGTCGCCGCAGGCGATCGTGGTGCCGGGCTGGGTGATCCCCTGTTCCGGACCGACGATATGGACGATGCCCTGATTGCCCGAAGGAAGGTCAAAGAAGGTGACTCCGCTCTCGGCGCAGTTCTTGCGTAGTTCCTTCACCATCGCGTCGGCGAGGGGATCGGAGAAGGGTTCGGCCCGCTGGTCGGTCGGCACGATGTGATCAACGGTCGCAAAGGTGCGGTTCGGATAGAGAACTTTCAGTCCAAGGTCGCGCACCATGCCGAAGGCCTGGGGACTGGTAACCTCGTGGATGAGGTGGGTGCCAATCAGAAGTTGAGTCCTACCGTCGGGGAGCGTGCGAACGGTGTGTTCCTCCCAGACCTTATCAAGAAGCGTTTTGCCCATAGTCCGCCTAGGTTAGCGTGAAAGCGGGTTTGGGAAAAGTGGAAGTTGCGAATTCCTATTGAATTCCTTTTGTATTCTTTCGTTTTTTAAGTCTTCAACACTCCAACGCTTCACTTATTCTCTACGCAATCATGTCCAAACCCACTATTTTCTACACCAAGACCGACGAGGCCCCCGCTCTGGCTACCTGTTCCTTCCTGCCGATTGTTCAGGCCTTCACGAAGCATGCTGGGATCGCCGTAGAACTCCGCGACATCTCCCTTGCCGGTCGCATTATCGCGGCTTTCCCTGAGTTCCTGACGGAGCATCAGAGAATCGCTGACTCTTTGGCTGAATTGGGAGCCCTGACACTCCGTCCCGAGGCAAACATCATCAAGCTTCCGAACATCAGCGCCTCCATTCCCCAACTGAAGGCAGCAATCGCCGAACTGCAGTCGAAGGGGTACAAGCTCCCCGACTATCCCGACACTCCGCAGACGGAGGCCGAGAAAGAGGTCCGTGCCCGCTACGACAAGATCAAGGGGAGCGCCGTCAACCCTGTCCTCCGCGAGGGGAACTCCGACCGCCGCGCACCGAAGGCCGTCAAGGAGTACGCTCGTAAGCATCCCCATTCCATGGGTGAGTGGAGCTCCGATTCCAAGACCAGCGTCGCCACCATGGGAAAGAACGACTTCTTCTCAAACGAGAAGTCGGTGACCGTTCACGCTGCGACCGATGTGAAGATCGAGTTTGTGGGAGTCGACGGCAGCTCAACTATTCTCAAGGAGAAAACCCCACTTAAGGCCGGTGAGATCATCGATAGCACGGTGATGAGTAAGAAGGCGCTTGTCACTTTCCTAGGTGAGCAGATCTCGAGAGCAAAAGCGGATGGAGTTCTCTTCTCCCTTCACATGAAGGCCACGATGATGAAGGTCTCCGACCCGATTATCTTCGGTCATGCGGTCGAAGTCTTTTTCAAGGACCTGATCGCCAAGCATGCGACGGTGATTCAGGAACTCGGCGTCGATTTCAAGAATGGCTTCGGCGATCTCGTCGCCAAGATCCAGACGCTGCCTGCCGACCAGAAGGCCGCAATTGAGGCCGACATCCAGCAGACTCTAGCCAACGGACCGGCGATTGCCATGGTCAACTCTGAGAAGGGAATCACAAATCTCCATGTCCCGAGCGACGTCATCGTGGATGCCTCGATGCCGGCCATGATCCGAGCCGGGGGCAAGATGTGGAATGCCGCAGGCAAGACCCAGGACACGGTCGCCGTCATTCCTGACAGCTGCTATGCGGGCGTCTATCAGGCCGTCATCGACTTCTGCAAGAAGCAGGGTGCCCTCGATCCGAAGACCATGGGCTCCGTTCCCAATGTCGGTCTCATGGCCCAAGCCGCCGAAGAATACGGCTCGCATAACAAGACCTTTGAGATTCCCGGGAACGGCGTCGTCCGCATCACGGATGCCTCCGGCAAGGTGCTCCTCGAAAATGCTGTCGAGCAGGGAGACATCTGGCGCGCCTGTCAGACCAAGGATGCCCCGATCCAGGATTGGGTGAAGCTAGCCGTGAAACGCGCCCGTGCGACGAATGAGCCGGCCATCTTCTGGCTGGACGAGAAACGCGCTCACGACGCCGCGATCATTGGCAAGGTGAAGACCTATCTTGCCGACCACGATACCACGGGCCTTGATATCCGTATTCTACCTCCCGCCGAGGCCTGCAAGCTGAGTCTCGAGCGGATCGTCCAGAGTAAGGACACCATCTCGGTCACAGGCAATGTGCTGCGCGATTATCTGACAGATCTCTTCCCGATTCTGGAGGTCGGCACCAGCGCCAAGATGCTCTCCATCGTCCCGCTTATGAACGGTGGTGGCCTCTTCGAGACGGGTGCGGGCGGCTCCGCGCCCAAACATGTGCAGCAGTTCCTCGAGGATAACTATCTCCGTTGGGACTCCCTAGGAGAGTTCTTCGCCCTTGCCCCCTCCTTCGAGCACATCGCCGAAACCTTCGGTAACGCCAAGGCCAAGGTTTTGGCCGAGACCCTCGATGCGGCGACTGGCAAGTTTCTTGAGAATGACAAGTCACCAGGACGCAAGCTCGGCACCATCGATAACCGTGGCAGCCACTTCTACATCGCCCTCTACTGGGCTCAAGCCCTTGCCTCTCAGACCCAGGATGCCGAATTGAAGGCTCTCTTCACATCGATCTCCACGGAACTCGCAGCCAACGAGGAAAAGATCGTAGCCGAACTCAATGCCGTCCAAGGCAAGCCCGTCGATGTCGGCGGCTACTACCTACCCGACGATGCGAAAGCCAATGCCGCACTCCGTCCCAGCCAAACTCTGAACGCGATCATCGCAAAGCTCTGATGGGCGAGTCCGCTTGCCCCGAGTGCACGATGGAAGAAGTGATCGCTCGCTCCAACAAATGGGAGTGCGTCACCTGTGGCTTTGAATGGGCCAAGGAGGCTGAGGCCGAGATTGCTGATGGTCCGCGTATCGTCAAGGATGCCTACGGCGTTGTCTTGGCTGATGGCGACTGTGTTGTCCTGATCAAGGACCTCAAACTGGGAGGTGCTTCCGTCCTCAAGGGGGGAACAAAGTCCAAGCCGATCAAGCTAGGTGAAGAAGATCATGAGATTTCCTGCAAAGTCGATGGGATAGCAGTCGGCCTCAAGGCTTGTTTTGTGAAGAAGGCGTGACCTTCACTGCCGCCAACTTATTCGGTCAAATCCTCTTCGGGGCGATCGGATTAGCCGCGTTCGTTTACGGGAAGAAGCAGTCCTCTTTCAAAACGATGCTGCTAGCGGTTGCGATCATGGGTTTCCCCTATGTGGTTTCCGAAACCTGGATGCTCTACGCGATCGGCGGGGTTCTGACTTTACTCCTCTTTCTTTGGAAAGACTGAGGGACTGAGAGGCAGTTTATTTTTTCAGGAGGCGGTCTGGAGTATCGACGCTCGGACAAAGACTACGCAGTTCACATTCCTTGCAGTCGGGATTGCGGGCCCTGCAGCGGCGGCGTCCGTGCCATATCAGCCAGTGGGAGAGAAGTGTCCATTGCTCCTGAGGGAAGAGCTTCATCAGATCCTGCTCGACCTTCACGGGATCACTGTTCGTCGTTAGGCCGAGTCGAAGGGAAAGTCTGCCGACATGGGTGTCGACGACAACGCCATCATTGATATCAAAGGCGTTTCCCAGAACAACATTGGCCGTTTTGCGCCCTGCCCCGGGAATGGCAGAGAGCTCTGCCATGGTTGAGGGGACTTTTCCAGCGTGGCGTTCCACTAGGGCGGTTCCCATGCCGCGGAGTGACTTGGCCTTGTTTCGGTAGAATCCGGTGGAGCGGACGATTTCCTCGAGTTCCTCCTGCGGTATGGCGGCGTAGTCGGTGGCAGTTTTACAGCGCTTGAAGAGTGCCTTAGTCACTATGTTGACACGAACATCGGTGCACTGGGCCGAGAGAATCGTGGCGACGAGGAGCTCCAGCGGGTTCTTAAAATCGAGTTCGCAGTGGGCGGTCGGGTAGATTCTGGGCAGTTCCCGGGCTAGTTCCTCCGCGCGTTGTTTCCGTGTCATGATGTTTGCAACTCTAATTGCCCACCCGTCTGACCGAGAGAGAATCGATCGTGAGAGCAAGGGACTTTTCTGCGATTCGAAGGAACCCTTCGGAGGAATCGGTGAGTAGGATATCGAGTCTCGGAGATAATTCTGTGGCGTGATCGGAATCCAGCAGTCCTTTGACAGCAAGGGCGCAGTTTTCCGCAGAGTCCACCAGTGATACCTCGGGGCCGCAAATTCTGGCGATCACTCCTTTCAGCAGCGGGTAATGGGTGCAACCGAGCACTAATGTGTCGATGCCTTCCGCCAGCATCGGCATAAGGTAACGACGTAGGATTGCCTCGGTGATCTCGTCGTCGAGTAGTCCTTCCTCGATCAGAGGAACCAAGAGGGGGCAGGCGATAGCATGTACGGAAAGCTTAGGATCTCGTCGTTGGATCGCCTTCGTGTAAGCCTCACTCGCAATGGTGGCCCGTGTTCCGATCACCCCGATCCTTCCGCTTCGTGTCGCCTTGACGGCGGCGGCGGCACCCGGCTCAAGCACGCCGACGATGGGAACGGGGTAATTGGGGGCAATCGAGGGAACGGCCAGTGCGGAGGCTGTATTGCAGGCAACGACGATCATCTTGGCCCCTTCGGCGAGCAGCAGGTCGGAGATTTCACGACTGTACCGCGTCACGGTTTCGGCGCTCTTGCCTCCGTACGGAACGCGCGCCGTATCCCCGACATAGAGGATTCGCTCCTTAGGAAGGGCGCGGCGGAGTTCCGAAACGACTGTCAGTCCACCGATGCCGGAGTCAAAAACACCGATGGGTGCGGAATTGGAGGGGCGTGATGATCCGGTCATTGTTTAAATTCCTTATCCGGAACCTGATGATCGTGCCCTTGATGGCCTTCCCACCGTTCCAGAGATTCCTCATGATAGTGGTGACCTCTGATGAGTTTGAAGAGGACTCCGTAACGCGGTGAAAAGAGATACGCGGCCCCTAGAAAAACGGCCATCAACATCACGATACAGGGGCCCGAAGGAATATTGGCAAAGAAGGAGATAAAGAGTCCTCCCACGGCACAAACCATTCCGAGAAAAGCGCCGCCCCAGAGCATTCTGTTGAACGAATCGGTAAGCAGGTAGGCTGTTGCCGCAGGAATGATCAGAAGGCCCAGCGAGAGAAGGACGCCCACGGCTTGCAGTGAGGCAACAAGACCCAGAACGGTCAGTGCCAGCAGCCCCGTCTCCACCCATCGGACCCTGACGCCCGAGGCCTGGGCCACCGTTACATCAAACAGAGTCAGGAGCAGGGGACGTTGGAAGAGCACGAGAGTGCCAAGCGTCAAGAAGGCTGCTCCGTAGGCAATCCAGAGGTCGCCATTGCCGACGCCCAAGATATTTCCGAAAAGAAAATGGGTAAGATCAACCTTCACCTTGGCAAAACGGATCAAAACGATCCCGAGTGCGAAAGCGATGATGTAGAGCGAAGCGACGGCGGTCTCTTCCTTCAAGCGTGAGTTTCTCGCCATGACCTGTGCCCCTAGCGCCACGAAGAGAGCGGCAATCAATCCCCCGAGGAGGAGTCCCCCCGGGGAAAGCCCGACGATCATCGCAGCCACAGCAAGGCCCGGCAGGAGGGAATGGGAGAGCGCATCGGCCAGCAGGGCCTGACGCCGCAGAATGATGAATGTACCGAGGAATCCGTTCGTGAATCCGATCAGCGCGCAGGAGAGTAGAGCTCGTTGCATGAACGAGTAGCCGAACGGCTCCACCAGCGAAGAGAGAAGATGGGAACACCAGTTCATTGTCAGGAATGATCATGAGCCCCGGAGTAGATCGCCGTGCCATAGGCGCACTCCAGGTTTTGAGGACTGAGGGCTTCCGATGTGGGACCGCAGGCAACCATCTCCCCGTTGAGCAGGATAGCAGTGTCGAAGAGTGACTCTGCTTCCGCCAAGGCATGGTGTGAGACCAGCAGGAGTTTCCCCCTCTCGCGAAGAGTTCCCAGGGCGGCGGCTAGGGCTGTGGCGCTGGTACGGTCGAGTCCGCCGAACGGCTCGTCGAGGAGGTAGAGATCGGCCTCCTGAGCCCAGGCACGTGCAAGGAAGGCCCGCTGTTGTTGGCCTCCGGAGAGTTCCTTGATCTGGCGGCGGGCGAGCGGTGTCAGGTTAAAAAGTTCCATAGCCTCCTCAACGGCCTTCTGGTCGCGTTGGGAAAACGATCCGATCAGTCCAACCTGATGGTAGCGTCCCATCTCAACAAGTCCGCGCACTGTCACCGGAAAATCCCAGTCCACCGATTCACGCTGGGGAAGGTAAGCTATAAGGGAGGCCGCTTTCTCGAGGGAGATTCCTTCAATGAGGATCCGACCCGTTTCTGGCTTTAACAATCCGGCAACAGATTTCAGAAGTGTCGATTTGCCGGCACCATTCGGACCGAAAAGCCCCACGCAATGTCCTGATCCGAGTGAGAGCGAGAGGTGATGGATGGCGGGAACCCGGTGGTAACTCACCGTCAGGTCCTCGATGCGGAGCATCGGCTCTCTATCATTGTGAGGTGTGCTCATGGCAGGAAGGACTCGGGAATGGAAAGGGTGTCCTCAACGGTTTTCTGACCCCAGAAGCTTTTTTCAAGCGGTGCCTGATAGCCATGAACCATCACTTCGAGACGCAGGGCGTGGGGTTCTTCGTCGTCCCACTCGGCGGAGACTATGAGATCCTCACCTTTGGTTATCTCGATAGCAGTCCGGTATTCGCCCGGGGAGATCTGATTTTTCTCGGTGAGTAGTTTCCTTCCGGATTGACTGATCAGGCAATGCTGAGGGGAGGGGGCTGCGTGCAGGAGTAGTGTGGCTCGTAGAGTCGGCCTCTTTTCCGGACTTAATAAGGGAGATGTTGCAGCGGCATCGGGGGTAGAGGCGGCGTTGGTTTCCGTTGAGCTGGCTACCGGCATCACTGTTTGCGGAGAAGCCCTGTGCAGTGTCAGGCTGCAAACCGGCCAGAGAACCGCCGCGAGCACAAGCAGAACAATGGCAAGCCGGAGCAGTGGATTTCCCTTCATGAGTGAAGCCTCACTTTACGGATACCTCCCCGAAAGGGAAAGTCCGTACAGTCCTGTAATGAACCGATCCGTCCTGCAATGACTCGGTCTGGATTCCGGGATTAAACCGGGAAATAGAAGTCGTAGACCGCAAAAGCGATGAGGAAGAGACCGGCAGTCCGCATCAGCATGGCAAATTTTTGATTCCGAAGGAGCAATCCACCGCCTACTCCCCAGGCATGGAGCAGTGACGTTGCAATCACCATGCCGACAAAGAACATGAGAGGAAGTGCTCCAGAGGGCATTTCCGACCCATGGGCATAACCATGACAGAGCCC
>JBAXXS010000069.1:0-9969 GCA_037127835.1 Verrucomicrobiota bacterium | reverse complement strand
ACTTCCTCCGGAACCCCGAGATCTCTCAGTGCGGCAACGGACATGTCACCGCTGATTCCAGCAAAGGCATCGATATGAAGGAGTTTCATGATGGTTGGGGTCTGGCAGGAGGAAAGGTAGTTCCGTTAATTCATTCACACCTACTGCTCCTTGATACGGCAATGCAAAAAAAACTGAAGCATCATGTCGCCAAGTCAGGGCATGTTTGTTTTAATTTTATTTCTCAAATTTTCTGTCAATGCCACAACCTCAAGACTCCACCGGATCCATCACTGCACAGAATTCCTCTCTCTATAACGTGGAGGGATGGTCCGAGGGATACGTGAGGATCAACGATGCCGGTCATGTCACCATGCGGCCTCAGAGAAAGGAGGGCGAGGAGATTGATCTGATGGAACTCGTTGGCGAAGCTGGGGACCGAGGCCTCCGTTTTCCTCTATTGGTCAGGTTCCATGATCTGCTTCGCGACCGCGTTCGTAGGCTGAACGAGTCATTCGCTAGGGCCATTTCAGAGTGCGGATACAAGAACCAGTACCGTGGGGTTTTCCCCATCAAGGTCAATCAGCTCTGCGAGGTCGTCGAGGAGATCGTCGATGCTGGACTCCCCTACCATTTCGGTATCGAGGCCGGCAGCAAGCCCGAGCTCATCGCCGCTCTGGCGGTCCATTCTGATCCCGAGAGTCTTGTGGTCGGAAACGGCTACAAGGACGACGAGTTCATCCGGGCCGCGCTCATCGGCATCAAACTCGGGAAGAAGGTCATTCTTGTCGTGGAGAAGTTGGAGGAGTTTCACCAGATCCTGGCCGTAGCCAAGCAGGTCGGAGTGACTCCCATGATCGGCGCCCGAGTCAGGCTTCTCTCTAAGGGAGCTGGCAAATGGGCCACCAGTGGCGGAGAGAATGCTAAGTTCGGTCTCTCCACAGCCGATCTTGTATCAATGAGCGATACGCTTCACGCCGAGGGCATTCCCAACGCCCTGATGCTCCTTCATTACCATGTCGGCTCCCAGGTTCCCGATATTCAGACGATCAGCCGCGCCACGCGTGAGGCCGCCCGCTTCTATGCCAAGCTCAAGAAGATGGGCCACGCTCTCGGCTATCTTGACGTGGGTGGTGGGCTCGGAGTCGACTACGACGGATCCCGTACGAGCTTCGATAGTTCCAGGAACTATTCACTCCACGAGTACACCCGCGACATCGTCTACAATATCATGGAGGTCTGTGACTCGGAGCAAGTCGAGCATCCCGTGATCGTGAGTGAAAGCGGTCGCTTCATTGTTGCGCCACACTCCGTGCTGATTATCGAGGCGTTTGGCTCCATCGAGAAGCAGACTCATGGGGCCCAAGTCCTGGCCTCCCCCGAGGATCCTAAGCTGGTTTCCGACATGCTCGAGATCTTGGCCGGTCTGAATGAGAAGCGTCGTTTGGAAAATCTCCACGATGCACAGCAGATTAGGGATCAGGCGCAGTCGATGTTCGATCTCGGCCTGCTCGAGCTCCGCTCCAAGGCAAAGATCGACACCCTGTATTGGCATATCGCCGCCGCTATCGTGAAACTCCATGCCGGGATGAAGCAGGTGCCCGAGGAAGTGAGGGAACTCGAGGTGGCCCTGGCCGACCAACTTCTCTGCAACTTCTCCGTCTTTCAGTCCCTGCTTGACCACTGGGCCTTGGGGCAGCTTTTCCCGGTCATGCCGATCCACCGTCTCGACGAGATTCCGGAGCGTAGTGGCACGCTCGTCGACATCACTTGTGATTCCGACGGCAAGATGGCCAAGTTTATCGATTTTCAGGATGTGAAGGAGACCCTGCCTGTACATGCCGTCCGGCCCGGCGAACCCTATTACCTGGGGATTTTCCTTTCCGGAGCCTATCAGGATATCATGGGAGATCTGCATAACCTCTTCGGTAGGGTGAACGAGATGCATGTCTTTCTCGATGAGGATGAGGAGGCCGGTTACTACATCGAGGAGGTGCTTCCCGGAAATACCATCGACCAGGTGCTGACCCTCACCCAGTGGGACACCAAGGAGCTGGCCCGCAAGATCAAGTCCCAGGCCGATGCCGCACTCAAGGGCGACCGTCTTAAGCCCAACGAGGCGATGCGACTCGCCGACGAGTACGAGAAAATGTTCCAGTCCTACACCTACTTGGATTTCAACGCCCGTCGTCCTAATGGTTCTATGAGCTCAGTAACAAAAACTTCCAATTAATCCCGATGAGCGATCCTGCCCTTCTCAAGCATTCCCCTCTCGAATCTGCCCACGTGGCCTGCGGCGCCCGCATGGTCGAGTTTGGCGGATGGTACATGCCGGTTCAGTACTCCGGCATCATGGAGGAGCATCGTGCTGTCAGATCTGCCTCCGGCATGTTCGATATCTCCCATATGGGGGAGGTCATTGTTTCAGGGCCCGGTGCTCTGGCGTGGTTGGAGAGTCTCCTGACCAACCGTGTCGGTAAGCTCGCCGTCACCCGGGGTCAATACACCCTCATGCTGGATGAAAGGGGAGGGGTCATTGATGATCTCATCATCTACCGGACAGGAGAGTTGTCTTATTTTCTGGTGATCAATGGTGCCTGCAGAGATCTCGATATCGAGTGGATGCGTGGTCATCTTCCTGCCGATGATTCCGTTCTGCTACAAGACCAAGGGAACGACTATGCGGCCATCGCTCTCCAGGGAGGCGATTCCGAAAAAATCCTAAGGTCTCTCTTTCCGGGCTGCGACGTTCCGAAGCGAAACGGCATCGCTCCACTCATTCCGTCTCTTCTGGCTTCCGAGGGCAGTATCCCTTCGCTCGTTGCCCGTACCGGATATACTGGTGAGGATGGATTTGAGCTCTTTGTTCCTGTGGCGCATGGTATCGCGCTCTGGGAAAGCCTTCTTGCCGCCGGAGTGAAACCTTGTGGCCTTGGATCCCGGGACACCCTGCGGCTTGAGATGGGTTATCCTCTGAATGGCTCGGATCTCTCCCGTGACCGCACTCCTCTCGAGGCTGCTCTGGATAGGTTTGTTGGCCTCGATGATCCCGAGAAGGGTGATTTTTCGGGTCGCAAGGCTCTGGAGCAGCAGCGTTCAGAGGGCTTCCCCTGTCGGTTGACACCCCTCAAGCTTTCTGTGCAGGGTCCACCCCTCCGTTCTCATTATCCTGTTCTGGCTGATGGAGTTGCAGTAGGTGAAACCTGCAGCGGCGCCCTCTCCCCGAGTCTGGGTGAGGGGATCGCCATGGCCTATCTTCCCGAGGCCTGTAGAACCCCCGGAACGCAGTTAGAAATTGAGGTGCGAGGTCGCCGTTACGCCGCTAGTATTGCAACGCTCCCTTTCTACAAAAAGCCCTCTCTTTGAACCATCCCTGTAACATAGAAACCGCCAACACACTCACCAACGTATGAACGTCCCAGCAGACCTCCGCTACGCCAAGACTCACGAATGGATCCGTCAGGAGAATGACATCATCTCTGTCGGGATCACTGACCACGCCCAGGCGGAGCTAACCGATATCGTCTATGCCGAGCCTCCGAAAGTTGGTGTCGAGGTGAAGGCCGGTGCCACAGCTGCCGTTGTCGAGTCGGTGAAGGCTGCAAGCGATATCTACTCGCCACTCTCCGGAGTCGTTACTGAGGTGAACGATGCGCTCACTTCCAATCCCGCTCTTCTGAATACCGATCCTTTCGGTCAGGGCTGGATCTTCAAGCTAAAGGCTTCCAATCCTGCCGAGATCGACGCTCTTCTGACCCCCGAAGCCTACACAGCCCAGATCGGTCAATGAGTACCATCGGGGCTGACCAACTAGACGCTGTTCTCTCCCGCGGGCGCTTCTCCCGCCGACATCTCGGTTCCCACCATCGGGAGATCGCGGCGATGCTGGAGACTCTCGGATACGAGTCTCTCGAGGAGCTAATTGCAAAGACGATTCCCGAAGAAATCAGGAGCACAAAGCCGCTGGATCTTCCCCCAGCTGCCGGCGAGGAAGAGGCCCTTGCCGAGTTGCGCGAGATTGCTTCTAGGAACGAAATCCGCACCTCCTACATCGGGATGGGATATCACAGCACGAACCTGCCCGCTGTGATTCGTCGAAATATTCTGGAGAATCCCGGCTGGTACACGGCCTACACGCCTTACCAGGCCGAGATCTCCCAGGGGCGCATGGAGGCTCTGGTGAATTTCCAGACTATGGTCTGCGACCTGACCGGCATGGCGATCGCGAATGCCTCGATGCTGGATGAGGCCACAGCCGCCGCCGAGGCCATGGCGATGTGTCATGACCTTAAGGGTCCCCAGGGTATTCAGGGCGGAGGATCCTTCTTTGTCTCGGATGGTTGCCATCCACAGACTATCTCCCTTCTCCGCACCCGCACGGAACCGCTGGGCATTGTATTGATCGTCGGCAGTGAAGATCAGATCCCTACATCGGATCTCTGTGGTGGAATCCTCCAGTATCCGGCCACAGACGGAGCCATCATTGACCCGACTTCCGCGATCGAGAAAATTCATGCCGCCGGCGGTCTTGCCGTGGTGGCCTCTGACCCACTCGCCCTAGTCCTCCTGAAGCCTCCCGGTGAGTTCGGTGCCGACATCGTCGTCGGTTCCTCCCAGCGCTTCGGTGTCCCTATGGGATACGGAGGACCTCATGCCGCATTCCTAGCTGTTCGTGATGAGTTCAAGCGCCGCCTGCCGGGCCGCTTGGTTGGAGTCTCCCGAGATGCAGATGGCAATCCCGCCTATCGACTCACGCTCCAGACCCGAGAGCAGCATATCCGCCGCGAGAAGGCCACGAGCAACATCTGCACTGCCCAGGTTCTGCTTGCCGTCATCGCATCCATGTACGCTGTCTACCATGGTCCGAAGGGACTTCGGGATATCGCCGAGAAGATCCATCTCCATGCCCTCAAGCTGGCCTCACTTCTTGCCAAGAACGGGTGGTCCGTTAGCCACGCCCCCTTCTTCGACACCGTCCGGGTGAACATGACCTCTGCCGAATCCTCTTCACTCCGTTCCCGCGCGGAGAAAGCCGATATCAATCTCAGGTTCCTTGGCGACACGGCCGTTTCCGTTTCTCTCGATGAAACTTCTGATTCCGTTGATGGGTTGATCGAACTTTTTGGCAAGGGGCCCGGCACTGCGTTGAATGATCCGCTCTCCTGGCAGACTCCGGATGCTCTCCGACGCACCTCGGACTATCTGACTCATCCGGTCTTCAATACACACCATACTGAGACCGAGATGCTGCGCTACATGCGCCGCCTCGAGGCCAAGGATCTCTCCCTCACCACCTCCATGATCCCGCTCGGATCATGTACCATGAAGCTGAACGCGACTTCCGAGATGCTCCCTGTCACCTGGGAGACGATAGGAGGCCTTCACCCCTTCGTCCCGACAGAACAGGCCAAAGGTTATCAAGTCATCTTCCAGCAGCTTGAGCGTTGGCTTGCCGAGATTACCGGATTCCATGCGGTCTCGCTCCAGCCGAATGCTGGCTCCCAGGGAGAATACGCCGGACTCCTCGTCATCCGTGCCTATCATCGTGCACGGGGCGATCTGAACCGTACCGTCTGTCTCATTCCAGTTTCTGCCCACGGGACGAATCCCGCCAGCGCCGTCATGGCTGGCATGGAGATCGTGGGAGTCGCCTGCGATGCCGAGGGAAATGTCGATGTGGACGACCTCCGGGCCAAGATTGAGGCTAACCGGGAGAATCTCTCTGCGCTCATGGTCACCTATCCATCGACCCACGGCGTCTTCGAGTCCCGGATCAAGGAGATCTGCTCCATGATCCATGAGGCGGGAGGCCAGGTCTACATGGACGGAGCGAACATGAACGCCCAGGTCGGACTCTGCAGTCCCGGTGATATCGGTGCCGATGTCTGTCATCTGAACCTTCACAAGACCTTCTGCATCCCCCATGGAGGTGGGGGTCCAGGAGTCGGTCCGATTGGCGTGGGTGAACATCTTGCTGCCTTCTTGCCGGGACATTCCGTGATCCCGACAGGCGGATCCCGAGCTGTCTCCGAGATCAGTGCCGCGCCATGGGGCAGTGCCAGCATCTGTGTGATCAGCTGGATGTATCTGCGCATGATGGGCCCCGACGGACTGGCAACAGCCAGCGCCATTGCCATCCTGAACGCCAATTACATGGCCAAGAGGATCGAGCCCTATTTCCCCGTCCTCTACAAGGGTGTCAATGGTACGGTTGCCCACGAGTGCATCCTAGATCTCCGCGAGTGGAAGAACCGGGCTGGTATCGAGGTCGAGGATGTGGCGAAACGCCTCATCGACTATGGCTTCCATGCCCCGACGATGAGCTGGCCCGTTGCGGGAACCCTCATGATTGAGCCTACCGAGAGCGAATCCAAAGAAGAACTCGATCGCTTCTGTGATGCCATGATCGCGATTCATGGGGAACTCATGGCCATCGAACGTGGTGAGCTCGATAAGGCGGATAACCCTCTCAAGCGGGCTCCTCACACGGCACTCACTGTCACCTCAGACGAATGGAGCAGGCCCTACTCTCGCACTCAGGCCGCTTATCCAGCCTCCTGGCTCAAGAATCATAAGTTCTGGCCCTCTGTGTCGCGTGTTGACAATGTCTACGGCGATCGGAATATTTTCTGCAGTTGTTTGCCGGTTCAGGAAGACTAGTTCTTCCTAAATCAAACAGGCTTTTAATTTTCAGGGCAGTTAGCTCAGCGGTAGAGCGGCTCGCTTACACCGAGTTGGTCGGGGGTTCGATCCCCTCACTGCCCACCATTCTTCAGCTGGAATATTCCGACACAATCCAGGCGAGCGCCTCCTCTCGAGAGTTGAGAGTCCCTTCGAGTTGAAGGGTTTGAATGGACTGGAGGATTCCCGCAAATTTCTTACTCGGCTTCCAACCAAGTCCGATCAGGTCGTCGCCGGTGATGAGGGGAGTGGGAATCAGTGGCTGATTGGAGAATTCTTCACGTTTGGCAATCAGAAGGGCATGGTTGTCGAGCATCCCGTGGCTACCCAGGCAGTCAACCCTATGAAGCTCGAGTTCATCGTCAAAGGTAGGTCGGGCCATCATCCGCTTGAGCGTGGCGATGCGCATGTTTGGGACATCCTTAAAACTCATGTGGAGCCGGACTGCGGGAATAACGGCATCGATGATCTCATTGGAGAAGCGGAGCCGCTTCATGATCCGAAGACTCATCTCGGTGCTGACGCCCTCATGTCCATTAAAGCGGATGCGTCCCGTCTCATCGACAAACCTCGTTGGGGGTTTACCCAAGTCATGGAACAGTACCGAGAGAACAAGAGGCAGTGAGACAATAGGCGGCAATAGGGAAATCATCAGGCGCGTATGGACGAAGACATCCCCCTCAGGATGGAAGTCCGGTGGTTGATCGCAACCCTTCAGTGTCTCGATTTCGGGCAGGATCATCCGGAGTAAGCCGCTCTCGTTCAGGAGGTCGAATCCTCGAAGCCGATTCGGTGAGAGGAGGATCTTGCAGAACTCTTCGCGAATCCTTTCGGCGCTGACTGCATGAATTTCAGGGGTCCACTGCAGGATGGCACTCCAGGTTAAGGGATCGATGTCGAAGTTCAGGGTCGTTGCAAAACGGACGGCCCGCAATAGACGCAGTTTGTCCTCTGCAAAGCGCTCGGAAGGATTCCCGATGGCTCGGATAAGCTGCTTATTCAGATCCTCGCGTCCACCGACAAAGTCCAGGGTTTCTTCAGCGATCGGATCGTAGAAGAGACCGTTGATAGTGAAATCGCGCCGACTGGCGTCACCCTTGGCATCCGTGTAATGGACGTTCTCGGGATGCCGGCCATCATGGTAGGTGCCGTCTCCACGGAAGGTAGCCACTTGGATCTCAGCCCCTGCCTCCAGCACGACGATCACTCCGAACTGTGCGCCGACGGGGACTGTCCTAGGAAAGAGTGCCTCCAACTGTTCGGGCCGGGCGCTGGTCGCCACATCATAGTCATGGGGTTCCAATCCGAGCAGGCGATCCCGAACACAGCCCCCGGCATAGAGTGCCTCGAAGCCCTTGGTACGAAGCTTCTCCACGATGGATCGTGCGGCGGCTTCACTCATGACAGTATCGTGCCTTTAGGCCGTTTCATTTCGCAAGAAGGAAGGAGAGTTCTCGCACGGAGGCGCAGAGGCGCGAAGTGGTTAAGAGTTTCTTTTTGTGCATTTTCCTCTGCGTCTCTGCGCCTCTGCGCGAGATCTTTATTGATTCTTTGACGAGATGGAGCGTCTCAGGGCGTCGCCCAGTCCGTAGAGGGCTAAGAGCGTTGTCAGCAGGGCCAATGAGGGAAAGAGAATCATCCACCAAGCTCCCTTGAGTGGGTTGATGGAAGAGGCACCCTCCGCGAGCAGGGAACCCCAGCTGGATTGGGGAGCCTGTACTCCCAGACCCAGAAAGCTGAGGAAGGCCTCATCGATAATTACGGAGGGTATGGCTAAGGTGAGGTACACAAGAATAATGCCTGCAAGATTCGGAAGGAGGTGTCTCCAGAGAATCGTCCAATAGCCCTCTCCTAGCACGCGTGCCGCAGCCACATAGGAGCGCTCCCTCAGGGTGAGGGTCTGGCCCCGTACGATTCTAGCCATGGTGAGCCACTCAATGATCCCGAGGCTCAGTATTAGGATAACTAGGCGCGATGAGCCAACCAGCCAGTCCCAGCCATGATTACTTGCTGCTAGCTGAAGCCGTTCATTGAACGCATTGATAAAGATCAGAATGAAAATCAGCCTTGGAACCGAATAGAGGATATCGACAAAGCGCATCATTGAGTTGTCAACACCCCGGGTTGAAGACCCTGCGATCAAGCCGTAGGAGGTGCCGATGATCAGGCTGATGCATGCTCCACAGATGCCGACAAGTAGTGAGATCCGGCCCCCATTAAGAATTCGTAGGAGAAGGTCCCGGCCATTCAGGTCTGTTCCACAGATGTGGGTAGCACTGGGTGCTGCGTAGGTCTGCTCTCCCGGAAGTCCGTAGGAGTGAGAGAAAAGAAATGGGCCAACCAGGACGGCCAGAATCATTACGCAGAGAACCATCGCCGGCAGCATTGCCGTTCTAGGGAATGAAAGAATCATGATTCCCTGATCCTGCGGTCTAGCATGCGGTAGGAGAGATCGACCAGGAGATTGAAGATCACCAGTAGCACGCAATAGACGATGACCACGCCGCCAAGCAGGAATCCATCGCGGTTGAGGATGGAGTTTACGAAGAAGCCTCCCGCTCCGGGAATGTGAAAGATCGTCTCCACGACGATCGAACCCGTCAGGAGATTGGCCGCCAGAGGGCCCAGGTATGAGATCACGGGTAGAATCGCCACGCGCAGGGCATGACGATAGACCACCGCGCGTTCGGAGAGTCCCTTAGCCCGTGCGGTGCGGACGAATTCCTCGGCCAATGTTTCCCTCAGGCTATCGTGCAGCAATCGGGCAATCACGGCGGCATAAGGAATTGCGAGGGTCACCGCCGGTAGGATCAACTGCATTGGTGATCCCCAGCCACCTACAGGCAACCAGGAGAGCTTGATCGCGAAGATCAGGATCAAGAGGGGACCCAGCACAAAGGAGGGTAGGGAAATAGCCAGCAGGGTCATCGTAAGAGCCGCACCCTCCGCAGCGGTTCCCGGACGCGTGGCGGCGAAGGCTCCGACCCAGACACCGGTCGTCACGGCGAAAAGGAGGGCTGTAGCTCCGAGCGTCAGAGTGACAGGAAGGGTCTGAGCCAAGATCTCGTTGACCGAGCGGTTGCGATACTTGGTCGAGAGGCGCAGATCGCCATGGATAAGATCCTTCAAGTAACCCGTGTATTGTCCCAGGATCGGACCATCCAGCTTGTACTTCGCCAGAAGCTGCTTTTCGATAGCTGGCGGCAGTTTCCGTTCCGAATCAAAGGGGCCTCCCGGCGAAAGGCGGATCAGGAAAAATGTGATCGTCACCACGCAGAACAACACCACGGGAAGTGAGGTGAGTCGGCG
>JBAXXS010000068.1:0-9994 GCA_037127835.1 Verrucomicrobiota bacterium | reverse complement strand
CCGGGGCTGCTTCGCAGTCCTATCAGCTCCCGCCAGTCGCTGATTTGTTACGGCTCCCGGATCAGCCATCCGAGCACGCTCGGACTACCTTTGGCATGACTAAGCCTCATTCCCACGAGCCTTTTGCTAAAAGCCTGCACGCATTCACTGCGCCAAGGCGCGTAATGCGTGCCTGACCGTCTCCGCACAGGCCTTGGAGGCGGAGTATTCCACGAACTTCGCGAAGTCAATGTGGGCACTCCCGTCGGCGGAGTCGGAGATGACCCGCATCACGCCCAAGGGAAGGTCCGCCGCCCGGCAGACCTGTGCCACGGCCGCTGACTCCATGTCGACACACGAGGCCTTTGGGATGGTATCAAGAACACGGGACCGTGCCTCGTTGCTGGATAGGAACTGATCGCCGCTGACAACGAGTCCCTCGAAGAGGGCGGCGCTCTCGAGTCCGGGTGGGCGCCTGGTGGCGAGCATCGCTCTGCCGGCATCAGAAAGGAGATGGCGGAGTTCCGGCTCCGCCTCGATCACGGAGAACCCTTCAAAGGGGATCTGGTGCAATGGAAAGAGGGGTCGTGCATCCATGTCGTGCTGCACGAAGGAGTCCCCGATAACGATATCCCCGACCCTCAGTCCCTCGGCAAGGGCTCCGGAGATTCCGGTCAGGAGCATACGGGAGATTTTGGAGTGTCCCGCGAGAAGCGTGGCCGAAAGGGCGGCATTCACCTTGCCGCAACCGCAGAGAACGATCGCCACCGGCATGCCTTCCAGATTTCCGTAGTGGATTTCCCTTCCTGCGATCCTCTCGGTGCGTTCATGGTCCAGAGAAGCGGTCAGTTCTCTCAACTCCGAATCCATGGCCGCGATGATTCCTGTTCGGTTGGTCATGCCCATCTGATAGCAGCATCGTGAAATCGGCGCATTAGGAAAAGTAAAGGAGACGTGGCGTGAAGAGGACAAGGCGATGCTTGACGCAAACGTTATCCCCTATAAAGAGAAGGGTTCACATAAACCCACAAATCCAAGGAACACATACTATGCGCATCGGAATGGTCGGTCTCGGAAGAATGGGAGCCAATATGGTTCTCCGCCTTATTAAGGCAGGTCATGAAGTCGTCGTTTGGGATCGCAGCGATGCTGCTATCCAGGATCTGGCTTCCAAGGGAGCTATTGCGGCCAAGGATCAAGCCGATCTCGTCAGCAAGCTGACCGGCCCCAAGGCTGTCTGGATGATGATTCCCGCTGCCTACGTGGATGACACCATCGCCACGTTTGTTCCGCTTCTTTCTAAAGGTGACATCCTGATTGACGGTGGTAATTCCTACTACAAGGATGACGTTCGACGCGCCAAGGAACTCTCGGTCAAAGGTATCGAGTATGTCGATGTCGGCACCTCCGGCGGCGTCTGGGGTCTCGAGCGCGGCTATTGCGAGATGATCGGCGGTTCCAAGGAAACGGTGGCTTATTTGGATCCTATCCTGAAGACCCTTGCTCCAGGTAAGGGAGACTCTCCGGTGACACCGGGCCGCACACGTACGGACAGCACGGCAGATGAGGGGTACCTCCATTGCGGACCCAACGGTGCCGGACACTTCGTCAAGATGGTCCACAACGGCATCGAGTATGGCATCATGGCCGCCTATGCCGAGGGTCTGAATATTCTCAAAAATGCCAATGCCGGGAAGGTTCAGCGTGAGATCGATGCCGAGACTACCCCTCTCCGCGATCCGGAGAACTACCAATACGACATGGATCTCCCCGAGATCACCGAGGTGTGGCGCCGCGGTAGCGTCGTCGCTAGCTGGTTGCTGGACCTCACGGCCGACGCTTTGGCTCGTGATCCCGAGCTCTCCACATTCGGTGGTCGTGTCAGCGACTCCGGCGAAGGTCGATGGACCATTCTCGCTGCGATCGAAGAAGGGGTGCCTGCTCCCGTGCTCACCACCGCGCTTTACGAGCGTTTCTCCAGCCGCAATCTGGCCGAGTATGCCGACAAGGTCTGCTCCGCGATGCGCTTTGAGTTCGGCGGTCACCACGAGAAACCGGCCGGTTCAAAATAACCCGAAGTAACCCAAAGTCCTTCCCTTTCGGAGTCACAACATCATGTCCGCACTCAAAAGCGACGCCCTGGTCCTCTTCGGAGCGACCGGAGACTTGGCCCACAAGAAACTCTTCGACACGATCCAGGCGCTTTACCGCCGGGGGGTGCTTGAGGGCCCTGTTATCGGCGTCGCCAAGAGCGGCATGACCCGCGAGCAGGTTATCGAGCGTGCTCGTGAGGGTATCACCACGTATGGACGCGGCGTGGATGAGGCGATCTTTAAGAATTTTGCGGATCAGTTCCAGTATGTCGACGGCGACTACTCCGATCCCGCAACCTTTGATGCGCTGAAGAAAGCCCTGGGAAGTGCCCAGCGGCCTATCCATTATCTGGCGATACCACCTGTTCTCTTCGGAAGGGTGACTAAGGGACTCAAGGCTGCCGACTGCATCAATGACGACACCCGCGTCGTGGTTGAGAAGCCATTCGGTCATGACAAGGCTTCCGCCGAGGCTCTCAATCGCATCCTTCACGAGGTCCTCGAGGAGCGTCAGGTCTTCCGCATCGACCACTATCTCGGCAAGGAGGCAACTCAGAACGTCCTCTACACCCGCTTCGCCAATGCCTTCTTCGAGCCTGTCTGGAACCGCAATCATATCAGCAATATCCAGATTACCATGGCCGAGTCCTTCGGCGTGGATGGGCGCGGCGCCTTCTACGACGCCACCGGTTGTCTGCGTGATGTGATCGAGAACCACCTGATGCAGGTGGTCGGATTCCTCTGCATGGAGCCTCCTTATTGGCCTGACAAGGAGCGCGTGCGTGACGAGCAAGTGAAGCTCTTCCGCTCTATCCGTACCATTTCGCCAAACGATTTTGTCCGCGGTCAGTTCGATGGCTATCAACAGGAACCCGGTGTTGCTCCGAACAGCACGACCGAGACCTTTGCGGCTGTTCGTGTTTTTATCGATAACTGGCGCTGGCAGGGCGTGCCTATCTACATTCGTGCCGGCAAGAATCTGCCGCTTTCCGCCACCGAGGTGCGTGTTCAGTTTCACCGTCCGCCGCTTGTTGTTTTCCCCGACCAGCAGGCCCCGATGCATAACTACGTCCGCTTTCTCTTCTCTCCTCGCATCGAGATCGCCCTGGGCATGCAGGTCAAGATCGACGGCGAGCGCATGGTTGGTGAGCCGATGGAACTCAAGGTCGTCGACCAGCAACCCGATGAGATGACTCCCTATGAGCGTCTTATCGGCGACGCAATCCAGGGAGACCAAGCCCTCTTTGCCCGTCAGGATGTCGTCGAGGAAGGATGGAGGATCGTCCAGAACATCCTCGGCAACACGGTTCCCGTGCATCCCTACAAGCCAGGCACTTGGGGGCCGGATGAGGTTAATGACGTCCTCCTGCCTTCGGGCGGATGGCATGCGCCTCGGGTCTAGGGAGGACCGAGTCGAGGGACGAGGGCCCCAACCCAGAACCACGCCCATGAAGAGGATCCTTGCCACCCTCTTCTTGGGGATCATGCTTTTGTCAGGATGCGGCATGGGAACGACATCCGCGATCAAGCCGCTGATGGTGGGAATGGATCTTTCTTATCCTCCGTTCGAAACCATCAACTCCCAGGGAGCACCCGCGGGTGTCAGCGTCGATCTAGCGAATGCGCTGGGTGAGTACTTGCAACGTCCCGTTCGGATCGAGAACATTCCGTTCACGGGGTTGATCCCTTCGCTTCTGACGGGAAAAATCGACCTGATCATCTCTTCGATGACTGACACGCCCGAGCGCGAAAAGACGATCACCTTTTCAGATCCTTATCTCTCGATCGGACTGGCCGTGCTGGCGGGTAAAAAGAGCGGCCTGACGGATAGTGCTATGCAGCCAGAGGATCTCGATCAACCCGGTCGAACCCTTGCCGTGCGGCAGGGTACCACAGCCCAGGCTTGGGCCTTGGAGCATCTCAAGCAGGCCAAGGTGCTGGTCCTCGACAAGGAGTCCTCTGCGGTGATGGAGGTCACCCAAGGCAAGGCCGATGGATTCCTCTATGACCAGATGAGCGTCTGGAAGAATCATCAGGAGCACCCCTCCGATACCATTGCACTGCTCCAACCGGTGCAGAAAGAGTCTTGGGCCATCGGACTAAGGCCAGGGGATACAGCTCTCCGGGATCAGGTCAATGCCTTCCTGAAGTCCTTCCGCGTTTCCGGCGGCTTCGAGCGCTTGGGCGATCTCTACCTCAAGGATCAGAAAGAGGCTTTTGCAAAAGCCTCAATCCCTTTTTACTTTTAGGAGTTACCAATTAATCGATGAAAACCGCACTTCTCTTTTCCGGACAAGGGGCCCAAGCCGTCGGCATGGGCAAGGATCTTGCCGCAAGCTTTCCCGTTGCCGCCGAACACTTTGCCAAGGCGGACTCGATACTGGGGTATTCCCTTTCGCAGATCGCCTTTGAGGGGCCTTCGGAGGAATTGACCCGCACCTCTGTCTGCCAGCCGGCTCTTTATGTGCATGGGCTCTCCGTGCTGGCTGTCCTGAAGGAAAAATGCCCGCACCTTTCTTTCGCCGCCGCCGCAGGACTTTCCCTTGGTGAATTCACAGCTCATTCGGCCGCCGGCACCTTTGATTTCGAGACCGGTCTGCGGCTCGTTGATCAGCGTTCCCGCTTTATGCAGGAAGCCTGTGAGGCCACGGAGGGAGGCATGGCCGCGATCATCGGAGCGGAGGAGCAGGGGGTTCGTGATCTGGCGGCCGTCGCCGATGTCGATGTTGCCAACTTTAACAGCCCGGGCCAGATCGTCATCTCCGGCGAGAAGGCTAAGATTGCTCTAGCTGTAGGCATGGCCAAGGAATATGGCGCTCGCAAGGCCGTCGAGCTTACCGTGGCCGGAGCCTTTCATTCCCGTCTTATGGAGCCGGCCTACCAGCGCCTCAGCGCCGTGCTTGCGGAGACCCCGATCGTGATGCCGTCAGTTCCGGTTGTCTCGAACATTGACGCCCGCCCCGCTGGATCGCCTGATGCCATCCGTCAATCCTTGGCCGATCAGGTCACTGGTTCGGTCTGTTGGACGGCTAGCATCGAGTACATGATCGACCATCTTGGGATCACCCGCTTCCTGGAACTCGGTCCCGGCGGCGTCATTGCCGGCCTCGTGGGAAGGATCCGCAAGGGAACCGAGGTCATCAGCATCTCCGATGCAGCCTCTCTGGAAGCTGCTCTCGCGTCGCTGTAAGCTTAAGGAACCGCTGAAGCAGCTAAAAAATCATTTTTTGAGTTCCTGAGTTTTAGATTAGATTCATTTATATGCTCTTCCTTGCCTTTGGAATGCCTGCGGCGCCGGAGTGGATCTTCATCGGGATCTTGGCGCTTGTGCTGCTTGGTCCCAAGAAGCTGCCGGAACTGGCCCGAGGAATCGGCAAGGCCCTTGGGGAACTGCAGAAGGCCAAGGAAGACTTCCATCGGGAGATCAGCGGAGTTCCCCAGCTGCCTAAGATCGAAGCCCCCTCAGGAATGGAGGCCTACAAGGCGACGGTTTTTCCGGAACCGGGAGCTTGCGAAGGAAGCCTCAAGCAGGAAACAGGCGGAACAGGAACTCATGCGGCGGAAGCCATCCTGCAATCAGGTGTGACCAGTCCCGGCGCGATTTCTGCGGAGAAGGTGGCATAGTCGGAAATTGCGTCCGCTCATTCTCCGACTCCAGGAGCCAACCCGGCCATCTAAAGCATCTTAAGAAAAGATGTAGCCACAAAAGGCAGGCGTAACGGATGCGAAGCAACAGCCGGCAAGCCAAAAACACAAAAGGGGGACGCAGGCATGCTCTTCTATGTCTCTTAAGGGAGCAGCTCGAGAGCAATCACAAGACCTGTGCATTCTGTGCATCTTGTGGCCATGATTTGGTTTAAACAGCTCTTAGAGAGTAGCCATATCAATCACGAAGCGGTACTTCACATCGCTCTTGAGGATGCGATCGTAGGCCACGTTGACTTCTGCCATAGGAATGATCTCGATATCACTGGCAATGCCATGCTCTGCACAGTAATCGAGCATCTCCTGAGTCTCAGGAAGTCCTCCTACCAATGAGCCTGCCAGGCTTTTGCGCCCCATCACGAGGCTGTGGGCATGGACCGCTGCTGTCTCTGGTGGAACGCCGACGAGGCACATAGTTCCATCGCGCTTAAGCAGGTTAATGTAGGCGCCGAGATCATGAGGAGCGGAGACCGTATTGAGAATGAAATCAAAGCTGCTCGCAGCTTTGGTCATCTCCTCTTCCGAGTTTGAAAAGATCACTTCGTCAGCACCGAGACGCTTGGCATCCGCAACCTTGCCGAGTGAAGTGGTGAAGCAGACGACATGGGCCCCGAAGGAGTGGGCAAACTTAAGCGCCATGTGCCCCAGACCACCGAGTCCAACGACGCCCACTTTCTTGCCGGGACCGACCTTCCAGTGGCGCAGAGGTGAGTAGGTGGTGATGCCTGCACAGAGGAGAGGTGCAGCTGCGGCGGGATCGAGTTTGTCCGAGATCTTTAGGACGAAGCGCTCGTCGACGACAATCTGATTCGAATAGCCGCCGAAATTCAGACCGCTTCCGTCACGGGTCTTGCTGTTGTAGGTGCCGGTGAAGTGGTTCTCACAGTAGTTCTCAAGACCCTCGTTGCAGTTTGAGCAGGTACGGCAGGAATCGACAAAACACCCGACGCCCACCCTGTCGCCTGGTGAAAATTTGGTGACGGAACTGCCCACCTGCTTGACCACACCGATGATCTCATGGCCCGGAACCATGGGATAGAGTGAGCCGCCCCACTCGTCACGTGACATGTGGATGTCGGTGTGGCAGACGCCGCAATGGGAGATCTCGAGTTGGACGTCATGGGCACCCGGTTCGCGACGCTCGAAGGAGAAGGGGGCGATCGGTGATGTGGCGCTTTGCGCGGCGTAGCCTTTAGTAGGGAGCATGGCGAAAGACTAAGGATGAAACCTGAAGGATGAAACTTGAAATTTCTTTGGACCAATGGGCGATCTCTTTTTATCGAAGCCCCTGATCCCCATCTCCCAATCCCGATACCCTATCCCCCATTACCTAATCCCTAGATCCTATCCGCCTAATTTCCCTCCCCGTGGGTCATGTCACGGGTCTCGAAGCGTGTAAACTCGCTCAGGAAGGTAAGGGGGACTTCGCCAGTGGGGCCGTTACGCTGTTTGGCGATGATCAGTTCAGCCTCGCCTCCCTTCTCGGATTTCTCCTCATCATCTTTGGCATAGTATGCGGAGCGGTAGAGGAGTCCCACCACGTCCGCATCCTGCTCGATGGAGCCTGATTCACGGAGATCCGAGATGCGCGGCTTGCCGTCTCCGCGGTCCTCGGATTTACGATTGAGTTGGGCTAGGACAATGATCGGAATGCTCAGTTCCTTCGCAAGTGCCTTGATGCCTCCAGAGATCTCGGCGATCTCGATCTGTCTGTTCTCCTGTCCGCGCTTTGAGGGGGATTTCAGAAGCTGCAGATAGTCGATGACGATCAGGCCCAGTCCATGCTTGTCCATGAGTCGTCGGGATTTTGCGCGTAATTCGTTGATGCTGAGCCCCGCCGTATCATCGATCAGCATCTTGCTCTGGCCGAACTCCCCCGAGACCTTGAAGAGACTCTGGTGGGCGTTCTTAGGAAGAAGGCCTGTCCGGATGCTCTGGAGGTTCACCCGGGCACGCGAGCAGAGAAGACGCTGTACAAGTTGTTGGGCGCTCATTTCCAGACTGAAGACGGCAACTGGGATGTTCTTATCGACGGCGACATGCTCTGCGATGTTCATCGCGAGGGCGGTCTTACCCATTGAGGGGCGCGCCGCGATGACGATCATCTCGCTCGGGTGCATGCCGCTGGTCATGTTATCGAGAACCTTGAATCCGGTGGGGACTCCGGTTACCTCACCCTTGTTCTGGTAGAGTTTTTCGATCGAATCGATGGCGGCATTGATGTGCTCCTTGATGTCGGGCAAGTCGCCTCGGACGCGGTCTTCGGCAACGGTGAAGACCTCCTTCTCCACATCGTCGATGAGCGCCTTCACATCCCCCTGCTCGTCGTAACAGCGGGCCGCCGAAGCGGTGCAGACGGCAATCATGCGGCGCAGGAGATGCTTCTCCCGCATAATGTCGATGTAGTACTCGGCATTGGTTGCCGTTGGCAGGAAGGTCTGGAGCCCTGCCAGAAAAGCCGGTCCTCCGACCTGCTCGAGGAGATTCCTATCAGCCAGGGTCTGCGTGACGGTGATCAGGTCGATCGGACTATTCTTCTTCCAGAGATCCTCCAGGACGGTATAGATCGTCCCATGGGCGGGATGGTGAAAGTGTTGATCATTGATCCCCTTCTCGATGGCAGTGGTGAGGGTATCCTTCGGGGAGAGCAGGATGGAAGAGAGAACACCCTTCTCTGCATCAAGACTAGCGGGCAGGGGACGGTGCGATTCCGGAAGGCGCTGACCTTGGGAGAATCCTCCTTGGCCTTGTTTATGCGCGCTCTGGGAACCTGAAGCGCTCGTGCTACGGCGCGGGGATCCGGTGACAACACCCTCAGGTGTGGCGCTGACTTGGGCAGGGCCGTCCTGGGGACCTTCTGCACCTTCTGCCATGTCAGGGAAAGATTTTACGCCTCTGCGTTATCTGAGGTGGCCGCGGACTTGCGTCGAGGACGACGGGTGCCGGTCTCTTCGTCATCGGCGGGTTGCTCCACCTTGGGAGCAGCAGCGATCTCAATACGGAGGGTGGCGATCACTTCGGAGTGGATTTTCACCGGGATCTGATGCTCACCGCTCTCCTTGAGGGGACGATCCAGCACGATGGCGTGCTTGGGAAGAACGAGATCCTTGATCTCTCCCATCAGGCGCTCGAGAAGGTCAGCTGCCGTGATGGACCCGAAGGCCTTACCGGTTTCGCCGGTATCGAGTTTCAGATTCAGGCGGAGTTTGTTGATCTTTGTAGCGACGGCCTCGGCCTCGTTGATCTCGCGGGCCTCGCGCTCGGCGCGCTTGGCCTTCAGGTGATTAATCTTGCGCAGGGAAGCGGGAGTGACCTCAAGAGCCTTGCCTCCTGGAATCAGGAAATTGCGGGCGTAGCCGGCACGTACCTTGACGATATCGGCTTCGGCTCCCAGGGAGGGAACGGCTTCGGTGAGGATGACTTCGGAAGTGGCCATAGAGAAAATCCCGGTTGGTTATTGGTTGATGCAGCGGGAGGGAAGAAAGTATCCGGAAACAGCGGGGTGTCAATGAAGAAGCGCTGCACCACCCTAGATGCAGATTATCCCTTCGACTTGTTCCAAAATTCCTCACTCTGGCGCTGGGCCTGGCGTATGTCCCCCTCCGTCAGGCGTCTTGCCACAGCATCCCTAGCCTCGTGAGCATCGTCATTGCCGGAAGCGGCCGCGAGGTTGTACCAAAAGTAAGCCTTTGAAAGGTCGGTTCCGACTCCTTTAGACAGCCTGTAACAATCTCCCAGTTCATACTGTGCGCTTGAGTTCCCGCCCTCAGCGGCCTTGGAAAACCATTTTGCCGCGAGGACCTCGTTCTTGGGAACGCCGAGGCCGTGTTCATAGCAGAGACCCAAGTGGTACTCCCCCTCGGGATCACCCTGCAGCGCAGCTTTCCTGTACCAGTCTGCAGCCGTTTCATCGTTTTTAAGAATCTTCCACGTGCCGACAG
Source organism: Verrucomicrobiota bacterium (assembly GCA_037127835.1). Classification (GTDB taxonomy): domain Bacteria; phylum Verrucomicrobiota; class Verrucomicrobiia; order Chthoniobacterales; family UBA6821; genus UBA6821. The sequence goes on along the minus strand of JBAXXS010000068.1, from coordinate 276 downwards.
AATAGGTTTCTCCCATCTTGATCTGGCCTGCTGGATCCGTGGGATCCTTCTTCTCCTCCGAGACGCAACCGCAGAGCAGAAGGATAACTGCGAGACTTAGGGTTCCAAGGGGTCCGAGGGAAGCGAGTTTTGGGAGCGATCCATTCATTAGGCCATTTAGCTTCGGGGAGTACGAAATGTATACTTGAAAACTCCGCACACCCTTCTTCCTGCGGTTTCCCCGGAGGGGGGGATTTATTATTGAAATGGTGGAGGCGAGGGGAGTCGAACCCCTGT
>JBAXXS010000067.1:0-10150 GCA_037127835.1 Verrucomicrobiota bacterium | reverse complement strand
GGCAACACACACGTCGGAGTGGCCTTCGGTAGTAGCAGCGTCACCATCACCAATACGTCGGCTTCCGGAGCCTACACCGAAAAGCTTGATGCGGTGATCAGCTCCTCCAACGGTGCGACCGGCAGCGGATCAATCAGCCTACTTGCGGGCGGCAGCAATAGCAGCGCCATCACAGTTGGCGGACTTAGCACGGCGACATCCGGAGCCAAGAGCGGGACTCTCACCCTTGGGCTGACCTCCGACGGCACGGGCACCAGTGGCCTTGGCAACACCAGCCTCGGCTCCACCAACATCACCATCACGGGCGCAGTCTACAACTACGCAGCAGCCTCACTCGCCACGAGCAACGTCAACCTGGGTAACATCCACGTGGGAGGCAGCTTCGGCACCAGCAACGTGGCTGTACAGAACACAGCCGCCGCAACGTACAGCGATGTGCTTAATGCAACCCTTACCAACGGCGGTTCTGCAACTTCATCGGGAGCCTTCAGCGGACTGGTGGGTCAATCCAGCAGCAACATCAACGTAGGCTTTGGTGCGGGTGCTCAGAACATCTCCGGAGCCAAGACTGGCACGGTGGGAGTCCAGCTTGTCTCCGACGGCACAGCAGCTGGACTCGGGACGTCCAACCTCGCCACCCAGAACATCAATCTGACCGGCGGCGTCTACAACTACGCAGCAGGTACACTTGCCTCCACGAACATCAACCTGGGTAACATCCACGCCGGATCGAGCTTCGTTGCGCAGAACCTGAACCTGAGCAACAGCGCCACGGGAACGGCGGGATATGTGGAAAACCTCTCGGGCAGCTTCACCAACGGAAGCGGAGTGACTGGATCCGGTAGCGTCAGCGGCCTTGCCTCTGGCAGCAACAGCACTGCCCTGAGCGTCAACCTGACCGACACGACCGCAGGAGCCAAGAGCGGCACCATCGGTGTGGCACTCGGATCGCAGACCCTTACGGGTGAAACCGGACTTGCCAACAGCAGCTTGGGAACCAGCACGGTGACCGTCACCGGAGCGGTGTACAACTACGCAGCAGCCGCGATCGCCTCGACCAATATCACTCTTGGTAGTGTCCACGTGGGCGGCAGTTTTGGAAGCCAGACCCTCTCGATCGCCAATACGAACCCGAACAGCATCTATACGGAAAACCTCGGTGCGGCATTCGGAACGACAGCGGGTGTTACCGGATCGGGCAACTTCACCAACTTGGCCGGTGGATCGACCAACAATACAGCCCTCTCGCTCAGCCTGAGCAGCACAGTCGCAGCAGGAACCAACAGTGGAACGGCTCAGGTCGTCACGACATCCTACGCCGTAAACAGCAGCGGCCTCGGTAACACAGTGCTGGGTACCAATCAAGTCAACGTCTCAGGCTTTGGCTACACCGGCCAGTCCTACTGGACGACGACTGGAAGCGGTAACTGGACCAACTTCGGTAACTGGAACCTTGCTGGAGGCACCCCCGGTCTCGACGGAGCGCTCAGCTTGAATGATACCGCTACCTTCGGCACCAACGGCTCCGGATCCGTGACACTGAATACCAACGCATCCCTCACGGCACTAACGTTCTCCAACGCCTCCTCCTACACGCTGGGTGGCACGGGAGCGATCACCTTGCAGGCAGGAAGCAACCAGCCTGTGATCTCCGATCTTGCAGGCAGCCACACCATCCTAAACGCCATGGCATTTGCCACGAATGTGACCGTCACCAACGCTCTCAGTAGCAGCCTCACTCTAGGCGGTCTGATCAGCGGCTCAGGAGGCCTTATCAAGACTGGCGATGGCTTCCTCACCCTCTCTGGTACCAATACCTATTCCGGTGGCACAACGGTCTCGAAAGGTAAACTTACCTTCACGGGAGCATCTTCTCTCGGAGGCGGTGCCGTAACGCTCTCAGGCGGAGGATCTCTTGTCTACGGAGGAAGCGGAGTAACAAACTTCAACAATGGCATCAGCGTCACCTCAGGAACCGGCATCATCGGCAACACCAGCGGATCATTGCTCACTCTTGGCGGAACACTCACGCACAGCGGTTCGATCCTCGAGTTCTACGGTGGCTCCTACAACGTTACCGGCAAGGTCACCGGCAGCGCCGCCGGTTCCGATCTCATCCTCTCCAATGCGGCTGTAACCCTCTCGTCCTCTGGTAATGACTACAATGGAGCTACCAAGCTCTATGCTGGATCGACCCTGACAGCCGGCGTGGCCAATGCTCTCCCATCCTCCTCCATCCTAACTATCGGTGGGGTAGGGGAGTCCTCCTCACTCACCAACAGCTTTAACCTCAACGGCAATAACCAGACACTCGCCGGCCTCTCCTCAGGGACGGGCAGTTACAATCAGATCCTGAACTCGGCAGGCACCGCCGCCACACTGACCATCGGGGGCAACTCCTTCTTCGGTGGCTTCATCAATGGAAACCTCGGGCTCACGATAGCAAATGCGACGGTCACCTTAAGTGGCAATAACAGCTACACAGGGGCGACGACGCTGAATAACTCCAGCCTCAGCTTGACCAACAGCGGTTACTTGACAGCTACATCCAATGTGGTTGTTGGAAGTGGGAGCACTTTCCTGCTGGGTGGTGCCAATCAGGTCAATACCAATGCGTCACTTAACCTCAATGGCGGCAAGCTCTCCATGGGGGCCGCTGCCCCTGGAAGTCGCGCCTCGACTCAGACATTTGCCAGTCTGACGTTGACGGCCAATAGCGTCATCGACTTCGCCAACCTCACGGGTACCTCCTCGATCACCTTCGGAAGCATGTCACTCGGTTCCAACCTCCTCACGATCCTGAACTGGAGTGGAACTAACAAATATGGCACGACATCGGCGGGTGATCTAACCCACCTCTTTGACACCCAAGGTTCGCTGACTACGGGTAGTCTTAGTCAGATCAGCTTCTACGGCACCACGGGCCAGTTCCTCGGAACGGGATCCTTCTCGGGATCCGAGATTGTTCCCGTCCCAGAGCCTAGTGTGATCGTGGCGGGGGCGCTCCTCCTCGGCTGGATCCTCTTCTCGAGATTCTCACGCCGCCCCACTCGTGCGGGTATCGAGCCTACGCGGTTGCTAGAGGGGAGGAAAAAGCTAGAAGGCTAAAGGTGGTGATGGTTGGCAACAGCAGCCTGCGGCTGTTGCCAAGACTCACAAGGGGAGGGGGGAAGGATTCGCCGGATAATCTAGTGATGGATTTTTGGCGAACTGTTTTGATTGTTCACACTTTCAGAAGATGGAGCTTCTTAAGAGTTGATGTAGCCACAAGATGCACAAAATACACACAAGGGGGAGGAGTGGAGGGAACCCAAGGTGCTCTGAAGGATAGGGATGCTGGTCTGATGAAGACGAGCCGGTTAGGCGCTCTTTTACCTGTGACTCATGTGACTCATGTACCTCTTGCGCCTCATGTACCTCTTGTGGCCATGACTCAACTTAATTAGCTCTAATTTTAGTGTTTCCTTAGGCCAACTTCAGCCAGCCACGCAGTTGTGCATTGAGCGTTTCGATATCCTCTTCCATAAGACGTCCCACGATCTTCCTGACAAGTCTTGACTCTACGGTCGCCAACTGACCCTTAACAGCACTTAGGACGTTCAGTCAGGAAGACTTCCAGCTACGGAGGGTAAAATCGCCCTGAGCCAGCCGTGAGGTGACGGGCACTAAGAAAAAGATCTCCTCCGCTGGAGCCGTGACCGATAACGATGGCAGGCCTAACTTTATTGCTCGTCAGATTCGAAAAGGGGGTCGGGAGAAGAACGATATCATTTCGCGACTTTAAGAAGGGATTTAAGAAACCGCTGAGTGAGAGCACAGGCTATGCACCGTAACTCTCGGCAAGCGGTGACGCCCTCACGGGCTACGATTCTATCGTAGTCTACCGCGCATATTCCCACATGCTTGTTTCAAGCCCAATAGTCTAACAGCCCAATAGTCTTCAGCCTTCTCTCTTTCCCGATCTGGCCCTCGACCTCTCGGCTCTCGAACTCTCGGCTCTCGAACTCTCGGCTCTCGAACTCTCGAGGCAGTCTTTCAATGTTCACTTTTTCTTTGCCCCATCCCATCCACTGAAAAACAACCTCAGTTGGTTTTCAGTACTTCGATAAAGGCTTCTTGCGGGATATTAACCTGTCCGATGGCCTTCATCCTCTTCTTACCTTCTTTCTGCTTCTCGAGGAGCTTGCGCTTGCGGGTGATGTCGCCGCCGTAACACTTCGCGGTCACGTTCTTGCGCATGGCACCGATGCTCTCACGGGCAACGATCTTGCCGCCGACAGCGGCCTGGATGGCGACCTGATACATCTGGACGGGGATGACATCTTTGAGCTTGGCAGCCAGGGAACGCCCACGACCTTCGGCCTTGTCCCGGTGCACGATGCTGGAGAAGGCATCCACGGGCTCTCCATTGACGAGCATCTCCAGCTTGACCATGCGGTCCGCGCGGTAGCCTGCTGGCTCGTAGTCGAGGGAACCGTAGCCGCGTGTGACGGATTTGATCTTGTCGTGGAAGTCGACGAGGATCTCGTTGAGCGGCAGGACAGCCGTGATCATGACGCGCCGGGTGTCGATGGAGTCGGTGCTCTCCACGATGCCGCGCTTGTCCATCATGATCTGCATGATGTCGCCGATATTCTCGTTCGGGATCATAACAAAACATTTCACGACGGGTTCGCGAATCTCCTCGACGACGCTCATGTCGGGGAGATTAGCGGGGTTGTCGACCATGAGGGTCTCGCCATTGGTCTTGACCACCTCGTAGACGACGCTCGGATAGGTGGCGATGATATCCATGTCATATTCACGACGCAGGCGCTCGACGATGATCTCCATGTGAAGGAGTCCCAGGAAGCCACAGCGGAAGCCGAAACCAAGGGCGACGGAACTCTCGGGCATGTAGTTGAAGGCGGCGTCGTTGATCTGAAGCTTCCCCATGGCCGTCTTGAGTTGCTCGAAGTCGGCGGTGTTGATCGGATAGATGCCGCTGAAGACCATCGGCTGGACTTTCTTGAAACCGGGGAGGGGTTCTGAGGCCGGTTTCTTGGAGTCAGTGAGGGTGTCGCCGATCTTGATCTCGGCCGTGCTCTTGATATTCCCGATGAAGTAGCCGACATCGCCCGGGCCCATTGAGCCGGTGGCGGTCATCTTGGGGGTGAAGATGCCGACCTCCTTGACTTCGTAGGACTGGTTGGTTGACATGAGTTTCACCTGGGTGCCGGCCTTGAGATTTCCCGAAAAGACACGGATATAGCTGACAACTCCCCGGTAGGTATCGAAGAGGGAATCAAAGACAAGGGCCCTCAGGGTGCCGTCTCCCTCGGGGGGTGGGGGGACGCGCTGCACAACGGCCTCCAAGATCTCGACGATTCCGATGCCTGCCTTGGCGCTTGCGGGAATAGCCTCCTCAGCCGGGATGGCCAGGAGGTCCTCAAGTTGTTTTTTGACTGCTGGCAGATCCGCGTTCGGGAGGTCGATTTTGTTGATGACCGGGATGATCGTCAGACCCTGTTTATGAGCGAGATGGATGTTGGCCATGGTCTGTGCTTCGACCCCCTGAGCCGCATCCACAACGAGGATTGCCCCTTCGCAAGCAGCGAGGCTGCGGGAAACCTCGTAGGCGAAATCCACATGGCCGGGAGTGTCCATGAGGTTAAGGGTGTACTCCTTACCATTCTTGGCAATGTACTGCATGGAGACCGGGTGAGACTTGATCGTGATGCCCCGTTCGCGCTCCAGATCCATGGAGTCCAGGACCTGCTCCTGCTTGTCACGGTTGGCTATCGTGTTGGTGACCTCCAGAAGACGGTCGGACAGGGTGGTCTTCCCATGATCGATATGGGCGATGATGCAGAAGTTGCGGATATTCTCAACAGACATGGACAGTCGGTGAATATCGTTCACTGAGCGAACAGGGTCAATGTTCTTGGAGAGGAGGGGCGATCTTTTAACGCTTTTTAAGCAGCACTCTTTTTCTTTGAACTTGATTCCTCAATCCACCGATCTCAGGGTTCTGTGAGATGAGCGACAACGATGAATCCTCCGGTCGTTCCAAAGCCTGGATATGGGTGGGACTGTTGGTGGGGATTTTGATTGTTTTGCTGACGGTTACCTTCATGGCGATGGGTGTGGCGCTGACAAAGGCCTGTTTCACGTCCTTACACAGTCACGAGAAGAACCCTCCATCACCGCTGACAACAATCAATTCGTTAGGGGGTGGAGATGCTTCCAATCCCATGGAGAGTTTGCGGGCCAGCTTGGAAAAGGTGGCCGCAAGCGTCATTAAGTTCCCACAGTTGAACGCAAAGATGAAGGAGATACAGGTTCTGACGCCTCCTGCATCAATGGCCAGAGCCACCAATGAGATTCATGGGCTTTTATCCGACCGCAAACTCCAGTACGTCGAAGCTGTTGAGAAAGATCGTATCCGAATCGTCGTTATCCTTAAGAGCAAGGAATGGTCTGAACTTTCGGGCAGTCTTCAGACGGCCATTCAGCGTGATGGCTTCATCTATCGCGGCCCTAGCCAGACAGCTACCGCTGGTGATCAAGCTGACTCAATGGTTGCCGAGATTGAGATTATTAAGAGATCGCCTGATTAGAAGAGTCCCGCATTTCTCATCTCTTTATCCATTATTCATGACATATATTATCTGTAGTTATTGAATACAAAGATAACAGGCCTCTGTAGGGTTGTTTTCTGATTTGATTCGGCTTTTCATCTACGCCTTCCAGCATGAACGACAGCAATCACATTACCTTTCACTCCAGCAGCCCCGGCAACAATAGTAGCCCCAATCGCATCGACGCGCTCTTTGCTAGCCTGAAAGCCGAGGGACGTACTGCCATGATCGCCTACATCACCGGCGGCGATCCTGCCCTGAGCGCCTCCGCCAAGATCGCCATTGAGATGGAAAAAGCCGGAGTCGATCTCCTGGAACTTGGAATTCCTTTTTCTGACCCCTTGGCTGATGGAGCCACCATTCAGATGGCTTCCGGCCGAGCGTTGGCAGCAGGAGCCACTGTCCCGGGGATCATTGAGCTCGTCCGCGAGATTCGTCAGGCCAGCCAGATCCCGATCGTCCTCTTCGCCTACCTGAACCCAATCTACATCTACGGGTTTGAGAAATTTCAGACGGATGCCATTGCTGCCGGAGCAGATGGACTGCTTCTTCTGGACCTGCCGCCCCAGGAGGCCGCCAGAAATACCGAGCTCTCTTCAGACCAAGGACTGAAGGCTATCCGCCTGATCGCCCCGACAACCCCTCCCGAGCGCCTCAAGGAAATCACGGATGCCGCCGAGGGTTTCATCTACTATGTCTCCCGTGAAGGAGTCACCGGTGAGCAGACCAGCCTCTCGACAGATATTGCAGAGCGTGTGGCAGCTATCCGAGCCCTTACCGAAGTTCCTGTTGCCGTCGGATTCGGTATCTCGAATCCCGAACAGGCTGCAACGGTTGCCGGACTAGCCGATGGTGTGGTCGTCGGCAGTGCCATCGTCCGCAGAATCGCTGAGATCGGTGATACGCCGGAACTGCCCGCCAAGATCGCTGACTTTGTCCGTCCGATTGCCGAGGCGGTGCATGGCACAAAAGGCTGACGTTTTTAAATCCGTATCTGGCTAAAGTTTTTCCCGCAGAGGCGCAGAGATGAATTTCAATATGGAACTCAAGAACTCAGGAATGAATGTGGTTGGTAAGGTTAAGCAGGTATAAGGCCGGCGAGCCACCGAGTGCCGGGATTCACGGCCAGACCTACAACCTTTGATTCTGGGATTTTTCTCTCAGGTTCACCTCTTCTTTTTTTCATGAGTTCATGAGTTCCATATTAATCCTTTATTCGTCAGTTGCTCTGCGTCTGCAGGAGAATGCCCCTTCATCCTTTCCATTATGATTGTTACGAATGATAATTCTGGAATGACTTTGGAGTTCACCAAGATGAATGGCGCCGGAAATGACTTTGTCATGGTGGACAACCGTGATGGCTCATGCAGTCTTTCCAGCGAGCAGATCAAGCGCCTCTGCGACCGTCACCGTGGCATCGGTGCCGACGGCCTGATTGCGGTCGAAGGCACGCCGGAGCTACCCCGCATGCGTTATTACAATGCCGATGGTGGTGAGGCCGAGATGTGCGGCAATGGAGCACGCTGTTTCTCCCGCTTCATAGCGAGACTGCTGGGACTGACTTCCGGCAGTCTTTCCTTCCAGACCGAAGTAGGGATGCTTGCGGCTGAGCTCCTCCCCGATGACCGCGTCCGTCTCCGCATGAGCGAGCCCCATAGTCTTCAGTTAGCCCACTCATTGCGTGTTCTGGATCGGGATCTGGAGGTGCATTCCCTGAATACCGGGGTCCCTCATGCCGTTACCTTTGTGCAGGACCTCGGAGAGGCACCCGTCTTTGAGCTTGGCCGCGCTCTTCGCCAGCACCAGCGCTTTGCCCCAGCTGGGACCAATGTCAATTTCGTCCAGATTCTGTCTCCTGGCTCCTTGTCCATCCGCACCTACGAGCGCGGGGTTGAGAATGAGACCCTAGCCTGTGGCACCGGCGTGGTTGCGTCTGCCTTGATTCATCATCATCTGTCCAAGGCCCCCTCTCCCATCACCGTCCGAGTGCATGGCGGTGACGCCTTGGAAGTTGGTTTTATAGTGGAAAACGGACATCCTGTCGCCGCAACCCTCTCAGGTCCGGCGGACTTTGTCTTTAACGGCAATGTGACCATCTAGGGAATCCAAAAGATTCATAGGGAACTCAAGAACTCAAGAAAGGAAAGTCAAAAAGCCTATTCCTCCGTTTTAACGTTTTAACCTTTCACTTTTTACTTCAGCCTCCATGCCTCCTATCTCCTTTGCAGGTGCCCATACGGCACTGGTTACTCCCTTTAAGGATGGTGAGCTTGATGAAGCTGCGCTCACGACTCTTATCGAGACTCAGATCCAAGGAGGTATTTCTGGGATCGTCCCGGTTGGTACCACCGGTGAATCCCCCACCCTGAGCCACGAGGAGCATCGGAGGGTTATTGAGATTGCCGTCAAGGTGGCTTCAAAGAGAGTACTGGTCATCGCAGGCACCGGATCCAATGCCACATCAGAGGCTGTAGAGCTGACCATCGAGGCCGAAAAGCTTGGGGCTGATGCCGCCCTACTGGTTGCACCCTATTACAATAAGCCCTCCCCCGAGGGACTCTACCGGCATTTTAAGAAGGTGGCTAATGCTGTCACTATTCCAATCGTGCTTTATAGCATCCCTGGGAGGTGCGGTATCGAGATTCCGGTATCCGTGGTGACACGCCTTGCTGCCGATTGCCCCAATGTGGTGGCAATCAAGGAGGCTGGAGGGAAGGTTGAACGGGTCCACGAACTACGCGCCTCCCTTCCCGAGAACTTTCAGATCCTCTCCGGTGATGATGCGCTAACATTGCTATTTATGTCTGCTGGAGGGGTCGGAGTGATCAGTGTCGCCTCCAATATTATACCAGCAGAGCTTGAGGAGCTTGTTCAGAGCTTCCTGAGGGGGGATTTAGCCAAGGCCGAAGAAATTCACACCCGTTACGACGCTCTCTTCCACGATCTCTTCATCGAACCCAATCCCGTACCTATCAAGACTGCACTAGCTGCCAAGGGAATCTGCAGAGAGGATGTCCGTCTCCCTCTTTGTGAGATGACTTCGGATCACAAAGAAATTCTTATGAAGACTCTTGAGCTGACCAAGCTTATCTAGCATTAAACTATTACTATGAATCCACTTAAGATTGTTATTTACGGGTGCAAAGGAAGAATGGGTCAGGCTCTGATTGCTTCAACTAAGGAGAATTCTGCTCTTGAACTGGTCGGCGCGATCGATGCCGGGGAGTCTTTGGAGTCGATTGCTTCCTGTGACGCCGTTATCGATTTCACTCATGCCGATGCGACGCTTCCAGTGCTGCAAAAATGCGTCGAATTAGGTAAGGTTATTGTTATTGGAACTACGGGACATTCCAATGATGTTCGTCAGGCAATCACTGAAGCTTCGGCCAAGATCCCCGTCATCTTCTCTCCGAACTACAGCGTCGGCGTGAACACCCTCTTCTGGCTTACCAAGAAGGCGGCCGAAATCCTCGGGCCGGAATACGACGCCGAGGTGATCGAAGTTCACCATCGCCTCAAGAAAGATGCTC
>JBAXXS010000066.1:0-10343 GCA_037127835.1 Verrucomicrobiota bacterium | reverse complement strand
TCCTACTCAAACACCTCCGCCAGTACCCTCTCTCAACTACATAAGACCCATCTTTTCTCCACCATCACGTTCTTCTCAATCGCGGCGAGTGTGGCCGGCGCAGTCGTGCCTCTTGTTGTTCAGGGAAGGGGCATTTATCGACTCACGGCGAATGGTCGGGTGGTGGTAACGGCACTTTGGGGCCTATGCATTGGCGGCATGTTACTCCTGATTCCCGTTCATGGCGGTACCCTTGCAAGCTGCTGGTATATGGGAACCTTCGTGAGCATGACGGCGATCGAGGTCATTTCCCCCCTCCCTTTTCTGATGGTCGCGGGGGTGCTCACTTCAGTGCTGATAACCATTCTCAAGATTCCTTTTCATGGTTTTGGGGGAGTGCTGGGATTGAGTGCATTACTCTCGGTCATCGTAACCTACCGCCTTGAACCACTCCGTCTTCATCTCCGCAACAGGCTGCTTCCCGACCGCTCGTAATAAAATGATCGCGAGGGCATCGTTGGAGCCTTACCTTTTATCGACCATCACCCCAATCAACACATGAACATCCACTCCACGATCCGATTCCCACTCCACAACGCCACTCGCACCATGATGGTTGCCCTTGCCTCCATCGCCCTGACTGTTGCCTCAAACGCATCAGAAGTCCCTTGCCCGACACTCAAGGCCGCGAACGAGGGCTTCTACAGCGCACTAAACATCATGTTCACCGGCAAGATCGAACCGATGCTCGCACTGTGGTCGCACGGTAAAGATGTTGCCTACCTAGGCCCCGACGGCCGGTTCCTGACCGGCTGGAACAGCGTGAAGGCCGACTGGAACAAGCAGGCCTCCATGAAACTTGGAGGAAAAGCAGTTCCCTCCAATCCCAGTTATTTCATGCTGCCCGGAAGCGGGATCGCCGTGGTTCAGAACATCGAGCATATCACCACGGACAAGGGCCTGAAACTCTCGATACGTGCCACCAATGTCTACCGTATGGAAGGCGGAGCTTGGAAAATGGTCAGCCATCACACCGACAAGCTCCCCGCCGTACTTAAGTAGTCACGGCACCACTGTGGGAATGGCAGCAGGATCCGCGACATGAGTGTCGTCTGCTGCTCACTCTGCCGCAGCACCAAGGAACTCCTCTATAATGAAGGGCTTGTCCGGTGATAAGCCCACTCGCGCATTGAAAGGCATAATATGATGAAAGCAGCATCCGATAATAACCATTCGTACTCCGCTAATTCGGCGACAAGAATCCTGCTCGCAAGTCTAGCCGGGACGGCTATTGAGTTCTTCGACTTCTACATCTACGCCACGGCAGCAGTTCTCGTTTTCCCGAAACTCTTTTTCCCCCAGGGTGATCCCACGGCAGCCACACTCCAATCACTGGCGACCTTCTCCCTAGCCTTCTTTGCAAGACCCTTCGGATCGATCTTTTTCGGCCATTTTGGGGATCGGATCGGGAGGAAGACGACCTTGGTTGCGGCCCTCCTGACGATGGGACTCTCCACAGTCTTGATCGGACTTCTACCCACCTACGCTTCGATTGGTTTGGCTGCACCTATTCTTCTCGCCCTCTGCCGTTTCGGACAGGGCTTTGGTCTTGGTGGGGAATGGGGCGGAGCGGTCCTGCTCGCCACCGAGAATGCTCCTCCCGGCAAACGCGACTGGTACGGAATGTTTCCACAGCTTGGCGCACCCATCGGCTTCCTCTTCTCCGGCGCGATCTTCCTCCTGTTAAGCAAAAATCTTGATGCCGGAAGCTTCCTGACATGGGGCTGGAGGGTCCCTTTTCTCGCCAGCAGTGTGCTGGTGCTCGTCGGACTCTATGTCCGGCTCAACATCACCGAGACACCCGCCTTTCTGGAAGCATCCGCGCGCAGGAGTCCTGTCGCCCTACCGATGATCGATCTCCTGCGGAACCATCTCCGCATCGTGATCCTGGGAACCTTCGCCGCGGTCGCGACCTTCGTGATCTTTTACATCCTGATTGTCTTCTCTCTCTCCTGGGGCACGACTCAGCTTGGCTATTCTAGGGAAACCTTCCTGATCATACAGCTTGCCGGCGTACTCTTTTTCGCTCTTTCAATTCCCTGCACCGCATGGATCTCCTCGCGGATCGGGCGCCGGAATATGCTCCTTCTGGCCACCGTGGCGATTCTGATTTTTGGCCTTTGTTTCGGACGTCTCTTCTCAGCGGGAACTCCGGGCGTGATCGCGACGCTCGTGATCGGCTTCCTGCTCATGGGGGTCACTTATGCTCCGCTCGGAACCTTCCTCTCCGAACTCTTCCCGGTGGAGGTTCGTTACACCGGAGCCTCGATCGCCTTCAATGTCGCAGGGATCCTTGGAGCCTCGCTGACTCCCTATCTGGCGACCTCGCTGGCCATGAGTCACGGACTCGGATCGGTTGGACTCTATCTCGCTGGCATGGCACTGATCAGTCTGATCGCCCTACTCTTGTCGCCAGCGCATCACACTACGGAAGGCGGCGGTAGTAGCGGAGTGCCTCAATAGGAACCCCGAGTTCCTTCAGGGGATAGACCTTCCCTTCTCCATGCGAGGAGGGATCACGGATCAGATAGTCGAATCCTCTCTTCCCCACGATCACGACGAAGTGGGTGATGCCGCTGGGCAGCCTGAGACGAACAATCACGGGATTTCCTTTCAGGAGATTCCAATCGATCAAGGCATAGGAGGGGAGATCCTCGTAGGCTTTCTCGATCAGGCCGGGAGTGAACTCGGCCGCTGATTCCCAGCGAAGCCATCCAGCTCCCTCATAGCCGTTGTGTTGTTTTAGGAAAACATTCAAGTGTCCCGGGTCGACATCCATTCCGTAATGGGAGAGCAGCATCGAAGCCGAAGCGACCGCACACCCCTCCCCTCCCAACGTGCCGGGAGTGTCTCCGAGAGGATCGTTCGCCCATCTCGGGTCGCCCTGAAAGAACTGTGGGACGGAGATCATGATCTCACCGGGAACCGGTATTCCCCCGCATGCCCCGATCTGATGAGGCCACCACCAAAGAGATGCTCCGGCAAACACAAGAAGTACAACCAGAGCGGCCAGAACAATCACCCTTGCGGAAGAGCATGATTTATCGATGGTAGGGGGTGATGTCATCGCGGATCCTCGTCTCTTCTCTTACTGCTGTGATTCTTTCCATGAGTCTGCTTCATGCGGAAGCAAATCCTACTGATGCCAACCGATTCGTGTTGGATTGCCTACATCAAATGCCGAGCGGAGGCCGCTATTCCGTCTCCTCCACTGCAAATCGGGGCCTTGCTGATGCCGTCAAGACAAGGAGCGGAATGCTGGAGATTCAAGCAACCTATGCCACGCCAAGCTACTGCTCTGAGGCCACCTATCTGGTTTTTCTGAAGATCCTTTCATCCCTTCAATCAAATCATCAACTCTCTCTCACGCCAGAGACTGTCACCGCCCTAAAGCCAACCGGACAACCCGACGGCACCGGCATCTGGGGACGCTGGAATGCGAACGGCCCGGGCACGGCGCGCCTCTTCTACGAACTCGGACTCGGACCGAACTTTACGGATCTCTCGCGAGCCCTTCCGGGAGATTTCCTGAAGATCTTCTGGACCGACAGCATCGGGGCCAGCGAGCATGGCCACTCGGTTATCTTTCTCGGAACTGAGGAGAAGAGCGGCATAAAATACCTCAAGTTCTGGTCAAGCAACATACCGGGAGGATACGGTGAGAAAGTAGTCCCCCTGAGCCGAGTGCATCGGATGCTCTTCTCTCGCTTGGAACATCCCGAGAACATCAACCGTCCCCTTCCCCGCACCGACAGCTACCTCTCCTCCATGGAACGCCGCTCCTCCACTCCTGCGGAGATGGCGGAGAAGTGCGGCATCCTGCGGTAGATCCTGAGACTCGCGAGAATAAGCGCGGCAGCTAGCACATAAGCGGATCCGCTCCAGGCGATGGCACCGCTCATTCGCTCCATCGGGGTTCCCGAGCCGTAGGTGGAAAAGAGTCCCACCATCAGGGGACCCAGCGCACCACCACCCCATCCGATGAAATTCATCAGGCCCGCGACGGAGGCGCGTTGGCCTGGTTCCACAAACTCGAAGACCGAAGCAAAGATCCCTCCGTCATAGGTTCCCTTGCAGAGTCCGAAGCAGATCATAGCGGTCAGCAGCGATACCATACTTGGTGCCCATGCCACGGCCACCACGCTGAACGATCCGGCTATCAACCCTACGGCCTGAACGATCATCCGGGCTCCGCGAACATTTATTGCAAGCCTGTCGGCGATCACTCCCGAGAGGGGCGCGCTCACCGCACTCGCTAGCTGGATCGCCGCCACTGCCGAGACTCCCGCCGCCACTAAACCGAGATGGAACTTCTCGAATAGGAACGTGGGAGCCCAGATCAGGAAGATCGATCCGACAGCATTCGCACAAGCGAAGGCCAGCATCAGCAGGAGTACGCCACGCTGAGAAAACAGCATTCGCACCGTTGGCAAGAAACCCGGCAGTTCGGTCTTCTCCCAGAGCGAGGGATCTTCCGAAGCTCCTCGCTGCGGTTCCCTGAGCCTTAGCAGAAGAAGTAGTGAGACAAGGATTCCCACACCTCCGAATCCGTAAAAGGCCCAGCGCCATCCATAGCGCTCCGCGAGCAGTGCACCCATCCCTCCGCCTGCGATCGTACCGATGTAGACGGCGGACTGGTGGAGCGAAAGTGCCGTCGAGCGCGTCCGCGAACCATGGTACTCGGAGAGCATCGAGACGGCCGCCGGGAAATAGACGGATTCACCCAGACCGATGAGAGCCCGTGACGCTACGAACTGCCAGAGCTTACCGCACCATCCTGTCAGTCCCGTCATAACGCTCCAGAACAGACACCCTCCTAGGATCAGTTCCTTGCGAGAATGTCGATCACCTGCAAATCCCGCAAAGGGAGCCGAGGCCGCATAGACCCACATAAAGGCGCTCCCGATCAGCCCCAGCTGGGCCTTCGAGAATCCGAAATCGCGCTCCAGCAACGGAAAGAGGCTACTGATCGCCTGACGATCGGCGTAGTTCAGCATGCAGACCAGCCAGAGCAGACCGAGCACGATCCATTTTTCACCGTTGAACGGCACCTTTGTACTCATGCCGTCACGAATTTATCATCCGCCTTTTCCAAAATGCTTTATCCCGCAGTGGGGCAGAGGCGCGGAGAAACGTTCGTGGAATCCACTGACGAAACCCGAAAGGCCGGAGAGGCCAGAAAGGCCGAATTTGAGAGCAATCCACACATCTGCACAGCAATCTCTGCGTCTCTGCGCCTCTGCGCGAGGCTATTTTTCCGTTTAGAATCGAATCAAAACAGACCCTCAAAACATAATTTACCGGTTCCAAATCCATCCTGATTCCGTTGTGATGTCATTTCTTTCATGGATCGTTCGGATACTCCCTCCACTCCTGACTCTCTTCTAACACGTGATGCCACCGCGGTCTGGCATCCCTTCACCCAGCACGGCCTGGGCAGGGAACCGATTCCGATGGCCGGTGGATCGGGGGCTGTGCTTCGGGATGCCAGAGGCCGCGAATACCTCGACATGATCTCCTCCTGGTGGGTGAACCTCCACGGACACGGACGCCCCGAACTGGCACAGGCTGTCTCCGAGCAGATTCTCAAGCTGGACCACGTCCAGTTCGCCGGGGCCACTCATGAACCCGCGGTACGGCTTGCCGAACGCCTGTTGGAGAAAGCGGGGCTCACCGGTAGCGCCAAGGTCTTCTACTCCGACAATGGCTCCACTGCCGTCGAGGCCGCACTCAAGATCGCCCACCAGCACTGGTCAAACCTCGGGACTCCCAGACGCCTCTTCGTGACACTACGTGGGAGCTATCATGGCGACACCGTCGGGGCAATGAGCGTGGGTCGGAGCTCCGGCTTCTTCGACGCCTTCCACGGAATGCTCTTCGAGACAATTTCCCTGCCAGTTCCCCTGGTCTGGGATGGATTTTCCAATGAAGAGGGAGAGCAGGAGGCACTGAAGGAGACTGCACGTTTGCTTGCAAGCGACGGGGATCAGATCGCCGCCCTCATCGTGGAGCCGCTAGTGCAGGGAGCGGGAGGGATGCGGTTCCACTCACCTGGTTTCCTGAAGGAACTCAGCGAGCTATTCCGCGAGCGTGGGATTCCGGTGATCTTCGACGAGGTCATGACCGGCTTCGGCCGGACCGGCAGCTTCTTCGCCTTTCAGCAGACCGGCTTTATTCCCGATCTGATCTGCCTCTCCAAGGGGATCACCGGAGGGATCCTCCCCCTCGCCGTTACGATCGCCTCGAATGATCTCTTCGATTCCTTCCTAGGCAACGACTTCTCCACGGCCCTCGCGCACGGTCACAGCTACACAGCCAATCCCGTGGCCTGCGCTGCCGCCCTAGCCAGCCTCGACCTCCATGAATCCACGGATTCCTTGGGACAGGTTGCTCGCATTCATGAGCAGTTGCGGCGACGTCTTGTTCATCTATCAAGCCATCCCCAGATCGAGCGTCCTCGGGTTCTTGGTGGAATCGCTGCCTTTGATCTGGTTACTGATGATTCGAGTTACTCGGCGTCGGCAGGCAGGAATCTCGCGGCATGTGTCCAAGAGCACGGCGTTCTCCTCAGGCCACTTGGAAATGTCATCTATCTGATGCCACCGTACTGCATCACGAATGAACAGATCGACCGGGCATTTGATGTGATCGAGGCCTTTTTGAGCAATACTGCCCGGGGCAGTCAGGGCTTTGCATGACCAGAACCTTTCTGGCAAAATCATCGTTCATGATTCACGCTCTCGGACGAGAAACCATTCGGATTGTTTCGGGATTCGGCGACTTCGCCCTATTCACCGGCAGATCGTTCGGTGCCGCGGCCACCACAAAGCGCCTCTTCCGCAGGGTCATCCGTGCCATCTATGAGCAAGGGACGGTCTGCCTTCCCGTGATCCTGATCGTCGGTCTCTTCACGGGACTCGTGCTCGGCCTGCAGGGATACCATATCCTGTCCCGCTTCGGATCGGAGGGCCTCTTGGGATCGATGGTCTCTCTGAGCCTGATTAGGGAAATGGCTCCGGTACTTGCCGGCCTCATGCTCATCGGCCAGTCGGGATCTGCTCTAGCCGCGGAACTAGGCATCCAGCGCAATAGCGAGCAGATCGTGGCCCTCGAGACGATGGGCGTGGAGAGCCATGGCTACCTTGTCACCCCGCGACTGATCGCTGCCCTGGTTGTTTACCCCTTCCAGACAGCCCTCTTCGTGGTCATTGGCTTTTGGGGAGGGAGTCTCTCAGGGTCAGCGCTTCTTGGAGTCGATTCCGGTGTCTATTGGTCCTCCATCCAGAGAGCGGTCGAATCGCGCGACCTTCGGGAATGCTTCATCAAGGCTGCTGTCTTCGGCCTCCTCTCAGTCACCATCTGCGCCTACCAGGGCTTCCATGCTGATAGGAACCACTCCGCCACCGGAGCACGTGCCGTCAGCGCAGCCACCACGCGGGCCGTCGTGATCTCCAGCATCATGGTCCTCGTCGCCGACTATGTGGTGAGTTCCTTTTTCATCTGATGAATTCTCCTTCAACAGACACCCCCTTGCTCAAGGTCGAGCGACTCGTCAAGAGCTTCGGCGAACGCCCCGTCCTCGATGGGGTCGATCTCTGCGTTCCGCGCGGAAGCATTTTCACCGTGCTTGGACCGAGCGGCACGGGCAAATCAGTCTTCCTGAAGTGTCTGGCAGGTGTCATGCAGCAGGACTCAGGGATGATCAGTTTCGAAGGCCGCCCCCTGGTTGACCTAGTCGCCTCGGACAAGGAAAACCGCGCGGATTTCCGCCGTCGCTGCAGCTTCCTCTTCCAGAGCAACGCCCTCTTCGACTCTCTATCAGCCTTGGAGAATGTCGCTCTGCCGCTCGAGCAGACCACTGATCTTGATTCGCATGAGATTCAGAGTCGCAGCATGGATGCTCTTGCCCAGCTGGAGCTCGAGGGCTACCGCGACCGATTCCCCAGTCAAATGTCCGGAGGAATGCAGAAACGACTCGCTCTGGCGCGCGCCATCGTGACCCGTCCGGAACTCGTGCTCTTCGACGAGCCGACGGCCGGACTTGACCCACTGCGTCGTAATGCCGTTTTCTCAATGATCGTGAAATACCAGCGCCGCTTCAACTTCACCGCCCTCATCGTCACCCACGATGTGCCGGAGGCCTTGGTGGCAAGCAACCGCGTGGCACTCCTCAATGGAGGGAAAATCTGCTTCGAGGGATCGCCCAGTGATTTCTCCTCCTCATCCAACCCCGTCGTGACGGGATTCCGTGACAGCACCGAGGCCCTGCGTGAATCCCTCTTCTCGATCCGGAACGAATTCCAGGACTGCTGAACATTCTATGAAAAACACCAAACTCCAATTCTTGGTCGGACTCTTCGTGCTGCTCGGAATCGGTGCCATCACCTACCTCACACTCAAGGTCGGGACAGGATCCCTGATCCAGGGAGACACCTACCAGATCGAGTCCCGATTCGCGAATGCCGGCGGCCTTCACTCCGGAAGCAGCGTCCTCATGTCGGGCGTCACCGTGGGCAGGGTTGAGAGTATCAGAATGGAGCCCTCCGACTTCAGCGCGATCGTCTCCATGAAGATCACTTCAGTACTTCACCTGCCGACCGACTCCATGGCCTCCATCAAGACCTCCGGACTCATCGGGGACAAGTATGTCGCCCTCTCCCCCGGGGCCGATGAAACCTCCATGAAACCGGGAGAGCGGATCACGCTGACCGAGTCTGCAGTGGACCTCGAGTCCCTGATCGGTAAAATGGCATTCGGCTCCCTTGACAAGGAGAAGACAACAAAAGAGAAAGGGAGTACTCCCAAGCAGTAATCACCCTATGAAACGCCGTCACTTTCTCCTTCTCCTTACCTCGCTGATTTTTGTCGGCAGGGCTGACTGCTCCGTGACCGATGATGCGCAGAAGCAGCTCAAGACATGGGTCGACCAGGTTGTGGACGTGGCCTCTCACGCAGCAGACCGGGAAGCGCTGAGGGCCAAGGTGCGCCCGATCCTGGAGCATTGCATCAACTTCGATTCCATGACACGCCGGGCCATCGGACCAGGATGGCGTCAGTTCACTCCTGACCAGCAGAGAGAGGCCATTCGTCTCTTCACTACACTCATCATCCGGACCTACACCGCCAAGTTCACCCCGGGAGAGGTTCCATCGACCACCTACAAAAGCTCCTCCTCAACTACACCAGGTCGTGTCGAGATCACCACAAACAGCCTCTACAAGGGGAGCCACTACGACATCGTCTACCGCCTGGAGCAGGGTAGCACTCCCAATACTCAGGGTTGGCGCATCACTGATATCGTGATTGAGGGCGTGAGCATGGTGGCCAACTACAGGACACAGTTTGATTCTGAGTTCCAGCAGGGCGGTGCCGCTTCCGTCATGAAGTCTCTCACCCACTCCGTGAACGACCCTAAATGATCATCCCTGTGAGCTTCCGTCGCATCCATCTCCTCCCCATGGTATTGCTGGGGGTGCTGGCTTTTTCGGATCCCGCCCATACCGCTTCAGCTACGAAGGCTACGAGTTCCAACGGGAAGTCCGTGGCTTCCCATGGCTCTCCCGCCTCAGATAACGACCTCGACGAATACAAGAATACAGGAGCGATTCCCGATCCCATTCAGCCCGTCAATCGCGGCACCTTCTGGGTGAACCATCAATTGTACAGGTACATCCTCAAGCCGATCTCGCGGACCTATGACACCCTTGTTCCCAAGCCCGTCAGGACGGGTGTTTACAACGTCTGCGACAACCTCGAGTTTCCTCTCCGCTTCGTAAACGACACCCTACAGCTGAACTTGAAACGCGCTGGCGGAGAGGCCGAGAAATTCGGGATCAATAGCACCGTCGGACTCCTCGGCATCTTCCGCGTCTCAGACCGATTTCCATCACTGGCTGACATCCCTGCCGCCGATACCGGCCAGACCTTCGCGAAGTGGGGAATCCCACACGGCTGCTACGTAGTACTTCCCTTCTATGGTCCGAAAAGCATCCGTGACACCGTCGGTCTTGCGGGAGACTACGCCTTGAGTCCTATTTTCTGGGTTTCAATCTGGCTGACCAGCATCCCCTGGGTTCCAGCAGTGACCGCGCCGGACTCCGTGCGCAGCCTGCATGATAAACTCTCCACCTACGAATCCCTCACTAACAACTCCATGGATCGCTACCTCGCAGTCCGAAGTGCTTGGGTGCAGTATCGCAAGAAGGTAGCCGATCAGTAGGCGGTCAAAGAAACGTGTTGCGAAAGGCTTCGCGGATTTCAAATCATCACTTCCCAAAGAGGGAAGTGGAGCGGGCGAAGGGATT
>JBAXXS010000065.1:0-10810 GCA_037127835.1 Verrucomicrobiota bacterium | reverse complement strand
GCCGCTCCTTCCTGCTGGAGCGAGAGGACGTAGTAGAGGCCTTTCTTTTCCATGAGTTCGGCGTGGGTGCCGCTTTCCTTGATCAAGCCGTTTTCCATATAGAAGATCTTGTCTGCCATGCGCACCGTGGAGAGGCGGTGCGTGGCAAAGAAGATTGTCTTTCCGTGGAACTTCTGACGGAGATTGGAGATCACCCGCTGTTCCGTGGGAGCATCGAGGGCGCTGGTGGCCTCGTCCAGCAGGAGCAGGTTGGGTGACTGCATAATGAGGCGGGCGAGAGCGATTCGCTGGCGCTGGCCACCGGAGAGATTGCGCCCCTGCTCTCCTACCGAAGTTGCGTATCCGTTGGGGAGGGTCATGATGAAGTCATGGGCTTCGGCTAGTTTAGCGGACTCGATGACCTCTGAGGAAGCCGCCTCAGGATCACTGATCGCGATGTTTTCCATTACCGATCCCTCCATGAGCATGGTCTCTTGGAAGACCATGCCTATCTGTCCCCGCAGCGAATT
This sequence comes from Verrucomicrobiota bacterium, assembly GCA_037127835.1. GTDB lineage: Bacteria > Verrucomicrobiota > Verrucomicrobiia > Chthoniobacterales > UBA6821 > UBA6821. The sequence goes on along the minus strand of JBAXXS010000065.1, from coordinate 10,301 downwards.
CAGCTCCACCTTGGAGAGATTGAATCCATCGATCTCGACGGATCCCTTGACCGGTTCGTAGAGGCGTCCGATAAGTTTGAGGAGAGTGCTTTTTCCTGAGCCGCTCAATCCCACCATGGCAATCAGACTCCCCGCAGGAACATCCAGGGAAACATGCTCCAGTTGTAATCGTCCGGGAGCATAGCTGAAGTCAACATCGCGGCAGGTGACATGACCTACGATCTCGGGTATCGGCATCTGTTCATCGGAGTCCTGATCCTCCCTGGCGCGGTTGGCCACATCGCCGAGACGGTTTACCGATAGGGAGGCCTCCTGGAAGTTCTGCCACGACTGGGCGAGCCTGAGCAGTGGGCCTGTTACATAACCGGCCAGAATACGGAAGGCAATCAACTGACCCAGCGAAAGCTTCTGATCGATCACCATGTAGACACCGACCCATAGGACCGCCACATCGTTGAAGCGGTTGATGAGCATTCCGATCGTCGAGGCGCTCGTCGAGGTGATCGTGTTTCGGAAGGAGGAAGCGATGGTGTCACCATAGCGGTGGAACCACTTCCAGCGGCTTCGCGTCTCGATATTCTGACCTTTGATTGTTTGGATACCGGTCAGGGACTCGACGAGATGCGACTCCGTGGCGGCCGTTTTCTCCGCCCGGTCCTTGAGTTGTCTCCGAATGATCGGTGACACGAAGAGAGTGAGCGCCACGAGCAGTGGTACACCGATCAGGGCGATCACGGTTAGCTCCACGCTGTAGAAGAGCATGATCGCAATGAAGATCAGCGAGAAAGCTGCATCGATGAGCGCCGTGAGGGCCGTGCCTGTCAGGAAGTTACGGATCTTGTCGAGTTCGCGGAGGCGCGAGGCAATCTCACCCACCGGACGCTGATGGAAGTAGGAGAGGGGTAGGCGATAGAGATGCTCCAGCACCTTCAGGCCGATTGAGAGATCGATCCGATTCGTCGCGTCCGTGAAGAGGAATGTGCGGATCGCCGTCAGGGCCGCTCCGAATAGTGTGCAGATGATCAGCAGGGCTGCTAGCACATCGAGCGTGCTGAGGCTCTCCTGCACGATCACCTTATCGATGATCACCTGAATGATGAGGGGATTGGCGAGGGCGAAGATCTGGATGAAGAACGAGGCGACGATCACCTCCAGGAATGTCCGCGTATGCTTCTTGATGTAGGGAATGAACGAACGGAAACCGAAGGCCTCACCCTTGGGAGCGCGGGATCGGTGGGTCAGCAGGATGAGATACTTCTCCTGTCCCTCACCAGGAGGGGGAGGGAGATCCTTCCAAGCGATCCAGCGCTGTTGTTCGGTTTTGGCCGTTGCCAGAGGATCTGCGATCAGCATTCCGTGATGGGAGACCCCCTGCACCACGACAGGAGATTCGCCGAGTATTATCAGGAAAGGTGCATCCTGATCACGAAGGGTATCGTGGGGTACTAGCAGGGGCTGCGAGGCGATGCCAATCATGTCGGCCACCGAACCAATGCGTGGAAGCGAAATCTGGAGTCGACCCTCCATCGTGAACTTCAGCGCCGAACGCACCACCTCGGCTCGGAAGGGAAGGCCGAGTTGTCCTGCCAGCATTTTCAGACAAGCGAAAACCGCCTCCTCAGGGGACGAGGCCTTGTGGTAGGGGGGAGGGGGAGATGAGAGATGAAACTTGAAACTTGAAACCTGAGTTTCTGAATCAGAAGCGAGGATAGGGATTGGCGAGCCCGCTAGGGCGGCATCGCTTTGCGGGAGCAAAGTGCCGTCAAAGGTGACGTCTGAATTTCCGCCCTCCAAGGTTCCTAGTAAGGTGTTCTGTAGGGCCGAGGGGACACCGATGTTGCGGCCATTGGAAGATGGAAAATAGAAGATGGAAGATGAAGGCTCTGACGCTGGATCCACGACCACGGCCTGTGGCAGCAACTCAATCGCTATCTGCTTGGCAGCGGCAACAGGCAGTCCTTTTTGTTTCAGGAGATCGCGGACCAGTGGAAAGAGTTCGTAGAGTGAGGTCTTGGAGCGGAGTGAGGAGGCCCACTCCTGGTGATCCTTGAGGAGTTTTTCAAAAACAGCGGCAGGAATCCTGAGGGCCTTAACCGGAGAGGCAGCTCGCACCCACTCGCAGGGAACTCCCGTGGACAGGGAAAACCAACCCAGGATCGCACCGGGCTTGATCAACTCCAGCGAGATAGGAGCCTCATCCGAACTTCCCAGAGCGCGGGCACTCCCTTCCGTGATGAGATAAACTGCTTGCGGTAACGATTCCGGGGGAGAGAGCTCTTCACCTGTTTGAAATAAAATCTCTTCGACCTTCTCGCGCAGGCATGTCTCCAGATCCTTTTGGGGAAGTTCCTTGAAGGGAAATGCTCCTTTCAGAAGATCCAAGCGAGAGTCGGCTATCATGAGTTGCTTATTAACGCACAAATCTCATCCCATGTCATGCACTTGAGTTCCTGGTGAACTTTATCTTCCGATGGCTTGGAGGTTCTCATGGGGGAGGGGATTGAAAACCGTCTCATCGACTGAGGAAATCCGTCGCGGAGGGAGATCTTCAGGGAGAACTAGGCTCACTTCACACAATCTCTCTCACCGTGGATCCGGCTGGAAAAAGATCCGGGAAAAAGAAAGAGCAGGCCTCGGTGGGGAATCCAATAGAGAGCTTTCCTTTCGGGGAAGCGCTCTTGAGGTAGCCGAACTCCAGCAACTTCCCGATTAGTGCCTGCGCAGTCCTGGGTGAGGCATCGACCAGGCGAGCCACATCTCCGCGCGGAATCTCCCCCTTGAGGATGACCTCGGGAAGCAAGAGCGCCGTCCTTCTTGGAAGATCACCCGAGCGTTCATGGATCTCGCAGTACCCGCGAATACGATTATTCAGCCCAGGAAGGGAAAGCATCCCCTTCATGAAGGAAATCTGATCCTCTGCCATCTCCAGGATGAAGGCACAGAATTGATCCAGAGATGACTGCGACAAATACCCCCTCCCGTCGAAGTCATTGCGGCGCTTTGCGTCGGCGGCATCCAGGAGGGTCTTGTACTTCTCGATCCTCCGGGCCAAGCCGCGCGACAGCGTCCAGAGGCCATTGCCTCCAGCCCCGGCCCGTATAAACCAAAGGTGGGTGAATAGTCTGGAAACACGCCCATTCCCGTCCGAAAACGGATGGATCCAAGCAAGCCGATGATGAGCGGCGGCCGCCGCCATGAGCGACTCTGGCTTGTCCTCGACTAGGGGTTCGTAAACCTCCTCAAACCGCTTGAGGAATTCATCGAGCTTGTCGTGATGGGGGGCAATATGGCGATCGACCGCCACATTGGAGGTACGCAATTCGCCGGGGATTGTCTCAAAGAGACTCCCATCGGCATCTCTCGTTATCAGGAGTTCCTTGGGAAGCCTGCTGCAGAATCCGTGGTGAAGTCTACAGAGGTACTCCTTGGAGCAAATCCGAGTGGTAGCGGTGAGCTCCTTTTCCGCCTCTTCTAGGGTCTCCAGATGGGCCAGGTGAAGCATCTGACGGTTCCGCTCATCACTATCCAGTGAGAATCTTTTTTTAAGAGCGGCCTCGATCTCGATCGGACGGGTCGTGTGTCCCTCGATGAGATTCGAGTAGTAGCCATTCATGGAACGCACCACACCAGCTATCTCCTTCAGGGTCTTCTCAGGGAAGGCACCCTTCAGCTCCGCGGCGGATCTCCAGATTTCCGCAGCCTTGTCTTTCAATCCAAGCGGTGCTGGCAACATGGGTTCCATATCGCTCGACGAATCAAATAAAAATGCCGATCTTTTTGCTGACATCGTTATGTATCATAAACTCATGCCGATAAGACGTTACGTCAAGATAAAGCATTTCTTATAGGGAGATATTGCCGATCTTTCTGCCGATCCTTAACCAGACTGTCTTTATCCGCCTGCCTTATGCTGCCAATTGGAATTTCGGCGAACTGGCCCTCAGATAATTGGAAAAAACTTCATAGTGCGCAGACGACTTCGGTGCTCACTGTCTATCCTGTAACTCCTTTTTTAGGAGGTGTTTACAACATCGAGGCCATCTCTATCAGATTTCTGTCAAGACGGTGCTCGGAGTGATGCATAGGAGATGGTATTACAAAAAAAGGTGGCACATCTTCCGGGTGATTTGTGATCTCCTCCAACTTTCTGGGCCTCAGCGGCTCACGCGAGCCCCTACCTCTTCATTTTCCTATTTGGGTTTATCCTTCCAAATCCACAATCATGCGCTCCAAGGTCGAGAGGAGATGTGGAAACTGGATCTGTAGGGCATCCCAGAGAATGCCGTAAGTCAGGTCCTCGTACGCGTGACTGATGACGTCCCTCATACCGACGACTTTGCGCCAGGGCACCTCAGGATACAGATCACGTAGATGCTGTGGAAGCCGCTTTGCCGATTCACCCACCAATTCCATCACGCGTTCGAATGCCCGCAGGAGAACATGATCCTCCATGATTGATTCTAAGGATCTGTCCCGAGCTAGTGCCTGAGCTTCCTTGATAAAATCCACCATCTGGCGGAGCGTTATCAGCGGATCATGAGCGCTCATAGATGGTTAGCATCTCTTTTCGCACCCTTGGGAGGATGTATTTGTTCAGCTTGGAGCAGAAATCGACCTTGCGACCGAGGATCAATGACAACTCGTCACCGTATCCGAAATAATCGAGTCCCACTCCATCCAAGGCCCCGTGCTGAAATTCAGCCAAGACATCGACATCACTCGACGCCGGATCAAAATCGTCCCTCAAGACGGAGCCAAAAAAACTTAACCGGCGAATGCCTTTGGAACTGCAAAATGCCTCAATTTGCCGATGATCCAGAATGATGGGCAGCTCGGCAACGCTCATGGCTGAACTCTACCACGGGGTCAAGTGTCCAAGCAAGGATGTGATTCGCACGGAGACGCACAGGCGCAGTTTAAACTCCGTCGCCGCTATTTCCCGTCATGTTAATCTTAACAGGCCCTACACAGACCAATCCTCCCAGCGAATCCCCTCGATCTTGCTGAAGTCGGAGGGATTCTGTGTGGCCACGATGCATTCATGCCGACAGGCTGTGGCAGCGATGAGTTTCCTGAGTGATTCTTATCCCTAGAGATTTGAGATTGTGAAGTTGCGCCGTTCCTTCCAAACCTCTGGGAAGTCCTCCAACAATGCATTCAAAGAGCCAAACGATTTTTCATCCGCTTCAAGATCGGTCAGGATACCAGAGGATTTTTTAACTGAAATCTGCTGTGTGGAGATGACAACTTCTCCCGGCAGCTCAGGTAACGGGTTGTTCGTTAAGAATGCCCTCATAGGGCATTTTGTAACAGGATCTTATTTAAGAAGCCAGAAAAGTAACAGGAATCGATTTAAGATCACGAATGCCCGGAACCTATTTGGGTGCAAGGCCGAGTTGCTTTGCAGCCGCATTGAGCTTGGCATCTGCGGAGTGCAGAGGGATCTTATGCCGGTCGGCCAGTTCCAGATAAGCGGCATCATAGGAGAAGAGATCAAATTGGAGAGCCAAATGGAGGATGCGTTTCCTAGCTGGTCCCTCGGGTAGATCCTCAATGGTGAGGGGTACTTGATTCAGTGTTTCAAGGGCCTCGCGGGCATCCTCCTCGCTCAGCCTCCTGCGCTTGTGAGCCGAGCGGAGGAGATTGTTCATCTCATAGTGCCACAGTGCGGGCACCACGAGCTCCACTTTTCCTCGGACGATCAGGGAAAGAAGTTGCTCAGCTATGTCGGAGGATTCGTCTGCAAGAATCCATGCCCCACAGAACGAGGCATCGGCGACTACTTGCTTCACCGTCGCCCCTCCTCGACGAGGGATTTCAGTGAGGCTTTTCCTGCTTTGGAGCGGGTACGTATCGCACGGAAAGTGTTGACAGGATCGCTGCCGCCCTTTACTCCACCCACATTGCCTGAGGAGAGCAGGGCGACACGCTTGCCCCGCTTGGTGATCCAGATGCGGCTTCCCTTGGAGGCCAGATCGACAAGAGAGGAGAGCTTGTTCTTCGCCTCGAATGTCCCGAGAGAGAGAGTTGCTGGAGAGATCATAGAAAGAAACCTAGCTAGATAGCTAGCTGTTGTCAAATGCACCTCAGGATGACCTGATGCCTTTAACCGGACGGCCTCATGCCACCAACTGGAATGTCGGTGAACTCACCCCGGACAACTGGGCGAAATCTCAGAAAAAAGGTACTCCCGGCTTTCACTGCCTAATCCGTTATATTTGTAGTAGGCGTTTTGTCTTAGGTGGTACTTACCACATAGACGCCTTCTCAAAATGATCTCTATCAACGCATAATTATCCCATCTTGTCATCCTTGGGAGTGAGACAATCGTGTCACATATCAATCACGCGAGAGTGACACCAGGACTGTTTCGTGGCGGGTGATTATCAGGTGTGGTTGCTCAACTCGATGTGAAGCAAAACTCCATTGCGACCCACGACGTGCGTGATCTCAGAGAGCGGGATTTGAATCCCGATAGGATGAGTGAATATGAAGGGTAAGGCGAAGTACTTGAGCTCTACGATGTGGTCGTAATTGTTGAGGGCTCAGCAAAAATGAGAAACAGTCTTCAACAAAGAAAAGGCCCGTGGCGGTTTTTGCCACTGACCTCTTCCTGTGTAGTCCGAATGTTAGGCTACTTAAACGAAACTAATTTTCATTGGACCAAGGGCTCCATAACTATCGGCTTGAATGTCTGCGATCAGCATGGTTTGTCCGTTGACCTGATCATAGAATCCAAAATGGGCTTTGGTGGTAGCATCCCCGTAGATCTCGTCACCATTCACCGCTTTGCCAAACGAATAGTTACCCCAGGCGACTCCACCTGGTCCTCCTGTAGCACTCAAATCAGCCTGACTAAGCACAAGAGTATCACCTTTGCTATAATTCACAATTTTAGCGTAATTTGTGGCATTGACTTGCCCCTCACTGGTTGTTCCGTAGTAAGTTCCGGCCGAATTAGCCAAGACAAAGGTATTTGTGTTGCCATTACCATCATTGCTATTGCTTCCAATCAGCAGATCGACACCAGATCCAGTGGAGGCTGAAACACCTCCATCAAGAGTGACAGCATTTGAGATGGTCGAAGCATTCAATGTGTCACTCCCTGTGTTCCCAATAGCATGATTGATGCTGCCACTTATAATGAGCGAGTTTGATCCGCCCGCGAACTCAAGGGTCTGGATATTCGACTTGTTTTTATAAGTTGCAATATTGATCGATTGGCTGTCTTCGGTGATCTGGAGGGTGTTTTTTCCTGTGCCTCCGATGATGGTGTCCAGATTCAACTGTGCTGCGGTTGCTACCTGGATCAGGTTATCCCCGCTGCTGGTCTTGAAGAAAAGGGCTTTTTCTCCGTAGGAAAAATCTTGGGTAAGCGTGTCGTTGAAACTGGTGCTGCCATAGAGAGAGGAGATTCCCGCATTCTGCGCTGCTGATCCCAGGTGCACGGAGGAGCCGATGGTGTCACCTGCTGTCAGAGGGGAGCTGCCCAACTGGAAGGATGTGATGCTCCCTGGTGTAATCCCGCTGAAGTAGTCGTTACTCACGATCTGATGAGTCGAGGCGAGGGAGAGGGTGTCACCTTTGCCTGAACCTGTGATCTTATCTTGTGTCATGGCCAGAGTGTCTTGAAGGACGAAGTTCAGTGCCCTCCCGAAACCAGCGGCATTGAATGTATCGGCATCAGTACCGGAGAAACCATAGACCGCCTTGATTCCGGCCGCGTAGGCGTTGGTGCCGAGGAGAAGATTGAACCCCCCTTTTGGATCGGTTAGTGCCACTGCCTCGATTGACTTCTTGCGTTGGAAGTAGGAGTCGTTTCCACCTTGGGAGTTATTGTTGTCCACTGTCAGTGTATCGGTACCGGCTGATCCAATAATCGAGTCATTGGTCATTTGTGCGTAGTTAACACTCACGTTGATTCCGGTATTGAGAGCCGAGAGATTGATCGTGTCGGTGCCCATTCCTCCGAAGATCGATGAGATGCCGGCGCCGTTGGCTGACAACTGGACGAAGTTGTTACCGTCGTTTAGAGCCAGGGCGTCGTACGAACCGTTCAGAGCCGTGATGGCGCGGGCGCTGGTGCCGACAAGCTGGAGGGTGTCGTTGCCCTGATGGCTTCCGTTGAAGGTGAGGTTGGCGAGTTCGGCGAAGGAAGTCTGTACCAGATCATCGCCGGCACCGCCGATAATGGTGAGATTGGCCGACTGGCCGTTCTTGTTCTTGAAGTTGGTTGCGTCGAAGGTATCTCCCCCGTCGCCTAGGTTGACCTTGGTGATCCCTGCTGCCACGGCATTCGAACTGAGGGCAACGCTATTCCCACCGGTGCTTGTGTCGCTGGTGAGATTCAGCGTGCCGATATTGGCGCTGGACTGATTGGCGAAGAGGGCATCTTTGAAGGAGCCTGTGTCGCTGATGGTGACTTCATTGCCTCCGGCTTTGCCGATGATCTTGGTGTACGGGAGATTTCCCGAGGAGGTGAGGATGGTGTAGCCGGAACCCAGAACATAGGATGTGGTTTGAGTTGGGGTGTAGCCCGGATCTGTCAGGTCAACAGTGTCGCGGCCGGTGCCGCCGATAAGCGACTTGGCGCTAAAGGAGTTTCCGATCAGGAAGTGATTTCCGGTGCTACCTGCGACTTGGGATGCCTGAATCACCTCGATCTGTAAGAGATTGGCAAAGTCTCCGTCGGTTACTGAGATTCCATCGCGGCTGAAGCGCAGGGTGTCGACACCGTTGCCTCCGGTTATATTCGACTTGCCGAGGTAGTCCTGATCGGTGACCTCGAAGGTGATGGGGGTGAGGCCGTATCCTGCAGCGCTGATGTTGTCCCCACCGCGGGAGTCATATCCCTGTCCCAGGATAACGGTCTTGATTCCTGCTTTTGCCGCATCAAGGCCGAGATTCACGGTATTGTTGCTATTGAGGAACTCCAGGGAACCGATCTTCGAGACCGTGGAGAGGTCGCCCGAATAAATGGTGACTTGGTCCGTGAACTGGAGGGTATCCAGTCCATTGGAGGCACCGACGAGGGAGGCACCGTTGATTCTCGATCCGAGGACGAAGTTATTACCGCCCGAGGTAGCACCGATAAGGGTATTACCCGAGGTTCCGGCAACAAGGCTGTCGCCCGCTCCCTTGCTGGCATTGATCCAGAGATTCTGGGTGAAGGTGCTTGCATCGATCGTGTCGGCTTGAGTTCCTCCGACGACGGTGAGAGCTGCGCCATTCAGTGGTTGCAAGCCCCCATCAAACATCGTTCCCGCATTTCCATCGAGGGTGATGTTGTTGCCTCCGAGTGTGCTGGAGCCGAGTAGCAGAGCGCCGATGTTCCCCCCATAGTTAGCCTCATTGGCAAACACATCATCTCCAAGTGTCTGGGCACCTTGGACGATCTGAAGGGTATCGGTTGCGGAGGTGCCATTATGGATGGCACCCATGATCGTGGAGTTGGCCAGATTGGCTCCGTTGGCCATCATGAAGACATTACCGACGAGTCCATTGCCCACAGCGCCCCCAAGGAGGCTATCCCCACCATTACTCTGGCTCATGTCCCAGTAGAGATTCTGTCTGCCGTTGACGTAATTGGTGCCGTCGATTGTTGTCGGGCCGTTGCCGCCGATGATCGTCGTGATACCGGCTGCATCAGCGCCATCCAGGTTCAGTGTGTCGGAAGATCCGTTGACATAAAGAACATCGAGTCCGGAGAGGTTGCTGTAGGTGCCCTTGCTGGCATCGGTGCCGATGACGAACTTGCCATTGCTGAGTGAGAAGGAGTCCCCTGTGGTATCCACCCGGAGGGTGTTGGTCCCGCCACCGCCGATGATGCTGGCACTGGTCAGCGCAGAAATGGCATTCGTGCCCGTAAAGAGGAAGGAGTTGTTGGCTGATGCAGCGGTTCCGCCGATAAGGGTGTTGCCTCCCGAGCCGGCGATGATGGAGTCGCCAGATGTGCTGGCTGAGCTGTTGACATAGACTTTAGCCGTACCATCGAGACTGGAGAGGTCGAATGTGTCTGCCCCGGCCCCGCCGGTGAGCGTGAAGGTATTACCACCATGCTGGAGGGCTGCTTCGGCAAGTGCGCCGAGTTGTACCAGGTTGTTTCCGGAGCTGACGGCGAGCTGGTCGAGATTCGCGTTGGCACCGGTCTTCAGGAAGAGTGCGTCAGTCAGGGTTTGTGCGGTTCCGGTGACCTGGAGGACATTGTGCAGGGCGCCGACGCCGTACAGGGAGTCATTGCCAAGGAGGGAGGCGGAAGCAATCTGGAAGACATTTGTCGCTTTGCTGTTGGAGCTTCCGAC
>JBAXXS010000064.1:0-11479 GCA_037127835.1 Verrucomicrobiota bacterium | reverse complement strand
CGACCGGGTAAACGCGTCTCAAGCAGCTCCCAAACTCGATCCGTTATATCATGGCGTCGATAGGCATTTGCTTCTTCCATCAACTACTTACACGCACAATCTCGTCTCGTGATTACACTATCTAGGGGAAATCGCAGAGATGGAATGTAAAGATTCCATATTCGCAGGGGCAACATCTTCAGGTCTCAGCCTTCAGCTTTCATCCCTCTCCCCGCATCCCCCTACTTGCCCATGAGATTCCCGATGATCGTGATGATCGTCTCCCGCATCCGGGAACGAGGCACGATCTCGTCGATCAGGCCGTGCTCAAGCAGAAACTCGGCGGTCTGAAATCCCTCGGGCAATTCCTGATGCGTAGTCTCGCGGATCACACGCGGACCGGCGAAGCCGATCATGGCCCTCGGTTCCGCCAGAGCTATATCACCGAGCGTGGCGAAGCTGGCCATGACTCCAGCCGTTGTAGGATTCGTCAGGACGGCGATATAGGGTAGCCCTGCCTCGCTGTGACGGGCCAGGGCACCGCTGGTCTTGGCCATCTGCATAAGGGAGAGCATCCCCTCGTACATACGGGCGCCGCCAGAGGCACAGACAATGATCACGGGCCGCTTAGCCTTGGTGGAGGCCTCGATAATGCGGGTAATCTTCTCGCCGACTACGGAGCCCATGGTGGCCGCCAGAAAGGAGAAATCCATCACGGCCAACCCGACGGGATGACCTCCCATGAGCCCTGAACCGCTGATCACGGCATCAACGAGTCCGGTCTTCTCCCGATAGGTCTTGAGACGATCCTCGTAGGTGGCGACTCCCCTGAATCCGAGTGGATCCACCGAGGACATCGTGACATCTGTCTCTTCAAAGGTCCCTTCATCCACCAGTGTAGAGATCCTCTCCTGACCCCCCATGGCGAAGTGATAACCGCATTTGGGGCAGACACGCAGATTTTCCTCAACCGCGAGATGATGGACCATCTCGGAGCATCCAGGGCACTTGGTCCAAAGTCCTTCAGGCATTTCTCGCCGATTTTTTCCCGAAAATTTAAGGGTCGGCTTTTTGAAGATTGTCATGGGTAACAATTCTGCAACAAATCAGCGGGGAATGGGAAGCCTGATAGGGGATCGGGTCTAGGGGATAGGTAATAGGGAGAGAATACAAAAGAAGAGATCCGGGTGAATCCCCCTTTTCCCTATCACCTATATCCTATTCCCCATTGCCGATCAGCCTCTCGCCACCACCACCGCGCAGACTTCTGCAGCTCCGGCTTCCATCAGTACGTCGGCGCAAGCATCAAGCGTAGCGCCCGTCGTTGTAACGTCGTCAACCAGGAGTAAAGAGGCCCCTTCTTGTGGAATCTTCCTGACCTCGAAGGCACCCTCGAGATTCTGCATTCTCTCCGCACGACTGAGCCCAGCCTGGGGAGCCGTGGCACGGGTACGCTTCAGCAGATTTTTCACAGGGCATCCAAGGTGCTTACCGAGCATAGCAGCCAGAAGAGACGACTGATTGAACTCGCGTTCGCGCTCCCGCAAGAGATGCAAAGGCACAGGGACGATGGCATCGAATCGCTTGCCATCCAGTCTTGGATCGTTCATCGCATCAACCAAGAGAAGACTCAGCACAGGGGCAAGTGTCCGATCGCGACCGTACTTGAAACGTTTCACCAACTCTCCCGCTACTCCATCATAGCGGCAAGCGGCCACGATAGCGGAGAGGTGCCAGCTGCGATCATCGCAGTTCGGACAAGTCACCAAACCGAGCATTGGATGGGAGCACATCGGACAAAGATGTTCCGGGGGAGCCATAATTCCGTTCCTGCATTCCACGCAGAGAAAGTCGTCCTTGTTCCCACTATCCCCAAGGCTACACCCGCAGGATGCGCAATGAGCCGGGTAAATCAGGCTCAACAGTGAACTCAGAAACGATGCCCCGGCTCGGCGGAGCAATGTATAATCACCGGTTCCCAAGGGGATAAAGTGGCGGTTGCCTGCGGTGACGTAGCAGGATCACAGCCAGAAAGCCCGCGAGCAGCAATGCCCCCAGCGGGATCAGCCCTACGGGCACCATGCCGTGGCACTGAGAAGGACCAAACAGCGGCAAAAGACCATCCGGAGGCTGCACCCGGAAGCCGGCGACAGAGTTGAATACCTGTTGCCCTAGGATCCAGCTTCCATGAAGTCCAATCGCTGCCCAGAGAGAGCCTGTGTGCACCGTCATCCATGCCAGAATAATCCCCGCCACAAAGAGGGTCGCAAACGCCCATCCGAGAATAGGCAACGGTGGCAACGAACTCCCGAGGGAACCGAGAACCGACAGTCCGGACCACCAGGCAGGCGAAACATCACCCGATGCTGCCGTAGGGAGATTCAAAAAATGAACTCCGGCAAAGATAATGGACGAGAGAAAGATGGCCGCGGACGGAACCATCACCTGACGGAAAAATCCCAAAAGCACGCCGCGAAAAAGAAACTCTTCCAACGTCGCGACAACAGCGGCGGTCAATAGCAACCGGGGAAGAGTACCCATCAATCCCGCGCTCCAGCCGGGATGGATAACAAAGGCTCCGGAATAAAGAGCAGCTGACTCCAGAAGCAGGATGCAGAAGGCTCCGGAAAACAAACCTACCATCAGATCCTTCAGAGGACGGCCACTGCCATGCAGACCGAGCTCTGCAAACGAACGAATCCGTAGTGACCGCAGCAGTGGCCAGAGCAACAGAATGGCAGCTACCTGCAGGCTGCGTGAGAGATAGCGGTGGAAGGGCATTCCCTGGACCTGTCCGATCAGACCGCTGAGAAAATGAGGCGGGAGCATCTGGATCAGATGCCAGGCTAGGGGTGCAGCCAGGGCCCCGCCGATCAGGACGAGCAGAAGGTAGAGAAAGATCTTCCCGAGGGAGCGCACGCAGGGGAAGCTAGCAGTTCAAGCCATGAGAGGAAACCATGAATGGAAAGTTCGCGATGAGGACGGAGTGAAACGGGAACTCCGTGTCATCAAAGAAGCCAGCCTCTTCCGCTTCCAGACCAAGCGGTCTGACGAGGAGCGCTGGACCTATTACGACAACAAGAAGACCAAGCCGCCGGCTGCTGATGTCGAGTCGCTGATCGAAGTCCTTGAGCGGAAATACCAGCGCAAGCGCACCCCCTACAGTGATCTCGTCCTAGCCAGAAAAATGCTGGCCCACGTCTTGAGCCCGAAGTAGAGAAGCCTTATCAGAAATATTCTCGCGCAGAGGCGCAGAGAACGCAGAGGCAATGCAATAAATATAAAAACCTAACCCAAAACCTAATCCTTTGGGAGGTTATGACGAGTGGATTTGGGATGGAGTGCCAGGCATGCGCGCGCAGCTGTATATCCTCATACCGCAAGCGAACAATAAAGCCGCAATCCGCCCAAAGCCGCCGTCAGAACGGTTAGGCTTTCTCGACTTGCCAGTACTCCAGCTCCACCGGCGTATCGCGGCCGAAGATGCTGACACTGACGCGGAGCTTGCCGCGCTCGGGGTCGACTTCCTCAACGATGCCCTGCTGGTTCTGGAAGGGGCCGTCGGAGACCTTGACCTTGTCGCCGACCTCATAAATGACCTTGGCGGTGACGGTGTCCTCGCGCTCTTTCATCTGAGAAAGCATGGCCTCGACCTCTTTCTGCCGCATAGGGATGGGCTTGTCCTTGGTGCCGGCGAATCCAATGACTCCGGTGGTGTCCTTGATGAAGTACCAGGCCTTGTCGATGAGTTCGTTGTTCTCATCGAGGAGATGCATGTTGACGATGAGGTAACCTGGAAAGAATTTGCGCGTAGTCTCAGTCTTTTTACCACGCTTGATCTCCTGCACCCGCTCGGTGGGAATGAGCACCTCGAAGACATGGTCGCCGAGCTCCTCGGTGGCGATCCTCTTGACGATATTGGCGTGGATTTTCTTTTCCTGTCCGGAGAGGACGTGAACAACGAACCACTGGTCTTTCGGGGCTAATGCCATGAGCGGATAATTTGGTAGAAACCGGGGGTGTGCCGGTTAGGGCTTGGTCAGGAATCCGACCACATTGATGGTGATGAAATCGAAGAAAGAGATGTAACCGCCGACCAGAAGCATGGCGATAATGACAACCAACGTGGAATCCCAAAGCTCTTTGTACTTGCGGAATCCGCGCTCGCTGTCATCCCAAGGCCACTGCACCTTCGTCAGTTCCGTACGGACTTCACCGAAGTAGGAGAATAATTTATTTGCCATACAAGGGGATCAGGAAGTGCGGAGGCGATTGAAAAGAGCGAAGGATGCAGAGCAGGCCAGGAGGGACTCGAACCCCCAACAAACGGTTTTGGAGACCGCTACTCTACCAATTGAGCTACTGGCCTAGGCTCTTGCGATGTGTTATTCGATGATCTCGGAGACACGACCCGCACCGACGGTACGGCCGCCTTCACGGATTGCAAAGCGGATTGTCTTCTCCATGGCGATCGGGCTACCGAGTTCGACCTCGATGGCGACGTTGTCACCAGGCATGACCATCTCGACACCCTCGGGCAGCTTGACAGAGCCGGTGACGTCGGTGGTGCGGAAGTAGAACTGAGGACGATAGTTCGTGAAGAACGGGGTGTGGCGACCACCTTCCTCCTTGCTCAGGACGTAGATCTCGGCCTTGAACTTCTTGTGGGGCTTGATGGAGCCGACCTTGGCGATGACCTGTCCACGCTCGATGTCTTCCTTCTTGATACCGCGAAGCAGAATTCCGACGTTGTCGCCGGCCTCTGCAGTGTCGAGGAGCTTACGGAACATTTCGATATCGGTAACGGTGGTCTTCTGGGTGTCCTTGAGACCAACGATCTCGACTTCCTCACCCTTCTTCAGGATACCACGCTCGACGCGGCCGGTGGCCACGGTGCCACGACCTTCGATGTTGAACACGTCCTCGACAGGGAGGAGGAATGGCTGATCCTTCGGACGCTCAGGCATCGGGATGTAGGTATCAACGGCCTCGATGAGGGCGAGGATGTTCTTCTCCTGCTCGGCGTCTCCCTCGAGTGCCTTCTTGGCGCTGCCCCTGATGATGGGAATCTCGTCACCTGGGAAGTCATAGGACGTGAGGAGATCGCGGACCTCCATCTCGACGAGGTCGAGGAGCTCTGGATCGTCAACAAGGTCGACCTTGTTCATGAAGACGACAAGGGAAGGAACGCCAACCTGACGGGCAAGCAGGATGTGCTCACGGGTCTGGGGCATCGGGCCGTCTGCAGCGCTGACGACAAGGATACCACCGTCCATCTGGGCGGCACCGGTGATCATGTTCTTGACGTAATCGGCGTGTCCCGGGCAATCGACGTGGGCGTAGTGGCGCTTGTCGCTCTCGTACTCGACGTGGGCGGTGGAAATCGTGATACCGCGTGCCTTTTCCTCGGGAGCCGCATCGATCTGGTCGTAGGCGCGTGCCTGGGCCTTGCCGGTCTTGGCCAGCACGGTGGTGATGGCGGCGGTGAGGGTGGTCTTGCCGTGATCAACGTGCCCGATCGTGCCGATGTTCACGTGATCTTTTTCGCGTTTGAAGGCTTCTTTTGCCATAATGTTGGGTTGTGCTGGTTGTTTTTGTTTTTTGGTGATTCGTTCCTCTGGAGCCCATGACCGGGATTGAACCGGTGACCTCGTCCTTACCAAGGACGTGCTCTACCAACTGAGCTACATGGGCCTGCCCGGTCCTAAGACCGGCCAAGTTGTTGAAAGAACAGCGACCTTCGGGATGCTAGGGTCGTTTCCGCAACTCCTTAAAAGCAATGACCGTTACACCGGTCGCTACTAATTAATAGCGACGACGATGCTACGATGCTTTTCGAGAAAAAGCGGATTAGAAGAATGATTCGCGGACCTTCTTCTGTCAAAAGCAATTTGCGTTCAATTTTAGGGGTGCCTCCGTGGCGGTGCCTGTTGCATGATCACGCAATGGAACAATCCGTTCGCCCCGACCTTCTCGACGTGGCCTCGTTCCGGCGTGACTACCATCATGCCGAACTCCGGAGTGCTGACCTCGCCCCCGATCCGTTCGTCCAGTTCCACGCGTGGCTGGATGAGGCGACGGCCTGCCCGGCAGTTCTGGAATCGACCGCCATGGTTCTTTCCACAAGTTCTCCGGAAGGAGAGGTCTCCTCCCGTGTCGTACTGCTGAAGGGATACGATGAGACCGGTTTCCGCTTCTTCACCAATATGGGCAGCCGCAAGGCCCTGCAGATTGCGTCAAATAATTCCGTCTCTCTGCTCTTCTACTGGGAGCCCCTCGAGCGTCAGATTCACATCAATGGGGTTGCCTCGCTTCTGCCCCGCTCGGAGACGGATGCCTACTTCGCGAGTCGTCCGCGGGGCAGTCGCATCGGAGCATGGGCCTCCCGCCAGAGCATGGTGCTCCCCGACCGCGAGACGCTTGATCGACAGGCAGCAGAATTGGAAGTGCGCTACTCAGGAGAAGAGATACCTGTGCCCGATTTCTGGAGCGGCTACCAAGTCTCCCCTCGGACAATCGAGTTTTGGCAGGGCAGGCCGAACCGACTCCATGACCGCCTACGCTACCGCCGTCCTGTGCAGGTGGAGTCAACGAGCAGCACCGAGTGGATCATCGAACGCCTGAGTCCATAATCCTTGGTCTCCTAGTCCCCAGCAGCCCTTAGTTGTCCATAGTTCCTTTTCCATGACAACGATCGATGGTGACCGAAAGAAGTTGATTCCAAGGTGTGTCGCCAAATCCGCAGTCCATCTCTGGAGACTTATCCGTGAGACGGCGACAATCTACACGCGCATCAGCGGCGGGGAGAACGCAGCAGCCTTCGCCTATTACGCACTTTTCTCACTTGTTCCCCTTGTCGCACTCCTGCTGACCATCGGTTCCTATTTCTTCCCCGGGGACACGGCCCTGACCACCATCCACCGTTTCGTTCCCATCGGGGAGGAACAACAGGAACTGCTATGGAGCATGGTGAGTGGTCTGGAAAAAGCCAGAGGGAGCGTCAGCATCGTCTCGATCCTGATTCTGGTCTGGGCCTCCCTGCGATTTTTCCACTCTCTCGTACTCTCTATCAACCACGCCTGGGGAACACGCCGACTACCCTGGTGGCAGATGCCGGTGAAAAACCTCATGATGATCATGGCCATGTCGGGCGCTCTCCTCCTTGGCACAATTGTTCCCGCAGTGCTGCAGGGAGTGGCTCGACTGCTGCATTCGCTGGATGCCGCGCTCAACGAACACTTCCCTCTTTTTAATGTCGAACATGCCCTGGCCGTCGTGGATTTCAGCCGTTATATCGGGGGCACTCTGGTGCTCTTCTACTGTTTCACCGTGCTCTTCATGCTCGCTCCGCGTCAAAAGATACGCTTTGTCCAGATCTGGATCCCGGCTCTGCTCGTCGCCATTCTCCTGCAAGTAGGTCAGGCCTTCTTCGTCAACATTGTCCCGAAACTCATCAACTACAACGCCATCTATGGGGCGATGGGGGGCATGATGTTCTTACTCCTCTGGGTCTACATCGCCGGGGTGATCATTATAGGGGGGGGCTGCCTGTGCGTTGCGATGGCCCATCTCCATGGCCATGCCTACGTCAATCACGGTCAGATCGGTTCACACCCTGCAGAAAGAGGATCTGCTGTGGCACATCCGGAGCCGTAGGAAGAGAGGGATGAAACTGGAAAGCTGAGACCTGAATAGGTTTCAGATAAATACCTTTCTACAAGAAAAGGGCATACTGCCCCAAAACCTCAACTAAAGGGGCCATTAATACTTAGGAGTGGCAACTACTTAACCGTACCTACTTGAACCCATTCAGGTTTCAAGTTTCAGCTTTCAGCTTTTTCTGCCCTACTCCAGCCAGCCGAGGATATTGAAGTTGGCCGACATCAGCGCCGCAACAATAGCAAAGGCCCCCAAAAGGTGACCTATCAGGACGACCGGCAGCGCTACGACGAGCCAGCGGCCGATAGCACTCTCGATGAGATTTTGCTTCTCGGAAGGCTCAGCGGGAAAAGGGAAGCTGTTCATGGAGAACTGAAGTATCGGGAGCCAGACCTAGAGTCAATGCCTCAACTTTCAAACGATCACGCGAAAGAAACAGGCTGAAAGAATATTCTCCCGCAGCCGTAACAAATCAGCGACTGGCGGGAGCTGATAGAACTGCGAAGCAGCCCCGATAGGGGCGAGTGGCTTGGGAAAGCCTGAGTTCAAATGCGTAGCAACGGCCGGGCTAGCAAACGCAGAGACGCAGAGCGGAAAAGAATTTCAGGGAAAGCAGCCATAACGGAACGGACAGCAAAGGCAGTCCCATGGATTCCTGTTTTTCTTTTCATCTTTCTCCGCGCCTCAGGACCTCCGCGCCTCCGCGCCTCCGCGCCTCTGCGTGATAAAATATTTGATTGAAGAGATCTACCGACGTGGGGCTCTTCCCTTGCGTGGAGCTGCTGTCTTTTTCCCGCCGAGGCGCTTTTGTGGCTTGTGTGAGGGGGCGCGACGGGGACGTGGCACCGCCTTGAGGAGAGGGCGACGCGGGGCTTTCTCCTGAGTTTCCTTTTTTCCCTTATTCTCCTTAGCACCCCCGTTCTCCTTATGCTCTTTATTCTCCCTGACTGAGTCTGCATCCTCCGCGGCGATGGCGGCATTAGTGATCGTGCGGCCCTCCTTTTTGCGATCCTGAACCTCACGGCTATCGCGTCCCTTCATGCGGAGGCGGATCGGGACACCGGGAAAGGGCCAGCGTGCCCGGAATTGGTTGAAGAGGTATTCGCGGTAAGCATCCGTGATGAGATCGGGATCGTTCACAAAGAGCAGGAACTCGGGCGGGCTGAACGGCCGTACGATCGCCGGCAACACTTGGGTGGCGTAAAGGAGCTTGAAGCGCTTGCCCGACTTGGAGGGAGGAGGGTGCTGCTCGAAGGTGTCTCGGAAGAATCGGTTCAGCTCTCCCGTCGAGATCCGGGTTTCAGTTTCCTGGCGGACACTCTTGAGCGCGGTGAAAATCCGGCTGAACCCTTGGCCTGTCTTTGCCGAGATGCAGACCACCGGCGCGTAATCGAGGAAGAAGAGGTTCTTCCGGATCACGTCGGACTGTTCGCCTTGGGAAGCGCGCCCTCCGTCCTCCTTGCTGACGAGATCCCATTTGTTGAGAAGGATAATGCAGGCCTTGTACGATTCCTGAAGCATGCCGGCGATGCGTTTATCCTGAGTGGTGACTCCCTCGGTGGCATCGACCACGAGCAGTCCTGCATCAGCCCGTCGAATCGCTTCCTCGGAGCGCATCGCGCTGAAGATCTCCACCGAGGTGTCGGGCTTGGAACGGTGACGGAGTCCGGCAGTATCCACGAGAATGTAGGGCTCGCCGCCCAACTCACAGCGGACATCAAGGGCGTCGCGGGTGGTTCCGGAGATATCGCTAACGATGCTGCGCTCCTCGCCGAGCAACCGGTTGAGGAGTGAGGATTTCCCGACATTCGGACGCCCAACAATCGCCAGTCGGGGCGCTGAGAGATCCTCGGGTTCGGTGACAGCAACGGAAGCCATATCACCGAGCTTGCCGCCGATCATCTCGAGCAGATCAATGGTGCCGCGTCCATGGGCGGCGCTGATTGTCAGCACCTCCGGAAAGCCGAGTTGGAAAAAATCCGCGACCAGCGACTCATGCATTTCCTGATCGATCTTGTTGATGACCAGGATGAGGGGGCGCCCTCCGGATCGCAGCATCCGGGCCAGCTCGCGATCCAAAGGTGTGAGGCCGGCGCGGCCGTCTACAACAAAGAGGAGTAGATCGGCACTCGCGATCGCGACCTGCGCGGCCACATGGGTCGCCTCGGCGAAATCGGGATCAGGGGCATCGCCGATACCACCGGTATCGATGATCTCGAAGGGCGCGGGGCCCGTCTTGCAGATTCCAGCGAGACGATCGCGGGTCACTCCCGGCTGATCATGGACAATCGCAACCCTCCGTCCCATGAGACGGTTGAAGAGGGAGGATTTGCCCACATTGGGGCGACCGACAATAGCGACTCGTCTCATGAAAAAATAAAGTGTTGGCCCGGCTCAGGAAGCCGGTTTATCCGAGGGTGTCACGGGAACCGTGTGTCCGCCATCCTGGAGTTGCTTGATGCCGGAGGCGACATAGCCGATACCACTCAGAAGAGTGATTGCTCCGGAGACCCAGACCACCGGATCACAGTGGCTCCACTGCAACATGACGACGGCAACGGTCAGCATCTGCAGGAAGGTGGAGGCCTTGCCCAAATGAGAGGGCCTCACTTCCAGATGATCGTTCAGCAGACGCAGGATGGCGCACCCGACCACAATGATGATGTCACGGGCGATCACGAGCACCGGGTACCACACAGGGAGTTCGTAGGGCCACTTCGTGACACTTAGGGTGATGATTGCCGTCAACATCAACCCCTTGTCGGCGATCGGATCCAGGATGGCTCCTAGGCGTGACTTGAGGTGAAAGCGGCGGGCGAGCCATCCATCGATCCCGTCACTCAGGGAGGCCGCAAGAAAAACGGCAATGGTTGCAAAGCGAAGATTCTCATCAGGGTGACCTGCAGCCGCCGTCTTCCCGTAGTAGATCGCAAGCACGACAAAGACCGGGATCAGCAAGATCCGGGCTATGGTGATTTGGTTGGGGAGAGTCATCCTTCCCTCACACTCCGCGTCAGAGGAAAAAGTTAAAAGCTGAAAGATTCAGTAATGATGGATAGTGGTACTCATCAGCCCCATGGAATCATCAACCCCCGCACTCAGCATCCCGCGCAGGCTCCGGGGCTCACGGCCCCGGCGTTCTTCCAATCTGATCCCGGCACTTCTGCTGCTACCCGGGGACCGGTGTGCCGATGCGATCCTGTTCGGGGAGTGGTGCCGCCTGGTCGATGATATCGCCGACAGTCGTTCCCTCGAGGTTACTAAGAAACAGAACTCACTGGAGTCTTGGCTGAGTGCGATTGAGTTTAGAAATGAGACTTCTATAAGACTCCCAGAGGATTTCGAGGCCATGATTCAGAGACGAAATCTGGATCGAAATTTTCTAGCAGAAATCGTGCGAGGGATGCTCATGGACATAGGGGATCCGGAGCAGAAACGCTACGCGACCTTCAAGGATTTGGAAATCTACTGCCGCCGCGTCGCCTCGGCTGTGGGACTGACCAGCGCTCAGATCTTCGGAGCGCAGGGAGCGGAAGTGGAGAGCTATGCAGAGCAGTTGGGGATTGCCCTGCAACTCACCAACATCCTGAGGGATGTCGCCGAGGACGCCGGAATGGGGCGTCTCTATATACCCTTGGAGGATCTGGAGCGCTTCGGCATAAGCGAAAAAGACATTCTCCAGTCACGTCACTCGCCGGAAATAACCCACCTGCTTAATCATCAGGCTGAGCGGGCCGACTCCTACTTTGCCAAGGCAGAACTCGCCTGGGCGGAGATGAGCGTTAATCAACGGCGCCTCATGCGTCCTGCGCGACTCATGAGCGCCATCTACCGCGATCTC
>JBAXXS010000063.1:0-11600 GCA_037127835.1 Verrucomicrobiota bacterium | reverse complement strand
CCGAAATCTGTCGGCATCTCGATCTCCTGTTCCCTGCGGACAAGCTTCTCGCTTTTGCGGCGGTAGGCGATCAGGTCTCTGATCGAGCAGATCTTGAGCCCATGCTTCTTCTTGAATTTTAAAAGGTCAGGTAGCCGCGCCATCGAGCCATCCTCATTCAGGATCTCGCAGATGACGCCCGATGGGTCGAGTCCCGCGAGTCGTGCCAGATCGACTCCCGCCTCGGTGTGACCGGCACGTTTAAGCACCCCCCCCTCCGCGGCCTGAAGCGGGAAAATGTGTCCCGGTTGACGGAGATCCTTCGAGCCAGTTTTGGAATTTCCCAATACCTTAATCGTCGCCGCACGGTCGCGGGCGCTGATGCCGGTCGTGGTGCCGTGCGAGGCATCGACCGAGACGGTGAAGTCGGTGGCATGGAGTTCCCGGTTATGGGCCACCATGCGCTGGAGGCCAAGATGGGCAGCTCGGTTCTCAGTGATGGGGACGCAGATGAGTCCCCTACCGTGGGTTGCCATGAAATTCACCGCCTGAGGAGTGACCTTGGAGGCGGCCATGACGAGATCTCCTTCATTCTCACGATCCTCGTCATCGGTGACGATGACCATGCGTCCCGCGCGGATCTCTTCGATCACATCGGCAATGGAATCAAAGGAAGCGGATTTGGTGCCTCTGGTGGCAGCTCTTTTTTGAGGAGCTTTCCGAGGCTTTACGGGCAGCTTTTTCATGCGGAGACGGAGGAGGAGATATCCTGGTGCATGGCAGAAGTGATGGTGGTCCGTCGGGCAATCCATCCGCCACCGATGACGCGGTCACCTTCATAGAAGACGGCGGCTTGTCCTGGAGTAACGGCACGCAGGGGCTGGAGCGGCCGGATGACCGCAGTGTCATTCTCCCCAGCAGTTACTTCGGCCAGGTCTCCTGAGTGACCGTGGCGGACTTTCACCGAAATTCTCCTGGGAGTTGAGGGTGCCTCTCCATGCCAGTTGGTCCGATTGACAAGGAACTCCTCGCAAAGCAGATCCTCCTCACCCCCCAGGACGACACGGCCGCTTGCGGCGTCGATATCAATGACATAACGGGGAGTTCCTGCGCCTCCGGGAAGCCCCTTGCGCTGGCCTATCGTGAAGAGCTCAATGCCATCATGCGGTCCGATGTGATTTCCCTGCATGTCGTAAAAACCGCCCGGCTGGAAGGTCTCGCCGCGATCTATAAAACGATCTTTGAGGAAGGCCTTATAATCCTTGCCCGGAACGAAACAGATTTCCTGACTGTCCTCCTTGTCGGCGACCTTGAGGCCCAGCTTGCGCGCGATGCCCCGGATCTCCTCTTTGGTAAGGGAACCGAGAGGGAAGAGGGCGCGCGCAAGTTGTTCTCGGCGCAGGCTGAAGAGGAAATAGGACTGGTCCTTCTTGGGGTCGAGTCCTTTGCGTAGGATCGGAGCCTCCTGCTTGTTATTTTTGTCTTTATCCTCGGGATGCTCGACGGAGGCATAGTGGCCCGTGGCTATGTAAGCGGCTCCTAGGGCGGTCGCCTTGTCCCAGAGATTTCCGAACTTGAGCTTCTCATTGCACATGACACAGGGATTCGGGGTGCGTCCAGCCTTGTACTCATCGGCAAAATAATCGATCACCAACCGCTCGAAGGGCACGGCCTCATCGATCACGTAGTGAGGCACCCCTAGCGCATGGGCCACGCCACGTGCATCGGCGATCGCTTGGGGGCCGCAGCACTTGTCCTCCGCGCGGGACATGCAGTCCTGTGGCCAGAGCTTCATGGTGACGCCGATAACCTCCCATCCCTGCTCTTTCAGCAGGTAGGCAGCCACGCTGGAGTCCACTCCTCCACTCATACCCACGACAACGCGTCGGGTGGTAGTGTCGGAGAGCGCAGGTGTTGTCATGGGATCAGGCTATCGGGAGTGGAGAACTTAGCCCTTCTCTGATGAAGCGTCAACGAAGTGGCTATGATTTGGTAAAGGATGAGAAAGGGGCACATTCAGGAAAAACAAAAAAAGCCCCGGAGTTTCCTCCGGGGCCTTTTGAAGTGTTCTTATTCTAAGAGATTCTTAGAAGATGAAGCGGAGACCAGCGCGGGTAAGGCTCTCGTTGAGACCCTTGTTACCGTAGAGGTAACGGGAATCAGCGAAGAGGCCGATGCCGCGGTTGATGCGGTACTCAAGACCACCACCAACGTTGCCGTCGCCTTGGCTCTGAGTGCCCCAAGTTGCACCGCCGCCAACGAGGGCGTAAGGAGCAAGGTGGAGGCTCTCGATGGGCAGACGGGCGATCAGGTCAGCC
Source organism: Verrucomicrobiota bacterium (assembly GCA_037127835.1). Lineage (GTDB taxonomy): Bacteria > Verrucomicrobiota > Verrucomicrobiia > Chthoniobacterales > UBA6821 > UBA6821. The sequence goes on along the minus strand of JBAXXS010000063.1, from coordinate 9,303 downwards.
TGAGTGCTGTTGTAGACGTGGCCGTTGCCGTTGAGGCTGGTGAGGGTATCATCGATGCTGATACCGAAGTACTTCGTGAAGAAGTAGTTCAAGCCGAGACCGCCGCCGAAGCCGTTAACAGATCCGCCATTGTAGCGACCTGCTGCACCGGCTGCGAAGACGTCGAGCTGGACTTCACCGGCACGGAAGAGATCTTCCTGAGGGGCGACGACGACTTTCTTGGAGGAGACTGCCTCGCCAGCGAACGAGGTCGCTGCGGAAGCAATCACAACTGCGAGGAGTGTAAGTGTTTTGTTCATTTAGTTTTGGTTTTATGGTTGTACTGACAGGGTGTGTAGTAGGACTTCTGCAGAAAGTTGTCAATAGATTAGTCGGGTATTTTTCCCTGCTTCCTATGTGACCGGAGGCAAATAAGTGCTTTGCTTAGTGGAGAGCAATCTCCACCGCTTCATATTCTCCCTTGAAGAGATGTGGTGAATTGGTACGCTTCGCCCTCATCGCCAGTATAGCTCAGCGGTAGAGTAGGGGACTCATAAGCCCTTGGTCGCAGGTTCGAATCCTGCTACTGGCACCATTTGATTATCCACCGTACCCACTCAAGACACCCAACACCTTTCCTATGGCAACAAGCAAAGTAGTAGTCAAAAAAAGCAACTCCGAACTCAAGCGCAAGCGCCAGACCGTCAAGCGCGAGGCCCGCAACACGAGCGTCCTGAGCCGTCTCAAGACCGAGGAGAAAAAACTGCGCGCCGCCCTCCATGCAGGTGTCGATGAGGTGACAGCCCTCTTCCAGAACTTTTCCTCCGCGCTTGATAAAGCTGCCAAGAAAGGGGCCATCCACAAGAATGTCGCTTCCCGTAAGAAGAGCCGTCTGAACACCCGTATTGCCAAAGGAGCCAAGCAGGTCGAGGCCCCCAAGAAAAAGACCGCGGTCAAGAAGGTCGTCGCCAAGACCAAGGCTAAGCTGAAGCCGAAGAAGTAAACTTCTTTCCGTTCTTTAATTATTCCAAGCCCCTCTGCTTAGGCAGAGGGGCTTTTTCTTGGGAATATGGCTCGTTCGAGCCCCGACTGCATTTGAGGATCAGCGTCCTCTGACGAATGAGGAGAGTTCCTCAGTGGTCTGGTAGGCCAGGAACGGGGTCATGAAATAAATCCCGGGGAAGTGGTCCAGAACGGAACGGGTGACTTCTTTGGCGACGGTTACGCCTTCCTTGCGTCCCTCAGCTCCCTCGAGACCTTCCATCCTAGCCATAACGGGAGCGGGGATCGTGATGCCGGGCACCTCGTTATGGAGGAACTTGGCCTGGCGTCCGTTGAGCAGGGGCCAGACGCCGATAAAGACCGGCACTCCGAAGTGGGCCGTCCGTCTTGCGGTCTCTTCGACCAGGGCAGTTTCAAAGACCGGCTGAGTCATCACATAGCGCGCGCCGGCATTGATCTTGCGCTCGAGACGCTGGATCTGCGTGTCGAGACTCCGGGCGTTGGGATTGAAGGTACATCCCGCAATGAGATCAGGCCGCGCTTGCAGGTCGGTCCCGGCCAGTGTGTAGCCTTCGTTCAGTCTGCGGATGATCTCCAGAAGGCCAACGGAGTTGACATCATAGACAGAGGTTGCGTCGGGATGGTCTCCTCCCTTGGCGGGATCTCCTGTCAGGGCGAGCACATGGCGCATTCCCATAGCAGCCATGCCGAGGAGTTCACTCTGGAGGCCGATCACATTGCGATCTCGGCAACTCACGTGCAGAAGGGGGGTGATTCCCCTTTGCTTCAACATTGCGGCTACAGCGAAATTGCTGACCCTCAGGATAGCTAGTGAATTGTCCGCCAGAGTGATGGCGTCGCTTCCCGCCCGGGTGAGTGCTTCGGCGGCAACGAAGAATTTTTCCAAAGGAAGTGTCTTGGGAGGATCCAGTTCCGTGACGATCACGGTTTTTCCTCCGGCTATCAGGTCGAGAATGCTTTTCTCGGTGGGTTCCGGAGCCGGGGGTGATTCTAGACTGGTGACGACTCCCGTTGTTTGTCGTACTGTCGGTTTGAGACCTTGCAGCGCTTTGCTGAGCGCCTTGATATGAAGAGGAGATGTTCCGCAGCATCCACCGACCAAGGCGGCGCCGGCCTCGGCCATCCGGCGGCCTAGATCCGCGAAATATTCGGGTGTCGTGCCGTAAGCGATGCGGCCTTCCTGATAGGTAGGGCGTCCGGCATTTGGATAGACGGCAAGAGGGCGGGAGGGTGCGATTTTTTCGACAAGGCGGAGCATCGCCTGGGGACCGTTCACGCAGTTCAGACCGACCAGGTCCGCACCCTGTTCACCAAGGGATTCCAGGACATCTCCGATCCAGGCTCCGCCGGGCAAGCGGCCGCTCTCGGGAGAGGCGATCAGGGTGATGGCCGGCTTGTTGCCGAGTGATTTGGCCACTTGCAGTGCTAGCGAGAGCTCCTCGGGATCCTGGAAGGTCTCCAGCAGGATTAAATCCGCACCTCCTTCGAGCAGTCCGCTGATCTGCTCTCGGAAAAGAACTTCTTGGTTCTGGCCGGCTTCCGCTTGGTGAGAACCAAGGGGGCCCACACTTCCGGCAACCAGAGCCGGCCTACCGGAGGCATCCACAGCCTCCCGAGCCAAGCGGGCGGCCGCTCTGTTGATGTCGCCCACACGTCCTTCGAGACCGAACGTGAGTAGCTTGCGTGCATTCGCTCCGAAGGAGTTGGTGGTGATGAGTTGTGCTCCGGCCTCCAGGTATTCGCGGTGAATGGAGGAGATCGTTTCCGGTTGGGAGAGGCAGAGCTCCTCAAAGCAGTTTCCCGCAGGAACACCCCTCTCGGCCAGAAGCGTGCCCATCGCCCCATCACCGCAGAGCACGGCTGACTTCAGCTCTTCAAGTAAGTCAGGCAGGTTCCCCATGGATAGGACGGTTTGACTCAGTTGCGCTTGGAGCGCTTGGCAACCAGACTGACGCTAATCACAAACATCACGGCTGCAAAAAGCGCCGTGACGACGAGGCCTGTCAGATATCCGGTGGGCAGTGCCGTTCCGCTGGTCGCAGCAAAGGACGAACGGATTGCCGTGACTCCGTAGCTGACGGGGTTGAGCGCTCCGGCCCAGTAGAGCCAGCCGGTTCCCGCAGGCATGGGAAAGAGGGCTCCCGACATCATCCAGAGGGGCATCAGGAAGATATTCATGATCGCGTGAAATCCTTGGGTTGAGTCCATCGGCCAGGCAACGAGGAAGCCCATCCCTGTCATTGCGAAGCCGACAAAAACGAGGGCTGGCAGGAGTAGTGCCGCCTGATGCCAACCGATCGGCAGGCCTGCCAGCGGGGCAAGTACGCAGAACAGTGCTGCCTGAAGCACCGCTAGGGTCGTTCCTCCCAGGAACTTTCCGAGTGGAATCGCGGCGGGGGAGAGGGGTGCAACCAAGGCGCCCTGCAGGAATCCCTCCCTTCGATCCTCGATGACTGAGATCGTCGAAAAGATCGCGGTGAAGAGCATGATCAGCACCAGCGTGCCGGGAAAGAAATAGGCCAGATAGCTGCCCGTGGCGGCGGCGGACGTCAGGGCTCCGGGATTGCGGAAGGAAGGTCCGAAACCTGAACCGACAAGCAGCCAGAAGACAAGCGGAGTGGCAAGGGCCCCGATGATGCGGTTACGCTGACGCAGGAAGCGAATGACATCGCGCCACCAGAAGGCGAGGGCGGGAGTCCAGAGAAGGCGTGTGGGTTTCATAAGGAACTGTTTTGGCAACTCAGTGCTTCTTTTTCTTAACGGGCGCATTCATGTCGGGCTCCAGATCCTGATCTGCAAAGAGGCGCCCTGTCCTCGCGATGAAGACATCTTCCAGGGTGGGACGAGCGATGCGGAGAGAGGTGATCTCTTTTGGGAATTCCCCGGCCAGCCGTGCTGCAAGCGCATAGGCCTCGACATGCTCGATGCGAACCTCTCCCTCCACGACTGTGGCGGGTATGCCGGTCTTCGAGGTGATGAGTTTGGCGAGTTGATCGGCTCCGGTTTCTTTGGAAGCTCCGAGGCTGATCACATCGCCGCCAATGGCCGCGGTGAGTTCATCGGGAGTGCCAAGGGCGACAAGTTTTCCGGAACTGACGATGCCGACCCGATCGGCTCGCGCCGCCTCCTCCATGAGATGAGTAGTGCAGAGAGCGGTGACACCGTGTTCACTGCGGAGTTTTTCCAAGGAAGCCCAGAGATCGAGGCGGGCTCCAGGGTCGAGTCCCGTGGAGGGCTCGTCGAGTAGAAGCACCTCCGGACGGATCAGGAGGCACTTGGCGATTTCAGCCCGGCGCTGAAGTCCGCCGGAGAGGGTCTCGACAATGTCATTAAGTCGGTCCGTCAGGTTGAGGGCCTTTGTGGCCTCAATGATGCGGGATTCGAGTTCCGTTCCCGTAAGCCCGTAAAGGGCGCCGCCACAACGGAGATTCTCCAGAATGGTCAGCTTGCCGTCGAGACTTGGTGACTGGAAGACAACGCCGAGTCTGGCCCTGACTTCGGCTGCGGCCGAAATGACATCATGACCCGCGATTTTAGCCGTACCCGAATCGGGCAGCGAGAGGGTCGCCAGAATTCGGAAGAGAGTGCTCTTCCCCCCGCCATTCGGACCTAGCAGGCAGAAGAGTTCGCCTCGGTGAACCTCGAGGGAGATTCCGTCGAGCGCACGGCGTTCTCCGAAGGATTTCACCAGATCGCTTATGACGATGGCATGGGTCTTTGATTCGCTCATGAAGGTTACAGAATCGGCATCGGAGGCGATGATGGCAAGGCTTAGGAAGTTCGGGAAGGCGGCAGGAATTGCTCCGGGGTTGCCTCTGGAAGACTAAGGGCTCCGATCGCTTCCATGACGCGATTTGCAAGATGCTGATAAAGCGCCCGGTCATCGCCGCCATGGGTAGCTGGATCGAGTTCCTCGGGAGTAAAGCGGATCGGGTTGCCTACCACTACCCTGATTGGAGTCAGGGAAATTTTTCCTGATCCTTTCGGAAAGGCCTCGTGGGAGCCGAAGATGCGCATCGGTTGCACGGGGGCTCTGGTCTTTGCAATGACCAGGCCGATCCCTGCCTTTGCCGCTTGGAGAGTGCCATCCACCGATCGCGTTCCCTCGGGGAAGAGGACGACGGCGTTGCCTGATTTGACCGTGCGGATAACGGTCTTGAGTGCCGACATATCGTTACCGTCGCGGTCGACGAGGATGACATTGATATGGGGGAGAAGCTTTCCCAGCAAGGGGATCTGAAGAAGGGTTTTGCGGGCGAGATAATAGACGCCTCGTCTTGAGCAGATGCCTACCAGCGGGGGGTCGAAATAACTCTGGTGATTGGAGGCAAGAATGAGAGGTCCCTCTTCGATCATCCGCTCCGTATGAACCGCCCGGAAGCTGAAGAAGAAACGCGCCGCGATCTTCGAGAGCGTGTACCAGAAGTAGTAGGTGAAGCTCATCATCAGCCGGTGGTCAGCTCTGGGAGATGAAGGTGGTCCAGTACCGTCTGAATTACTTGATCCAGATTCAGGTGTGTCGTGTCGATGACAATGGCGCCCAGCGGAATCATGAGAGGGGCGGTCGCGCGGGTTGAGTCGAGTCGGTCACGTTCGGTCACGGTGTCGATCGCTCCCTCACTGGCGCGACGACGGGCACGTACTTCGGGAGAGGCATCGAGGTAGAATTTCCAGGGGGTCTCCGGAAAGACAATGGAGCCGATATCTCGACCTTCCATGACCAGATCATGGTTTTCTGACAAGGCGCGGAGTCTGGCATTGATGAAATCACGCACGGCAGGCACTGCGGCGATGACGGAGACCGTGGCCGCCACCTGGGGATCCGAGAGGTGAGGCGTGGCATTCTCCCCATCCAGCAGCAAGGAGAGGCCCTTAGAGGCATCTTCATTTTCAAGGAGTGTGAGTTTGCGCGTGGCTACCCAGCCGACCAAAGAATCGGGTGAGTTGGAGGAGACCTTATCGCGCACGGCGCCCCAAGCGATGGCCCTATAAAAGTGTCCTGAGCTGACAAAGAACCAGCCTAGGGCAGCAGCAACCCCCCGGGAGACGCTGCTCTTCCCGGAGGCGGCGGGACCGTCGATGGCGATGACGCATCCAGCCATGGGATTATTCAGGAGGCCAGTACCGACTCAAGCGTTGAGCCGAACGTCGGATAGGAGGTGGCCACGCATTCCACATGATTGATGACTGTCTCCCCCTCGGCGAAGAGTCCTGCGATCGCAAAAGCCATTGCGATGCGGTGATCGTGAAAGCACTCGAGTTGAGCGCCTTTGAGCGGGTGCCCACCTTCGATCACCATGCCATCCTCTGTCTCGGTAACGGGTACGCCCATGGAGCGAAGATTTCCGGCGACAGCAGCAATGCGGTCGGTCTCCTTAACTCGAAGCTCCTTGGCGTCACGGATGATGGTTATGCCTTGGGCTAGTGCTCCGGCCACCGCAAGGATGGGAAGTTCATCGATGACATTCGGAATCTCGGCCCCCTCGATCACGGTGCCGTGGAGTGCGCTGCCAAGCACCCGGACAATACCAAGTGGTTCGGCTGCATTGGGGTCTACTGGTGTGGTCTCGATCGTTGCCCCCATCCGACGGAGTACGGCAATGACGCCGGTGCGAGTGGGGTTCAGTCCGACACCAGGCATCGTGACATCGGATCCTGCTTTGGCTGAAGCAGCCACAAGCCAGAAGGCGGCGCTTGAGATGTCGCCTGGCACGGCGAAGTCTCGGGCCTTGAGTTGTTGGGGGCCTTTGAGGGCGATGCGGCGACGGCCGTTATTGTCAGCTTCCCCGAGATCTAGCGAGACGCCGTACTCTTGGAGCATCCGTTCCGTGTGATCTCGGCAGGCAGCAGGTTCGACGACGCTGGTCTCCCCCTCGGCTGAGAGACCTGCGAGCAGGATGGCGCTCTTCACTTGGGCGCTGGCAACTGGCATCTCATAGTGGAGTGGCCTAAGCTTTCCTCCCTCGACCACCAGCGGCGGCTTCCCTTCTCCGCCTTCGGAGTTGAAGCGAGCCCCCATCTCGGTCAGCGGATTGATGACCCGTCCCATCGGGCGTTTGGAGAGCGAGGCATCGCCGGTAAGTCGGGAACTGAAAGGCTGGGCTGCCAGAATGCCGGAGAGAAGGCGCATGGTGGTGCCGGAGTTGCCACAATCGACATCAGTGGCCGGTGCGGTGAAGTGGCCCCCCTTGCCTTCCACGATAAAAGTGCCGGTGCTGGTGCGCTCGATCTGGGCTCCGAGTGCTCTCATCGCATTGACAGTAGAGAGACAGTCCTCGCTCTCCAGGAAACCGGTGATTGTGCTCCGCCCCTGGGCAAGAGAGGCGAACATGGCGCTTCGATGCGACATGCTCTTGTCTCCCGGAATAGTGATGGTGGCGCGGATCGGGCCGCAGTGACGGACAGTGAAAGTATGCATGAAAAATTTCTAGGCTGCGCGTTCGGGGGCAGGGAATGAAAGCGCATTGCGATGGTGCTTTGCCCTCTTCAAAAAATCGAGAAGGGAGTCGGGGTTTTCATCCCCGATCGCGGTGGCCATCGATTTCAAGAGTTTGGACATTTCCCGTAGGGCTGCGGCAACTTCGGGGCCGTTAGAGGTAAGGATTCCTGTCCAGAGCTCTGGGTTGCTTGCGGCAACGCGCGTGGCGTCCCGGAAGCTACCACCGGCCAGTTGCTGGGATCCTTCCGGAAGCGTATCGATGACAAGATTCATCAGGGCATAGGCGAGGGCGTGCGGCAGGTGGCTGAGCCGGGCAACCAGACGGTCGTGTTCGACAGGGCTCATTATCGTGACGGCACAACCAAGGTCCTGCCAGAATCCTCTTACCTTGCCGAGGGCACTTTGAGCGCTTTCCCGGGAAGGAGTGACAAGGCAGGGAGCCCCCTCAAACAGGTCTTCGCGTGCGGCTCCGAGCCCTGCCCGTTCGCTGCCGGCCATCGGGTGGGCTCCTACGTAACTCCCCCCAAGAATCGGGGTGAGTTGATCGACGACGCAGGCTTTCACACTTCCTGCGTCCGTGATGACCGCCGTAGCCGAAAGTCCCGGAGCCATGCTCCTTGCCAGCCCTTCCATGCTATCGACCGGGGTGCAAAGCACGACGAGATCAGCAGCCTCCACGGCAGCCGCCGGGTCAGTGGAAACAGAATCAGCCAAACCTCTACTGGTGAGATCATTCAAGGCTTCTTCGTTGCGTGCCCAGGCCGATATTTTAGTGCCTGGATAGCGGCTTCGAAGGGCCATGGCGATTGAGCCACCGATGAGCCCAGGACCAAAAATGGTGACGCATTCGGCGGGCGCCGTATCGTTCTTGACTGCCGGAGTGCTCACGCAGAGCAGATCAGGGAACCAGAAAGACCTTTCCGGAGTAGGGATCCTTGACCTCGGAGCCAGGAGGGAAGCCGCGGACATCCACATAACCCGCGGTTGGTGAGTGGGGGCTGGTCACGAATCCAGGCTTTCCCGGGACGGGGGTTCCGTAAGGGAGATCGCGAGGAGCAGCAACGGGAACGGGGGTCGGAGTGGCAAAGGGATTGGCAGGGCTGGAAATCGCATTGGTCACCGCGCTGTTAGTGTCGGTGACACTCCCGTCAACAAGAGGAACTCCATTGGTCGAGGTTAAGGTGGTTATCTCTTGGGAATCTGTGACGGTGGCCGCGCCGCGCTCCTTTCTTGGAGCAGGTGTCTCGTTGTCGGCGCATCCCGCCAAGATTAGGACTAGGAAAAGTGGGAGCAAGCGGAGTGATTGTTTCATCATGGTGAAGTCCTTAGGTGATCACTCATTTGTCCCGTGACTTCAATGTTTTTCAACCGGAATCAGGATTTTCACGGAGGGAACCGCTTATGACCAAAGTGTGACGAAAGCGTCACATCGATAAATTCTGTTGCCAAAGTGACCCATCATCACCATAGCTTGAAGTCGAAGTTCGATGATAGCGATTCAGGCAATGCAGGTTCCCCGCTGGTCGGGAGGACTGCTCCACGTCTCCTCAGGTGAGGAGCTGGTGCATTCCAAGAAGTAGCCGTCAGCGTAACAGGAACCAACAAAAACAAGCAGTATGAAGTTATATATCGGGAATCTTCCCTTCTCAGCAACCGACGCTGACCTCCGCGAGGTTTTCGGCGCTCACGGAACTGTCACGGACGCAGTCGTCATGATAGACCGTACGACCGGCCGCTCACGCGGATTCGGATTCATCACCATGAGCACCGACGACGAAGGTCGCGCGGCAATCACAGGACTCAGCGGCGCCGACATGGGCGGACGCAATCTCACCGTCAATGAAGCCCGTCCGATGGAGGAT
>JBAXXS010000062.1:0-11662 GCA_037127835.1 Verrucomicrobiota bacterium | reverse complement strand
TGGTCTTGATTAACGGCGATGATCAGAACTGCATCGATGTGTCGCAGAACTGCCAGGCACCGATCGTCGAGGTCGGGTTTTCGGGAAACGCCGGGAACCGCATCCTGCATCCCTGGCAGAAGGATGGGCGCAGTGGCTTCGAACTCTTCGGTGAGAAGTTCGAGATCCCCATGTCAGGGGAGTTCAATATCCGCAATGCCGCGATGGCTGTCTCTGCGGCACACTTCTATGGAGTTCCCACGAAGGTGATCCGTGAGGCCCTGCTGGCATTTCAGGGGATCAAGCGACGTCAGGAAGTGCGCGGCGTGGTCGGCGACATCACCATCATCGATGACTTCGGCCATCATCCCACGGCCATTCGTCAGACCCTTGAGGGGCTTGCTCACCAGTATGCAGGTTCGCGCTTGTGGGCTCTCTTCGAGCCGCGCTCGAACACGACACGACGCGCCATCTTTCAGGAGGAGTTTCCCAAGGCTTTTGCCGCCGCGCATGGCGTGGTCATCGGCGAGGTGAACCGCGCGGCCGAGTTGGAGTCCACGGAGCGGCTTGATACCGAGCGCCTGGTCGCTGATCTGCAGCGGCTCGGGAAGCTCGCCTTCCATGAGCCTTCAGCGGACCGGATTATTGAGAAACTCCTTCCCCAGCTCCAGAAGGGGGATGTGCTTGTGGTCTTGAGCAACGGCGCCTTCGATGGCCTCCATGTCAAGCTGCTGACGGCGCTGGCTTGAGGGTGTCTTTTCAGCGTTCTTGATAAGATAGCTCAGGTTATTCACAGAGCTTCTCCTCTTGGTTTCGTGAGTCGATCGCCTGTAGAGCTTGATTTGATGCCATGTTACAGAATCGTCATGGAAAAACCGCTGATTAGGCCGCGATCAGAGAATGTTCCACGGTATGAAGAGAGATGCAGAGGGGTGAAAGCCGCCCGGTAATCTGATCGAAGCGGTCTGTTCCACGGATTTCCGAGGGCCGCATGAAGCCACTACGCACAACTTATTCACAAGACATCCCCAAAAGTAGAGATCAAAGGAGAAGACCAATGATAAAGACTTCTGGCTTGGCGGATGCTGCCAGCTCGGAAAGCATCGTGTCATGGGCAAAAAACAATCCAAACCACAGTCAGACACCCGGAACCTGACCCTCCTGGGTGGCGGCCCACTTCAGCAGCTCTCTTCACCCGAAGAGGCCGTTCTGGAAACCTTTGAAAGCCCTGCCAAGCGGGATTACGAGGTGACCTTTTCCACTCAGGAATTCACCTCCCATTGTCCCGTCACAGGCCAGCCCGATTTTGCCGAGATCATTATCCGCTACACTCCCGATCGTCGCTGCATCGAGAGCAAATCGCTCAAGCAGTACCTCGGCGCCTACCGCAACCAGGCGGTCTTTGCTGAAGGAATCACCAACAGGATTCTGGATGACATCGTCCGGGCGATCTCGCCCCGTCGGGCCAAGGTGATCGGGGATTTCTTTCCGCGAGGAGGTATCGGTATCCGCGTTGAGGCAAGCTACGAGGAACGGAAAGCAAAGACAGGGCGCCGGTGAAGGTCGTCGTCCTGCTGAGCGGCGGGCTTGATTCCGTCACGGCCCTGCATGATGCCCTGCAACAACAGGTGGTGGTGGCTGCACTCAGTTTTGACTACGGGGCGAAGCATCATGCCCGGGAGCTCCCGATGGCGGCCTGGCAGTGCAACCTGTTAAACATCCCCCATAGCGTCGCGCCGCTCGGAATCGTCGCCAAAGAATTCGAATCCGATCTCCTAAGTAGCGGCGGCGCCATTCCGGACGGCCATTACGAGGAGAAATCGATGAAGAGTACGGTCGTCCCTTTCCGCAACGGCATCATGCTCGCGATCGCTGCTGGTTTTGCCGAGAGTCATGGAGCGGAGGGAGTCGTGATTGCGGCCCATTCCGGGGACCATGCCATCTACCCAGACTGCCGGGAGTCGTTCATGGAACCTATGGCACGGGCGATCCGCGAGGGAACCTATGCACGAATTGAGCTGCTCAGACCATTCATTACGAAGGACAAGGCGGGGGTTGTGCGGCGTGGAGCGGAGCTCGGTGTCGACTTCTCCCGCACCTGGTCTTGTTACAAAGGGAACGATGTCCACTGCGGCACCTGTGGCACCTGCGTCGAACGCCGCGAGGCTTTCCAGCTCGCCGGAGTACCGGATCCAACGGTGTATGCTTCCACCGCCCCACTGCCGTCCAAGCCACGATGAGAATCTCAGAGATCTTTCACTCGATCCAAGGCGAGGGACTGCTGCTGGGCGTTCCCTCCGTGTTTGTGCGCACCTCGGGTTGCAATCTGCGCTGCCGCTGGTGTGATACCCCGTACGCTTCGTGGAACCCTGAGGGTGAGGAGATGAGCTTGGAGGAGATTCTCTGCCGAATTCGCAGCTATGACTGCCACCATGTCGTGCTCACCGGCGGAGAGCCGATGGTGGCCTCAGGCATCCGGGAACTGGCCTACTTACTGCGTGCTGAGGGGAAACATATCACCATAGAAACCGCCGCGACCGTGGCTCCCCATGCCGACGGAATGGCGATCCCCTTCGATCTTGCATCATTGAGTCCGAAGCTGGCGAACTCGACGCCTGATGCTGAAGTCGCGGGCCCTTGGAAAGAACGTCATGAGAAGACCCGACTCCAGCCGGATGTGATCCGTCAGTGGCTGGAGGCCGGCCTCTGCCAGCTGAAATTCGTCGTTTCTCAAGTCGAGGATCTTCCGGAAATCGAGGAGTTGCTCAACGAGGTGGGCTTAGTGGAGGGTTTTACTAGGGATCGTGTCTTGCTCATGCCCGAAGGAACGGATGTCGAGACCCTACGACAGAAAGGGCCCTTACTCGCCGAAATATGTCTCGAGCATGGATTCCGTTTTGCACCGAGGATTCACATTGAACTTTTCGGCAACACCCGTGGCACTTAGGGAATTCCTGAGACAGCCGTATGACATCGGAGGTTGAAAATTTCTCCGACCTGCTACACTCCATATTTCATGCAAGCGCTTCGACACATTCTCCTGATGGCCATGATGGTCGGTGTTCTCCACGCCGAAAGCTCGATTATCGTCGATAATCAAACCGGGCGGATCCTCGAAGGCATCGGAGAGAACAGGAAGCTACCTATCGCCAGCCTGACGAAACTGGCGCTTGCGATGGTGACCATCGACTGGTCCCAGATCAAGAAAGGGAACCTGGATGAAACCGCTATTGTTCCCGAGCAGGCCATTACTTCTACCGGCGGGATCAATCCTCTCGGTCTCCAGGCCGGCGATGTGCTGACGCTCCGCGATCTTCTCTATTCCTGCCTTCTGGCCTCCGACAATGTGGCGGCCGTTACGCTGGCTGACCATCTCGGACGTACCCTGCCGAACCCCACAGGCCTTGATCCTGTGGGCAACACCGTGGCCAACATGAATGCCCTCGCCCGCCAGCTCGGGATGCGTCACACCCTCTTCCTAAATCCCCACGGTCTGGACGCCCCCGAGGGCCAAGCCCGTCCCTACTCCAGCGCTGCTGATCTGGCGCGGCTCACCCGCTATGGCTATTCCAAATCGGGTCTCGCTTTCTATGTCTCCCAGACCTCACGCGAAATACATATCCAGCGCGGTGTAACGAATCTGGCCTTTCAGATCACTAACACCAACAAGCTACTCGGCAACGACCACATTGATGGGGTGAAGACCGGCCGCACCTCGAGTGCCGGCGACTGCATCATCCTGACTTCCGAGCACACACCCGACGTGGTTCATCAGGGTGACACCATTCTGACGACTCCCCGCCGCATTATCGTCGTGCTGCTGGGTGGGATGAATCGCGAACAGGAAGGGCTAGGCCTTATCCAGCACGGCTGGTCGCTCTATAACGACTGGGCTGTTAAGGGCCGTCCGGCCAAGTCCTCCAACTGCCTCTAACCCCGATGTCTCCCAAGCGCATCGGCGTTCTTACCAGCGGGGGCGACTGTCCCGGCCTGAATGCTGTCTTGCGCGGAGTCTATTCCGCAGCCACTGAGCTGGGCTGGGAAGTTCTCGGTTTCCGTGACGGCTTTGAGGGGATGCTGGCCGAGGGAGGGGATACAATGATGCTGAATCGTGAGAACACTACCGGAATCATGCAGGTGGGTGGGACGATCCTCGGCACAACCAACAAGGGGCATTTCACTTCCAAGATAGCAGGGGGTGAGCGCTCGATGATTCCAGAGGAGGTGATCGCCAAGGCATCCAGAACATGCCGTGAGCTTGATCTCTCTGCCATCATTGCCATCGGTGGAGATGGCTCGATGAGCACGGCCCTGCAACTCTACCGTGCGGGCTTTCCCATGATCGGCGTACCCAAGACCATCGACAACGATCTCGAGGCCACGGCGATGACTTTCGGCTTCGATTCCGCAGTGGCTTGCGTCACCGATGCGCTTGACCGGCTGCACACCACGGCGGCGAGTCATAAGCGTGCCATCGTCGTCCAGGTGATGGGTCGTCATGCAGGATGGATCGCGCTCTGGGGAGGCCTCGCAGGGGCAGCCGATGTTATCCTGATCCCGGAGATTCCCTTCTCCCTGGAGAAAGTCGCCGAAGTGGTCCAAAAACGTGATGAAGAGGGCTTCAAGAGCACCATGATCGTGGTGGCCGAAGGGGCGCGTACCTATCATGGCCAGCAGTTTCGGAAGCAGTCCGCAAGCGGTGAGTGGAGACTCGGCGGTATCGGGGAAATGCTTGCCCAGGAAGTCGAGGCGCGCAGCAACAAGGAGACCCGCGTCTGCGTGCTCGGCCATCTGCAGCGTGGTGGAGACCCCACGACACTGGACCGCATCCTGGGTATTAGCTTCGGCGTGAAAGCTGTCCAGTTAGCGCAAGAGGAACGTTTCGGGACCATGGTGAGTTACCAGAATTATGAGGTGCTCGACGTGCCGATCGCCGAGGCTGTTCATCATCTGAAAAAGGTTTCTCCGGACTGCCAGCTCGTGGGGACAGCCCGCGCCTTAGGAATCAGTTTCGGGAACTAGGGGAAACCGAGAATGCAAGTCGATGATCTGAGAAGTGCGATCCGCTCGATCCCCGATTTTCCAAAGCCGGGTATCCTCTTTCGCGACATCTCACCGCTTCTTGAGAGCGGGCAACTCTTTCATCGGACCATCGATCTGCTGGCGGCAGAGTGTGGTGGAAGCACACCCTCAAAAATCATCGGGCTCGATGCCAGAGGATTCATCTTCGGCGGCGCTTTAGCCTTCAAGCTGGGGATCGGATTTGTGCCGATTCGAAAGAAGGGGAAACTCCCCTTCCGAACCCTCTCCCAATCCTATGAGCTGGAGTATGGTGCGGCGGAGTTCGAGATTCATGAGGACAGCCTAACGCCCGATGATTCCGTGATCATTGTCGATGATCTTCTCGCGACCGGTGGCACTGCCGGGGCGGCGATTCACCTTGTGGAAAAGCTAGGGGCCCGCGTGTTGAAAGTGCTTTTTGTCTTGGAGCTTACCGGTCTTGGCGGGCGCGATCGTCTGGCGCCTACCGAGTTCAGCTCCCTGATGACCTTTCCTGCGTGAGCTAGATCCTAGGGTAACGGATCGCTCCATCCACGCGGCCTCGACGGCCGAGGAATTCCCAGACCAACCAGGCGATCACAAGGGCCACAGTTGCTGCGGTGATGACATCCGACGAGTGGTGGGCTCCAAGCAGGATGCGGGAGATGGCAACCGCAGATGCCACAACGATAGCCAGCAATCCCCACTCTGGGGCAGCAAAGAGGAACACTCCTGCAAAGCCGAAGGCCGTTGCCGTGTGTCCCGAGGGAAAGCTGTTGAAATTGGCTTCGCCAATCAGCCATTTTTCACCTTGTTTCGGTCCATACCATCCCTGTTCGGCAACAGCCCTGGGGCGGGTCCTGCCGGTGGTCAGACGCGAGAGATTCACCGTCATGCCAGCCAGCGTGGAGGCAATCATTGCTGCGAGTAGCAGTCGCTGCCACCTGACATTACGCAGACGCCAGGCCACCAGAAAACCAATACCGCCAAGCACCATCAGCTCGGGCCAGTCTCCATAGTGGCTCAGAAGCTCCGCTGCAGGCTTGTGGCTCCAGTGCCCGTGATTGGAAGACTGAACCAATTTGGAGACAGGATCATCGAGCAGGAAAGACCCGGCACACGCAGCGATCGCAATCAGCATCAAGAACGAGACTTTCAGCAGAGAACGTTTCGGGATCGGAAAATTCATGAAAGGAAAACAACAAGCAGTTCGGTCCGTGCCGGGCTTCCGGTCAAGTCCGGAAGAGTAAGAATAAGATGATTTGTATGGTTTGACTTGCCCGTGCCGGTTTTGCAGTTACGGAAGAGAGATGACACAACGCCGAATTTCCCGCCTTCTTCCTCTGGGGCTTTTGTTTGTGCTGCTTTCCGGATGTGCCCTGGAAGAGTCCCAGCAGCCCCAGCAAACAGAGCGCAGGCCTGCTCCGAACCAACCTGTTGTGGTCGCCCCTGAGGCTGCTCGATCCCTTTGGCCCACGGATGCCCCGCCGATCCGTGCCGTTTCGGCGATTCTCATCGACGCCCGCACTGGCCGGACACTCTTCCAGAAGAATGCCGACGAACAGCGTCAGGTCGCCAGCACCCAGAAGCTGGTAACGGCCCTGATTGTCGCCGAACAGGATCCGCTCGACGCTCCTGTCCGCGTCGCCCGCGAGGATACGACGGTGGAGCCGACAAAAGTCGGAATCCGTGCAGGTGAGAGCTATCCCCGCCGCCAGCTCCTGAGTGCCATGCTGGTCCATAGCGCGAACGATTGTGCCGCCGCGCTCGCCCGTTCTCATGCTGGAAGCCTTGGTGGCTTTGCCGGGGATATGAATGGCTTGGCCGTCCGCTGTGGGGCCACCTGTTCCCATTTCGTGAATCCTCACGGACTGCCAGCCTCCCAGCACTCGACGGCGCGAGACATGGCGCGTATCGCCTTCCGGGCCTACCGCAATCCCGACCTTCGCGACGCCATGGCGATGAGGTCCTACTGCTTCCGCTATTCTAGTGGCCGGCTCTGCAATCTCGACCCCACGAACAAGCTCCTTTTGCGCGATCCCTACTGCAATGGGATGAAGACCGGATTTACCGAATCAGCGGGCAAGTGTCTGATCACCAGTTATAGCAAGGGGGGACGCGACTTCATTCTAGTTCAGCTCGGAAGCCATGCTCGGTATATCTTTGACGATGCGGAACGCATGATGCAGTGGGCGCAAGTTCACTGAGAAAAAGCGCCCTAGGCAGCGATTCCCTGCGGAACTATCCTGCACAATCCTCGTGACCAGCCTGCCTCACAGGGGATAAGGTTCAAGATGCATGCCATCCCGGAAAAAGACTCCTTCCAAAACTACCAAATCCTCCGGAAACGAGATCTCCATCGGGTCCGTGACTCTTGGTGGCAAGGAGCCGCTCTTCATTCTTGGGCCCTGTGTCATTGAGGGGGAGAAGCCGCTTCTGCGCGCAGCACGTACCATCAAGACGATCTGTGATGATCTTGGTGTACAGTTCATCTTCAAAGCCTCCTATGACAAGGCCAACCGCACCTCCGGCTCTTCCTACCGCGGGGTTGGCGTGCTCGATGGCTGTCGGATGCTTGCCGAGGCTGGTGATGCGATCGGGGTGCCGGTAACCACCGATATCCATACGCCTGAGGAGGCTGAAATCGCAGCCAACTTCATCGACTTGCTTCAGATCCCCGCATTTCTCTGCCGTCAGACCGACTTGATCGAGGCGGCGGCTAGGGCGGCGGGCTCTGCGGGACGCGCCGTGAATGTGAAGAAAGGACAGTTCCTAGCCCCATGGGATCTGGCCCCGATTGCCGGGAAGCTGAAGGCGGCGGGCTGCAAACGCTTCTGTTTCACCGAGCGCGGCACGACCTTCGGCTATAACAACTTGGTCGCCGATATGCGTTCTCTCTACTGGATCCGGGAGCAAGGCTTCCCCGTGATCTTCGACGCCACGCACTCCGTCCAGCGACCGGGCGGCGGCGGCGGCCATACGACGGGTGACGGGCATTTGGCTCCCGTGCTGGCACGTGCCGCCATGGCCGCGGGGGTGGATGGGATCTTTATCGAGACCCATGAGAATCCCGCCAAGGCCCCCTCTGACGGGCCGAACCAGGTTCCCCACACGCAGCTCCCATCCCTTCTCAAATCCCTTATCGCGATCCGCCGTGCGCTTGCCTGATCCCAGCTTTTTACGCTTTTTGCTGGTTGCCCTGCTCCTATCGATGGGCATTGTGGTCGCTGCGCCGGATTCAGCATTCCTGGGCAGCAACACCCCCACGCCTTCACCCGTTATCTCTAAGGTGAAGGGAAACGATACTGGCCAGGCTCAAGTACAGCCACAGGCGCCGGGCCCTGGCCAGAAAATCGATCTTCCTATTCCGGTGGGTGAGTGGGTCAAGGGGATCAAGATCCCTCAGTACGACGAGAACGGCAAGCTGACCATGAACCTGATAGCCGAGAGGGCTCGTAAACTGGACGAGAAGCAGGTCGAGTTTGGGAAGCTGAACATCGAGTTCAATGAGAAGGAGGAGAAGACCATCATCGTGGAGATCCCCCATAGCATCCTCGACATTGAGTCCAAGGTGCTTATCGCCGACACGGAGACTGCGGTCCGCAGGGAGGATTTCGAGATCATCGGACAAAGCGCGGAGTTTGACACCCTTGCGCGATCTGGCACTTTCAAGGGGCGGGTCCATGCATCCTTCCGTAACGGGGAAACAGCCAACCTACCATGAACTTCCCACGCCCAATCCCATACCTGCTCCGCGCTCACATTCGAATATCCTTTGTTCTCATAGGAATGGGAATCCTTGCCGCTGGGCAGGTGGCCTTGGTGCACGCACAGGAAGCCGGGCCCGTGGGAGCTGTTGGACCTGTTGGACCTGTTGCAGGTGCTCCGGTGGGCCCCATGAATGGTATCTTCGGAATGGCCGGGAATGACGATCGCCCCAAGAACGCGCGCACGATAATCGACAGTGATGCCGGGGCCAATTTCGAGAATGCCAGCAACTCCGCCGACTTCCTCGGGCATGTCATCGTTCGCGACCCTCAGTTCGATCTCACCTGCGAGAAGTTGCATGTGGTGCTCAGACCCGACCGTAAGGGACTTCAGCAAGTCATTGCCACAGGCAATGTGATCGTTATCCAGCAGAAAAAAAACGACCGCGGCGATCTCGTGAAATCAGTCGGCAAGTGCGGCAAAGCGACTTATGACCCTGCCACCGGCGACGTGACCCTGGAGGAGTGGCCGCAGATCCAACAGGGCATCAACAACCAGGTCGCCACTCAGGGTACCACCGTCATGATTCTCAATGCTAAGGGCCGCTCACGTACGATCGGCGCCAGCCGCACCATGATCGTCGACCAAGGTCAGGGCGATAAGCCCGCCACTCCCTGATTTTAAAAATTCGCATGAGCCAAGAAACCGATGTTACCCAAGTCGTAGCCGACGCAGCGACCCCAGCTGACGAGTCCATCCTGCGCACCGACGGGCTAGTGAAAGTCTACGGCGGTCGTTCCGTCGTAAACGGGGTCGACATCCATGTGCGCAAGGGTGAAATCGTCGGACTGCTTGGTCCCAATGGCGCGGGCAAGACGACCACCTTTTACATGATCGTCGGGCTGGTTCGCCCCGATGGGGGACGCGTTTTCTTTCACGGGAAGGACGTCACGCATGAGCCGATGTATAAGCGCGCCCGGCTCGGCATGGGCTATCTGCCACAGGAAGAGTCCATCTTCCGCAAGCTCACCGTGCGGCAGAACATCATGGCGATCCTCGAGACCACTGCACTCTCCAAGAAAGACCGGGACGAGCGCTGCGACGAGCTGCTCGAGCGATTCGGCATCGCCCATATCGCCAAGAACGAGGCCCTCACCCTCTCTGGCGGCGAGAAGCGCCGCCTCACCATTGCCCGCTCACTTGTCACCAACCCGAAGCTCCTCATGCTGGACGAGCCTTTCAGCGGTGTGGATCCTATCGCCGTGTACGATGTGCAGCAGATCATCTCCGACCTGCGCGACATGGGGCTGGCCATCCTGATTACCGATCACAACGTACGCGAGACGCTGGCGATCACCGACCGCGCTTATCTCATCTACGAGGGGCGCGTCGAGAGTCAGGGTGACAAGGACTTTCTCCTGCGCGACCCCATCAGCCGCAAGTTGTACCTCGGCGAATCCTTCGCGATGTAGCCATGGCCCGGACCAAGGATCCATTGCTCAAGTCCCTCACGGTCGGCAAGTTCTTCGCCGATCATGGTCCGGCACTCGAGCTTGAGCTCATGGGCGACGCGGCCGGCATGGAGCGACCAATCGCCGAGCCGACCATCAACAGGCCGGGCCTCGCCTTAGCCGGCTTCTTCAGGTACTTCGCGTCCAAGCGTGTCCAGGTCGCCGGACATGCCGAGCTCAGCTATCTCCGCAGCCTGCCCGCCGAAGAGCGCGCTACTCGGATCGAGTCGCTTTTCGAACAGCGGATCCCCTGTCTCGTGATCGCCAGGGGGCTTCCTCTCCCAACCGGCCTGCTTGAGTTTGCAGCCAAATCCGAAACCCCCGTGTTCCGAACGCCCCTGGTGACCATGAAGTTCATCAACTCAGCCACCATTGCCCTGGAGGACGAGTTCGCTCCTGTGGCTTCCGAGCACGGTAGCATGGTCGACATCATGGGAATGGGAGTCCTGATCCGCGGCTCCAGCGGGATCGGCAAGAGCGAGTGCGTCCTCGGACTCATCGAGCGTGGCTACAGCTTGGTCAGCGACGACATCACCCGCTTCCGCAATCTCGAGGGGCGTGAGCTCATCGGCAATAGCAAGGAGCTTACCCGCTTCCACATGGAGGTGCGGGGTATAGGTATCATCAATGTGGCCGCCATCTTCGGCGCCGGATCCGTGCGGCCCGAGAAGCGCCTTGACCTGATCGTCACGCTAAAGGATTGGCACGACGTCGAGGAGATTGATAGGTTGGGCCTCGACCGAGATACCTATGAGATCCTCGGCATTCCCATCCCACATGTCACCATTCCCGTCAGACCAGGCCGTGATCTCGCCCGACTCGTGGAAGTGGCGGCACTCAATCAAAAACTCAGAGGTATGGGCCATGACACGGCCCGCGAATTTAACGACCGCCTCCTGCGCGCGATGAAACCAGCCAGAGATCACTAAGAATATTTTCACGGAACTCTTTTCAAGACATGACCACTCAAGCAGACAACTCCAAGGCCACCAAGGATCTCACCATCGAGAATCGGAACGGTCTCCATGCCCGACCCGCAGCCCTCTTCGTGAAGACCTCCAGCCGCTTCCGCTCCGAGGTCTGGGTTGAGAAGGATGGAGAGCGCGTCAATGGCAAGAGCATCATGGGACTCATGATGCTGGCCGCCGGCAAGGGATCTATCCTGCGTGTCACCGCCGAGGGAGAGGATGCCGCGACAGTGATGGCGGAGTTGGAGCAGTTGATAAGGACCCGCTTCGGCGAAGAATAAGCCCAAGGGGGGCTTGTGCTTTTAGCGCAGTGCGTTGTTCGCCTGCGCTCGCCGTATTCATCGATACGGCTTGAACGGCACTTTGGTCCCGCAAAGCGGTGCCGCCCTACGGATTTGCCTTCGGCAACTTCTCCGCGCCTCTTCCCAGAGGCTTGCTTCGCTTTCATACTTCAGG
>JBAXXS010000061.1:0-11849 GCA_037127835.1 Verrucomicrobiota bacterium | reverse complement strand
TTGCCGATCGGAGACTGGTCGACCTCGATCACCTGCGAGAGGTGCTGGACTCCGCGGATCGACTTCCAATATTGCGGGCCATTCTTCTTCCGTCGGCCGGTACGAACCAGGGATTCCTCCACGGCAGGAAGGAGCACACCTCGCAGCAAGGTGCTTTTGCCCGATCCGCTGATACCGCTGATAGCGGTGAGGCGTTGAAGTGGGAAGCTGACATCGACGTTGTCGAGGTTGTGACGCTTGGCGCCCTTGAGTTCGAGCCATGCGTCCACATCCATCATCGAGCGACGAGATCCGCGTAGCGGATGAACGGGCGGTTCGCGCAGGAATTTTCCGGTCAGGGAACGCTCGCTCGCCATCACCTCATCCATGGTGCCGAAGGCGATGATTTCCCCTCCGTGGCTGCCGGCCTTGGGGCCGAGATCGATGATCCGATCGGCCCGGCGCATCGTTTCCTCATCGTGTTCGACGATGATCAACGAATTGCCCTGTGCGGTGAGTTCCCCGAGTGCGTCCAGGAGTCGCTCGTTATCGCGGGGATGCAGTCCGATGGTCGGTTCGTCGAGGACATAGAGGACGCCGCGCAGATTCGAACCAAGCTGGGCAGCGAGACGGATGCGCTGTGATTCTCCGCCGCTGAGTGTCTTGGCGGAGCGGTGGAGTTGCAGGTAGTCGAGGCCGACGCGTCCGAGGAACTCCAGGCGCTGGCGAATCTCCGGCAGGATATCGCGAGCCACGATCTCGTCGCGTCCCTTGAAGTTCCAATTCCCCGTAAGAGTGAGTGCATCGTTGGAGGATCGAGCGGAGAAACCGGCGATGCTCTCCCCGTTGATCCGCACGGCGCAGGCCACGGGATTGAGGCGGTCACCCTGGCAGACGGGGCAGGGGCGGGTCTCGCCCTCCTCACGGTTTTCAAAGGATTTTTCCGCCGCCAAGTCGGCCTCCAGCTGCGAGTCAAAGTCCTTGGCCTTGGGGATCTCGCTCCAGACTTCGCCGAAGCCCCGGCAATGTTCGCACCATCCGTGGGGTGAGTTGAAGGAGAAGAGCCGGGGATCGAGTTCCTCGAAGGATCGTCCACAATCCGGACAGTTCATCTCGGAGCTAAGAATCCGGAATTCCTCGGAGGAGGCTTTAGCGATTTTCTTGCTCACCTTCGGCTTGGCTGCCTTGGCCGTCTTGATGGCTTTTGCTTTCGCTTTGGATGATTTTTCAGCCTGAGAAGTTGGAGGAACTGGGCGTGCTTTCGCGGTTCCCTTGCCGATCTCAAGAGCCTGCTTGGCCAGATCGAGGATTCCTTTCTTCTCCCCCTTCTCGATCGTGCCGATCAGGACGTCGATGCTGTGTTCCTTGAAGCGTTCCAGTGGCTCAAAATCCTCCACCTCGACCAGTTCCCCATCGACCAACAGAGTCGAATATCCATGGTCACCCGCCCAGCGGGCAACCTCGGTGTGGTATCCCTTGCGGCCTCGGATCAGGTTGGCAAAGAGCTGGACAGGGGAGTCTTTCGCCATGGCCTCAAGCTCCGTGGCCACTGCGGTGAGTGAGCTCTTCTGGACGGCAACGTTGCAATCGGGGCAATGCTGCGTTCCGAGCTTTGAGTAAAGGAGTCTTAGGAACTGGTGGATCTCGGTCACGGTGGCGACGGTCGATTTGCCTCCGCCCCGGGTGATCCGCTGCTCGATCGCCACGCTTGGTGGTAGACCTTCGATCCGGTCGACATCGGGCTTCTCGAGTTGCTCGACGAACTGACGGGCATACGGGGACATGCTATCTAAGAATCGGCGCTGTCCCTCCGCGAAGAGAATGTCGAACGCTAGCGTCGACTTACCACTGCCGCTCAGTCCGGTCACGACGATCATCTCGTCGCGTGGGATATCGATGGAGATGTTCTTGAGATTGTGTTCGCGAGCCCCGTGAATCTGGATCGATTTTGAAACCGGTGTCGGCTTTCGGACTACGCCCTTTTCAAGAAGGAGAGGGGGTCTTCCTGCCAGGACTTCGCGCAAATACCGTCCTGTGTGGGAGCCCTCAGCGGCCGCAACCTCCTCGGGTGTTCCGCTGACCACGAGTTTGCCCCCCTCGTCACCGGCTTCCGGACCGATGTCGATAACCCAGTCGGCGGTCTTGATCACGTCGAGGTTATGCTCGATGACGATGATGCTGTTCCCTTCGGAGACCAGGCGCTCGAAGGCCTTCAGCAGAATGGCGATGTCGTCGATATGTAGACCGGTCGTCGGCTCGTCGAAGATAAGCAGTGCTCCTCCCGGTTCGTGACCCGCAAGCCGTGCGGCTAGCTTCAGTCGCTGCGACTCACCACCGCTCAGGACATTGAGGGGTTGGCCTAGCTTCAGGTAGTCGAGGCCAACATCGGAGAGGAGTTGCAGAGGGGCGCAGATCGCCTCGGATTTGGAGCCACCCTTGAAGAAGGCGATCGCTTCCCGGGAGGTCATCTCCAGGACATCGTGGATCGACTTGCCTCGGTGACGGATAGCCAGCACACGCTCCTGATAGCGCTTCCCCTCGCACTCCGGGCAACGGAGGAAAAGATCGCTCAGGAACTGCATTTCGACCTTCTCAAAGCCAAGTCCCGAGCAACGGTCGCAGCGACCTTGTCCCGAGTTGAAGGAGAAGGCCGAGGGGCTCATGCCGGCCTCGATCGCTTCGTCCTCCAGGCCGAAGAGTTCGCGGATCGCATCGAAGACCCCGAGATAGACAGCCGGGGTGGATCGGGGAGTGCGGGCGAGGGGAGACTGGTCGACCATCACCACATCGGAAAGCTCATCCCCCCCCTTGATCGAGCGACAGCGACCGGCGGCCTCGCCCTCTTCGGCTGCCGCCGAGGTGAGATTGCGATAGAGGACGTCGCGGACCAGTGAGCTTTTTCCAGAGCCAGAGACACCGGTCACGCAGCAGAAGACTCCCAGCGGGAACTTAACATCGAGTTTCTCGATATTGTGATGGCGGATCCCCTTGATCTCGATCCACTGTTTCGGTTTCTTCCGCTTCTTTGGCACTCCGATCACTTTGTCCCCGCGCAAGTAGGCGGCGGTGAGCGATTTCTTGGAGGAGGCAAGTTCGGAAAGAGGACCGGAGAACATCAGGGCACCGCCTTCCTGTCCACGCCCCGGCCCAAGGTCGACGATATGGTCCGCGGAGCGGATGACGGCCTCCTCGTGCTCGACGACGATGAGAGTGTTTCCCTTGTCGCGAAGGGCATGCATGATCTCGAGGAGCTTGCCGACATCACGCGGATGCAGGCCGACACTCGGCTCATCCATCACAAAGAGCGTGTTGACCAAGGATGCCCCAAGGCAAGTGGTCAGATTTACCCGCTCGATCTCTCCGCCGGAGAGTGTCTTGGTGGCGCGGTCGAGCGTGAGATATCCCAAGCCGACCGACTCCAGGTAGCCGAGTCGCGAAACGATCTGGTCCAGAAGCATTGTCGCCCCGGCATCGCCTGGCGCAATAGGGAGCTCACTGAGCAGCGGAGAGAGTCGTGAGACCGGTGTCCCGGCCATCTCGGGCAGGGTCATCGGCTTCCCGGGCAAGGGGAGACGGAAGTTCAGGGTCTCCGGTTGGAAGCGCCCCCCCTTGCACGTCGTGCAGGGAGTGTAGGCGCGGTAGCGGCTCAGGAAGACGCGGATGTGCATCTTGTAAGTTCGCTTCTCCATCCACTTAAAGAATCCGTCGATCCCGTACCACTGGCTGTTTTGCCACAGCTCCTCGCTGCTGAGATCCGCCCCCTTTTCTCCTGCGATCACGAAACGCTGGTCAGACTCGGGTAGCTCCTCAAAGGGAAGATGCACATCGATGTCCGCCATGGCACAGGCCCTCAGAAGATCTCGCTGACACTCGCGTGACTGACCACTCTGGAAGGGTTTCACCACACCGCCGGCGATGCTCAGGGAACGATCCGGCATGACCCGGTCATAGTCGAGGCCGATCACCCGGCCAAAACCGCGGCAGTCGGGACAGGCGCCGAGGGGATTGTTGAAGCTGAAGAGACCCGGCACGGGAGGCCGGATATCAAGGTCGCAATGGGCGCAATGCCAGCCCGACGAGTGAGGGAATTGCTCGCCGCTTTCCGGATCAATCAGAGTGACCCGATCCTTGCCGAGTCGCAGGGCAGTTTCGATCGCCTCGGTGAGGCGTCTGCGTTCCTCCTGCGTGATGGCCAGACGATCCTGGATGACCTGCACGACGGCAGGCAGTTGGGTCAGATGCGTGGGCTCATCCGTTCGATGGATGGTTCCCTCGATCCAGATCCGGAGATATCCCTGCTCCTGGAGGAAGGTGAAGAAGTCGGCCGGTGAGCGGGGAAGGGGTGTTGCTTCTGCCTCTTCCTCCGATACTTCCGATCGCGTGGCAACGGGGAAGGTAACGAGCATTCGCCTTCCCGAGAGCGAGGCCATGAGAGAGGAGGTGACTGACTCGGGTGACTCGGGAGTGACGGGGCGTCCGCATCCGGGACAGGAGGCCGTGGCGGCGCGAGCCATCAGCAGCTTCAGGTAGTCGTTGATCTCCGTGATCGTACCGACCGTCGAGCGGGTGGTCTTGACGCTGTTGCTCTGCTCAATGGCGATCGCGGGCGGGATCCCCTCGATGGAGGTCGCGCGGGGCTTGTCCATCCGGTCGAGGAACTGACGCGTGTAGGGGCTGAAGGTCTCGACATAGCGTCTCTGTCCCTCCGCATAGATGGTATCGAAGGCGAGGCTCGACTTGCCCGATCCGCTGGGGCCCGTGACGACAATGAGCGACCCTGTGGGAAGGTCGAGGTCGATGCCCTTGAGATTGTTCTGCGTAACGCCCTGAAGGCGGATCCTTGGAGACTCAGGCACCGGCTAAGTTTTTTTGGTTTGGGGGGGAGAAAAAGCGTTCTGGCTCGCTTAGGCTTTAGCCTGCAGCGTTCCCGTTGTGAGCTGGCTGGCTCTTGAGCTCTTCTGTGCGAAGCAACACCCGCTGGCGCATGACTTTTCCTGACTTGAACTTCACAGTCGCACGCGAAGGGATGGGCACGTCGACATCAGGTTGGTTCGGATTACGTCCCACGCGGGAGCGGGTGAGACGCACCTCGAACACGCCGAAATTCCTCAACTCGACACCGTCACCTTTGGCCAAGGCATCCGTGATATGGTCGAGCGTCTTCTGGATGACGTTGAAGACATCGCTCTGGATAAGACCCGTTTCGTTACTGATGGCAATGACGAGGTCGCGTTTGGTGAGGTTGGCCATGATAAGAGAAAGAATTATAGTGGTTGTTTCTCTATTGGGGGCCAGAGATGAATGGAATGTCCTACAGGGAAAATTCTCTCACGGCAAGAAGCAAAAAGAAACCCTTCCTGATGGAGTCAGGTGACTCAACACCTGCCTGACTTGAGCACTGCCGAGCACCACCAAGCCAGCAGCTCGGCATGGCAGGCATTCCACTCGGAGACAGGCTCGGCAATGCGCGCCGTCCAGTTGGCGGATCCCACGGCACCCGGCACATTGAAGCGCTGGCTTGTTCCGAAGAGGTCCGTGATCATCGGGATCGCGATCCAGGAATTGCAGGCCAGGAGTCCTTCCAGGAGGGCTCGATGCACAGTTTCAATGAAGGGGGTCATCGGATCGATCTCCGGATGGGTTGAGAAGAGGAGAAGTTCGTTGAGAATTTTTCGACAACCCGCCTCTTCTTCTCCGCCATGGGCCAAGCCTGATTGCCATTCTTCCCACTGAGTGATCATGGGGGCGTGGTCGTGCGTGGCGTAGGTTGCTACTGAGATGCGGTCGTAGGTATCCCCGCTCTTCATCGTGCCGTCGGAGTTCCGCTCCCACATGGGGATCTTGAAGCCCGGAAGTCCCATCTTGGCCATGACCGGGCGTACATAAGGCGCTACATCGCCCAGATCCTCGGCAATGAGGCGATGATCGCCGAGTTCCTCGTTCAGGATGCCCAGCAGAACCTCACCGTGGCGCTCGTTGTGATTGCGGTGTTCCATGGTGCTGTCATCGAAGTCGATGAACCCAGGCAGTGGGCCGCCTGTCTTCCCCCGGGCCTCCTGCTCGGAGAGACCGGTGAATTCAGCATTGCGCTGCGGGGGCCACGGGAAGCTGTAGATGCGGAAGAATCCGAGTGCATGATCGACGCGCAGCAGATGAAACACCGACCGAAGCAACCGGAGACGCCGGCGCCACCAGAGGAAATTATTCCTGGCCATCACCTCCCAGCGATAGAGTGGGAAGCCCCAGTTCTGTCCCCACTGCTCGGTGAACGGATCGCTCTTGAAGACATGCTCCGGAGGTGCGCCGCAGGAGCGCGTCGGGTCGAATTCCTCCGGTGAGGCGAAGACATCGGCTCCTCCCGCAGCCACGCCGACCGGCACATCGCCGATCAGGGCAACCCCGACGGTTTCGGCGAAGTCGGCTACCAGCGCCCACTGGGAGAAGGCAATCCATTGCACAAAGGCGAAGAAGAGCCGCCGCTCCTCTACGTCCGCGTACTCCTGCTCGGAAAGCGAGGCAAGCCAGACACGGGCCGACTTCGCATTCCGTTGGGTCAAGGGCCAGCTGGAGGTATCCTCCACGTGGTGATTGAGCTCCAGTAGCACGCGGTAGAGTGTGTAATCTGGCAGCCATGAGGCATGCTGGTCCAGAAAACGTGCGAAGAGCTTCGAGCGTCCGCTGCGTCCGTCCCCTTTGCAGAAGCGCTTCCAGGCGGCTTCGAGTAGCTCCCTCTTGAGAGCTTTGACCCGAGTGTAATCCACCGGCCCGGATCGAAGCGATGCCAGGTCATGGCGTTCCGTGATCTGTCGGTAATCTCCGGGGGTTAGTTCCGGGAGCTTCGAGGGATGAGTGGTGATCGTGGAAGGCTCGAGCGCAAAGGCGCTCAGAACATTGTAGGGGCTGTGGTCGCCGCCGGTTTCATTGACCGGCAAGATCTGTACGGCACGGAAATTATTCCCCGCCGCCCATGCGATCACTTCGGAGAGGGCCTCCGTGTCTCCGACACCCAGATCGTGCCTGCCACGCAAGGCAAAGAGCGGAACCAGAAGTCCCGCGATTTTTTTCTCAGGATCAAGCGTCATAGAGATTAAGCAGTCTCTTAGCCTGAGTGCAGGAGAGTGGGCTTGCAAGATTTCAGAAGTCTTCAGAAGTCTTTTCAAGCATTCTCGCTTGGCGCTGAAAGAAGAACTGAGGAGGATCATATCCATGAAGGTCACCTACTACGGCCACTCCTGCTTTTCCGTCGAAGTCTCCGGCAAGATGCTCCTCTTCGATCCTTTCATCACGCCGAACCCCCTGGCTTCCTCCATCGACTATGCCAATCTGCATCCCGATTACATTCTGATCACGCATGGACATTTCGACCATGTCGCCGATGTGGAGGCGATCGCGCGTCTGAGCGGAGCCACGCTCATTGGCAACTATGAGATTCTCCAGTGGTTCGGTGGCAAGGGAATCGAGAAGATCCACCCGATGAACTCCGGCGGTTCATGGACCTTCGACTTCGGTCGCGTCACCTTCACCCCGGCAATTCACTCCAGTAGCATGCCGGACGGAACCTACGGAGGACAACCGGGAGGCTTCCGGGTGGAGACCCCGGAGGGGGCCTTTTACTACAGCGGCGATACCGCGCTCAACCGGGATATGGAGCTGATCGGCCAGTCAGGCCCTTTTAAATTCGTAGCCCTCTGCATTGGAGATAACTTCACCATGGGCGTGAAGGACGCCGTCATTGCCGCGGAGTGGCTCGGGTGCACGGAAATCCTAGGGGTGCATTACGATACATTTCCCCTGATTGCCATCGATCATGAGTCAGCCAAGAAGGCTTTTGAAAAGGGGGGGAAGAATCTTTATCTCATGGAAATCGGTTCGGAGAGGGAGTTCTAGGGTAGATCAAAGGGTGTTTTAGGAGGATCGCCGAGAAAGGCGTTGACATGCCGGAAGGGTGTGGTTTGCTTTGAATCAAGTTTCGGTCTTTTTGGATCTCTCCCCACACGGTTTCCGGTGAGTTGAAGTAACCCCGGTTGTTTGGTTTTGGAGATCCTCACCAACCCAATTGCAGTTCAGCAGATCAT
The DNA here is from genome assembly GCA_037127835.1 of Verrucomicrobiota bacterium. GTDB lineage: Bacteria > Verrucomicrobiota > Verrucomicrobiia > Chthoniobacterales > UBA6821 > UBA6821. Next base: position 3,795 of record JBAXXS010000061.1, on the reverse strand, counting down.
TCATTCCAACAAGGAAGTGGTCATCGGTCCGACGGAAAGCCGCTGTTGATAAATCAGCGATCCAGATCGTCACCGGATCACCCACACCTATACCGGAGTGATTCCAAGTTTTTACCCCCCACATCTCACCCATACCCAATCATCGAGAGCCCTAAACCGCCCGAGCCTCCTCTTTCCCTCCCAACCGTCTGTCAGTCCCAAGTCTTCCCCCCCTTCAAAAAATCACCTCTGACCTAACAGTCTAAAAGCCTACAGCCTTCCCCCCATCACCCATCCCCAATTTCTCCTTTCATTTCTTAAATCATAAAAAGCTTACCCCCTTCAAAAAATCACCTCTGACCTAACAGTCTAAAAGCCTACAGCCTAACCACCTTTCCATCATGAGCGACGATCAACAGCCCCAGCCCCAATCGCAATCCCAGCCCGAGCCCTCTTCACGTTCCAACGAACAGGCTCCCTCTCAGCAACCCAACTCCGATTCGTCCGCCGGTCAAGCCGGTGGCTCCGAGGGAGGTCAGCAGGGCAGCCCTCAAGGAGGTGGCGGGGGCGGTGGTGGTGGAGGAGGAGGACGCAGATTCGACAATAACCGCCGAGGCGGTGGAGGTGGAGGCGGTGGGCGTAATCCCCGCGGACGCCGTCCCTTCCGCAACAATCGCCAAGACAATCGTGGCGACCGCGGTCCAAATGATCAGGGAGGACAAGGAGGACAGGGCGGACAGAATGGACAGGGAGGAGGACACGGTTTTCAAGCAGAACATGGCCCAGGCCCTGATGAATTTGCCGAGCCCCTGCCCGGATCCGCTGGAGCAGCGCCTCATGACGGTCCCCCGCCTGAGCCCACCTATGCCGAAGGGATTGTCGAAGTCTCCGGCAAGGGGTTTGGCTTTCTCCGCGAGGCGAAGCGCGCCTACTCTGCCACGCAGAACGACATCTTCATCACCCCCGAGGTGATCCGTGAGTACAACCTGCGTGACGGGGTCCTCATCAAGGGTGAGACCCGACGTGGTCCCCGAGGGATCCAGCTCTTCCGCGCTACTGAGATCGAGGGTGCGGATCCAGCCAAGTTCATCAACATACCGCTCTTCGAGGAACTCACGACGATCAGCCCAAACAAGCGCATCAGGCTCGAGACCACGCCGGAGCGCTTCACCACCCGCGTGATCGACCTGATGACCCCAGTGGGCAAGGGGCAGCGCGGACTCATTGTGGCCCCTCCTCGCACAGGCAAGACCACGCTCCTACAGCACATCGCCGACGCCGTGGTAAAGAACCACCCCGAGATGAAGCTCATCATCCTCCTGGTCGACGAGCGTCCCGAAGAGGTCACCGAAATCCGTCGCACCATTCCGCAGGCCGAGCTCTATGCTAGCTCGAATGACAGCGATATCCGCAGCCACACCCGCATCGCCCAGATCGCCATCGACCGTGCGAAGCGTCTTGTCGAGCAGGGCAAGGATGTGTTTGTCCTCATGGATTCACTCACCCGCATCGGCCGTGCGTTCAACAACGCGCAGGGTGGAGGCGGCCGCACCATGAGTGGAGGTATGGATGCCCGCGCCATGGAGATCCCCCGCAAGCTCTTCGCCGCTGCCCGCAATACCGAGGAGGCCGGATCACTCACCATCATGGCGACTGCCCTGATCGACACCAACAGCCGCATGGATGACCTGATCTTTCAGGAGTTCAAGGGAACGGGCAACATGGAGCTCGTCCTCGATCGCAAGATCAGCGACCAGCGCATCTATCCCGCCGTCGACATCTTCCTCTCCGGCACCCGTCGTGAAGAACTCCTTCTCACACCCGATGAGATGCACAAGATCAACATCATCCGCCGCGGACTTGCCGGTCACAAGCCGATCGAGGCGATCGAGCGTCTACTGTTTTTCATTCGTCGGTATCCGACGAATGCGGAGTTGCTCAAAAACATCCCTGGTTAATTTTTAAGGCTTGGGATTTTAGCGCAGGGCGGCGTTCTCATCCCTAGCGCTATTTTCATAGAGCACTTCGGTCTTCGGGCCTTGCCTGGCATCCGAAATTCCCGCGATTCGACACAAAAAAACGGCCGGATTGCTCCGGCCGTTCTCGAGAGTGATGAATGAAAAGTGATTAGTCCTTCTGAGGCTTGATCGGGGTCGAAGCAGGAGCCGCATTGGTTCCTCGAGCAGCCTGCTGGGCCTGAATCTGCTGGGCCAGGTTCTGGACGGCTTGCTGGAGATCTGTGAGAGGCACCCATCCGATCAGGTTACCCTGCTGTCCGGTGGACTTATCGGCAAAGGAAGCGGCGTTCAGAAGACGAGCCTCACCGGTCTTCGTGTTCCACTGAACTACGGAGTCGACCTCCTTGTCAGCGATTGTGACCTTCGTCGCGATGCACTGGAAGGTTCCGCCATTATTGGTGGCAGTGCCAGCCTTGGCTGCGGAGATGGAGAGAGCGAGTGCCGAAGCGGCAATCAGGGAGGTAGTGGTAAGTTTCATCAATAGGTCAAAATACTGAGATTCATTATGGAATCAAGCCTCAAGGGAATTCCCTAAAGTTCCTACCAGTCTGTGTCGCCTCTACGAGCCGATTACAAATCGAGCCATTCCTTCAGTTTGCCGTCGAGAGTTGCCACATCCTCGGCGCTCAGTCTTCCCACGATTTTACGTACGAATTGGGATTCCACGGTCGCCAGTTGACCCTTTACCGCGCTGGGAACATTCAGGCCGCAGGACTGCCACCCGATGAGGGGAAAGTCCCCATGCTTCAGGCGCGACGTGATCGGGACTAGGAAAAGATCGCCGCCCGTGGAGCCATGGCCGATGACAATGGCTGGGCGTACCTTGGTGCTGCTCAGATCCGAGAAAGGAATCGGGAGCAGAACCACATCATTGCGAGAGCAGTTCATTGTAGACGTCATCCTCGGAGTTATCCCACACCTTCATCAGACTCTTCTTCGAGAACTCGATCCACGCACGGTTCTCCTGAGTGGGTGAGGGGATGATCCCGACAAACTGCTCCAGGCAGTAGAGCAATTCCTGATTCAGGGAGCGGCGATTGCGTGCGGCACGCTGTTTCAGCGCTAAACGCAGTTCCTGAGGCACATCCTTCAGAGTGATTGTTGACATATTGGAATCTTAAAGAATCCACAATGAATGTCAAATGGATGTCAAATGGATTTATTCAGGAAATTATAGCCCCCTACATGACTCCTGCTTCATCAAACGCACCAACATTATTGGGCAGGCTCTTATACTCTCCTCGATGACGCTTGTTTCGATGGAGTCGTAGAACCTCTTGGCGTTCTCGATATCTTCGGCTGCCTCATCAAGGACAACGACTGGTCTCACAAATCACCCTTTTTGGAGACGTTTACGCAGTTCCGAAAGAGATAGAAAAGCGCCCTGACCGGCTTCCACCTTCTTGCGCCGTGCATCGAGCACATCACCATGCCAGGCAGGGGAGGCGACTTGCGTTTCAATTTGTGAAACCGAAGTCCAGAGCAGTTCGATCGCCTGCAGTCGTTCCGTCACCGTCATACTCTCGATTTCAGCAATACTCATTGCAAAAGACTGGTATCATCACCTCACTCTGTCGTCAATCTCCCCCCTGTCTTGTCGGTCGTTCGGCTTTTTATTATTCCCCTCCCTAATAGTCTTGCAGGCTACAGCCTAATAGCCTTGCTGGCCGTGAACGGCCAGCCTCCCCCCATCCCTTTCATCCCCTTGATCCCTGTGAGTATTCCCCATCTTCACTGCCTCCGGGTTCCCGTTCCTCTCCCAACAGTCCAACAAACTAATAGACTAACAGTCTCTGTG
>JBAXXS010000060.1:0-11963 GCA_037127835.1 Verrucomicrobiota bacterium | reverse complement strand
CGCAGGGCTCGTGTTAGGACTGCTCCTGCGTCGACGCTAAACTGGAGCTTTTCTTATCCCAGTACGATCAGGTCAACCCGTTATGAGGAATTCCCAGGATCTGCCGGGCGGCATTCCCTCCAGAGTCACGGGACTGACCGCTGGGTTATTGCGCCATCTCTTCTCGCTTGGCTCTTTGGCCGCGCTGGAAGGCCGTCTCTTTATTCGTCAGAGCATCGCGGGACTTATTCTCCTGATGGCTATCGTCCTGGTGGCCATGATCGCCTATGTCGCTCTGATCGGAGCCTTGATTGCACTACTGGCCACCTACCTCAAGTGGGGATGGCCGGTCTCGCTCGCCGCTGCCGGACTACTCCATCTGGGAATCTTGGGTATACTCTATCAGATGCTCCGTGCCCGAGTCATCAATCCGCGCCCCTTTGAGGCGACCACTGCGGAACTGCGTCGTGATATCGAGGCCTTGGGAAGTACCCCCGGCAACGACCCATTCTCAATTTCTGCTACGCCCAACACTTCCAACTTTCCCACGACACGATGAATGCACCGGAGACTGAACTTTCCAAACTCCAGCAGAGCGTCCGGGAAAGCCGGATTGTTATTTCCCGCCAGTACGCCGGACTCCTCTCGGATCTGGACCTCCAGAAGCGCTTTACCGAATCCGTCCGCCATCATCCCCTGCGTTGGGTCGGCGGGGCCGCGACGGCGGGATTGATCGCCACGCTCTTTGGTGGCCGTGGTGGACATCGAAGCCGATTAGGCCCTCAAGAGACATCTCCCAGAGCAAAACAAAAGACCTCCGAGACACTCGTCTCTGCCTCCGTAAATGGAGTCGGTGCCCTCACCACGCTGAGCAAAGTCGGATGGATCTCAGGAGCGCTGGAAGTGGGGAAGATTTTGTATCCGATCCTGAAGCCTCTTGTCGTGGAATTTGCCACGAATGCAGCCAAGGCGGGACTTGCTAAACGGGGACGACCCTAGTTAGAAATTCTCCCGTTCAATTGGTTTTTCCGCCCCCATGAGTTCATTCTCCGACCCCACATTACTGGGTCATGTCGATGACTATCTGAATCTTGGTAAAGAGGCTGATGCCTCCGACATCCATCTCAGCGTTTCCAGTCCTCCGACCTGCCGCCGCTACGGGGCACTTCTTCCGATGTGGGAAAACGCCCCCAAACTCACCGCCGAGGACACCGAGGCATTGGTGAAGGGATTCCTCGACGAGCAGCAGTGGCAACGGCTTGTTGATCAGGGTGACGTCGACTTCGCCTATAACAACGCCAGCGGCCGCTTCCGCACCAGCGTGGTACGCCAGCGACTCGGCTACGATCTGGCATTCCGCATTATTACGAGCAACCTCAGGACGCTCGATGAGCTGGGAATGCCTCATCAGCTGAAGCTACTCACCCAGTATCACAATGGACTCGTCCTGGTCACCGGACCCATGGGTAGCGGTAAGACCACGACGCTTGCCGCACTCGTTCAGGAGATCAACCTCCACCGAGGCGATCATATCATCACCCTGGAGGAGCCGATCGAATACATCATCCCTTCAGCCCGCTGCCAGGTGACACAGCGCGAAGTCCACACACATACCAAATCCTTTGCCGCCGCACTCCGGGGCGCTCTCCGTGAGGATCCGGACGTCATCATGGTCGGCGAGATGCGCGACCTCGAGACTATCCAGTTGGCCATCTCCGCCTCGGAGACCGGTCACTTGGTTCTCGGCACTCTTCACACGAGCAATGCACCCCGGACCCTGGACCGACTGCTCGACGTCTTCCCCGCAGATCAGCGAGACCAGATCCGCATGATGGTGAGTGAGTCGCTCCGCGGCATTGTCAGCCAGCAGCTCATTCCCAGGGCCGACGGCACGGGACGCGCCGTCGCCATGGAGATCATGCTCAACTCCCCGGCCATCGGAAACGTCATCCGCGAAGCCAAGACGTTCATGCTTCCCGGCATCATACAGACCGGAAAGAAGGCCGGTATGATCCTGATGGACGAGTCCGTGGCCGAGCTCTACCGCCAGGGGATCATCACTGCCGAGGAGGCGCTCTACCGGGCCGAGAACAAGACCGAGATGCGTATCGTCATCGGGGCCTGAACCTATTTAGCAGCCATGGCATACATCGACGAACTCTTCCAGGCACTTATCGAAAACGGGGCCTCCGATCTGCATCTCTCCGAGGGACAACCCCCGAAAATCCGCAAACACGGAGAAATCGTTCCGATCTGGGCAGATTCAGTTCCCCTCACCCGCGAACAGATGGCCTACATGCTCAGCGAAATCTGCACGCCAGAGAAATGGCAGAAGTACGAGGAATGCGGAGATCTCGATTTCGCCTACCAGATGGATGAGAACAGCCGCTTTCGCTGTAACTACCTCAAGCAGGCCCACGGCTACGGCGCGGTCTTCCGTATCATTCCCACCAAGATCCTCACACTTGAGCAGCTCAACGTCCCGGAAGTGATCAAGGAATTCGGCGATATGCGCGGCGGCATTGTCCTGGTGACCGGACCCACCGGATCCGGCAAGAGCACCACGCTCGCGGCCCTGATCGACTATATCAATACCAACTACGGCCGCCACATCGTCACCATCGAGGAGCCGATCGAGTTCGTCCATCGCAACAAGCGCAGCATCATCACCCAACGCGAGGTTCCTGAGCATGCCCCCTCATTCGCCGCCGGTCTGAAGGCCGCCCTCCGCGAGGATGCCGACATCGTCCTTGTCGGTGAGATGCGCGATCTGGAGACCATCTCCCTGGCCCTGACCGCAGCCGAAACCGGACTACTGGTCTTCGGCACCCTGCACACCAACAACGCCCGCAAGACAGTCGACCGTATGATCGACGCCTTCCCTGCCGATCAGCAGGCGCAGGTCCGCACCATGCTGGCTTCCTCACTGCGAGGGGTCGTGGCTCAGCTTCTTTTCAAGAAAGCCGACGGCAAGGGCCGCGTCGCCATCAACGAGATCCTGAAAGTGAACAACGCCGTCTCCGCCATCATCCGTGAGGGAGCCACCCAGAAGCTTCAGGATGTCATCGTGGCCGGCAAATCCGAGGGGATGCAGTTCATGGATGACGCCATCTGGGAGAAGATGCTGGATGGAACGATCAGTCCGCATGAGGCCTATATGAAAGCGATCGATAAGAAGCGATTCCAGGGTGCCCTTCCCCCCGAAGAAGCGGATCTGGCGAATGCCTCCGGCGTGTAGGCGGATAGCCCATCCGTCATGAAAAGGAAAATCCTGCTGATAGATGTCAGCAACTCCTTTACCAAGATCGCTGTGGCGAGTGATGGAAAGATCGGACGAGTCACTAAGATCGCAACTTCAGAACTCACACATGATCATTTCCGGGGAACCAGGGCAAAACTGGATCTTGCAGTCATTTCCTCCGTTGTGCCCGGGGCAAGCCGGATCATTGCCGGATCACTAACCTGCCGCCCTCTCTGGGTAGATTACCGGGTGCCGGGAGGAGTCCCCATCTCCTACCCGAATCCCCGCACCATCGGGGCGGACCGTCTGGCCAATGCCGCGGCCGCCGCGCAACGCGGTAAGATTCCGGCCATAGTCGTCGATTTCGGAACGGCCGTGACCTTCGATGTCATCGATGCCATGGGAAGCTATCTTGGAGGGATTATCGCCCCTGGACTCCCCATCGCCGCCAAGGCCCTCCATGAAAGGACTGCCCTCCTGCCTCTCACCCTTATCAGAAAAATCACTTCGAGCGTTGGCAAAAGCACGGATGAGGCCATCCGGATTGGACTCCTGCTTGGGGCTGTAGGACTCGTCCGGGAGGCCGTGGCTCGGATTACTCGAGAGACCTTCAAAGGGAAGAAGCCTTTTGTCATCGCCACGGGGGGAGACGCAGAACTTGTAGCCCGACTCTCTGGACAAAATGGTGGCAGTAAGATCATCGATCTCGTGGATCCACTGCTGACTCTTCGCGGACTGCTCGTGATTGCCGAGAAAAACCTCTGATTGGTGCTCTTTTTGGAGGGGTCTTTCACTTGCCCTCTTGCCCGCATTGACCGCTAACCGTAACCTTTTCGGATGGCACAGACCCCATTCGTCCATCTCCACGTCCACAGCGAGTACTCGCTGCTGGACGGAGCGATCCGGATGGAGGAACTCGTCAAGAAAGCTGCCGAGCTGGAAATGCCGGCCATCGCCCTGACGGACCACGGGAATCTCTTCGGGACAGTGGAGTTCTATCAGGCGGCCGAGAAGGCCAAGGTAAAGCCCATCATCGGCTGCGAGATCTATGTCGCGCCAGGGTCGATGCACGAAAAGAAGACAAGCAATGGAGGCAAGGATGTAGCCTTCCACATGACGCTCCTCGCATCCGATGACGCCGGTTACCGGAACCTGGTGAAGCTCAGCACAGCGGCCCACCTCGAAGGCTTCTACTACAAGCCCCGCGTCGATCGCGAACTCCTGGCCAAGCACAGTCAGGGTCTCATTGCCTTGAGCGGCTGCCTGAAAGGAGAGGTCAATATGGCCCTGAGCGAGGGACAGAACGCCAAGGCCCTCGAGACAGCGGCCACCTACCGCGATCTCTTCGGAAAGGAGAATTTCTTTATCGAGCTGGCCGATCATGGCATCGAGCAGCAGCGGCGTAACCGTAGCGCTCTGATCGACATCTCCCGCGACCTCGGCCTCGGCTTGGTCGCCACTAACGACGTCCATTTCCTGGAGCGCTCCCACCACGAGGCCCACGACGTCATGATCTGTATTGGTACCGGGGCGATGATTCATGACGAGAAGCGGATGCGCTATGTCCCCGAGCTCTACTTCAAGAGCGGTGACGAAATGGCCACCCTCTTCGCCGATCAGCCCACCTCCATCACCAATACCCTGGCCATCGCGGAACGCTGCAATGCCAAGCTCGAGTTTGGGAAGTCCAAGTACCCTGACTACCTCCCGCCGGAGGGAAAGACGCGTGAAGGCTATCTGCGCGAACTCTGCGAAGAGGGACTCCGCAAGCGCTACGGCGAGCGGGCCATGGAGGATCCGGTCATCAGCGAGCGCTTCGAGTTCGAGCTCTCGGTCCTCTACAAGACAGGCTTCACAAGCTACTTCCTCATCGTCTGGGATTTCATCAACTACGCGAAGAGCCAGGGAATACCCGTCGGTCCCGGTCGCGGCTCTGCGGCCGGATCACTGATCGCCTATGTGCTCGGAATCACGGATCTCGATCCGCTCCGTTACGGACTACTCTTCGAGCGATTTCTGAACCCCGACCGTATCAGCCCTCCCGATATCGACGTCGACTTCTGTCAAAATCGACGGGGCGAGGTAATCGAGTATGTCCGCCAGAAGTACGGCACGATGGCCGTCTCCCAGATTATCACCTTCGGCACCCTGGGAGCGAAGAGCGTCATCCGCGATGTCGGCCGCGTCCTCGGCTGGAGCTACGGCGACGCCGACCGTATCTCTCGGATGATTCCGAACGAGCTCGATATCTCTCTCAACAGCACCGAGAAGAAAGGGGAGAAAAAGCCCGGCGCGATCGATAAGAACCCCGAGCTGAAGAAAGCCGTCGAAGAGGAATCCTCCACTGCCCAGCTCTGGGGCTACGCCAGCATTCTCGAGGGACTCTCCCGCAATAGTGGCGTCCATGCGGCTGGCATCGTCATCGCCGACCGCGATCTCTCCGAGTACATCCCCCTCACCCGGGCTAACGACGGCAACATCGTCAGCCAGTACTCCATGGCCCCCCTCACAGACCTGGGTCTGCTGAAGATGGATTTCTTGGGACTGAAGACCCTTACCGTCATCGACGACGCCGTAAAGCTGATCCATCGGCACTCGCCCGACTTCGACATCTCGAAGCTCCCGATGGATGACCAGGCGACCTTCGACCTGCTCAACCACGGCGAGTCGATCGGTGTCTTCCAGTTGGAGTCCGGCGGCATGGTCGCCACGGCCAAGCGCTTCCAGATCGAGCACTTCACCGACATCATCGCCCTGATCGCCCTCTACCGACCCGGACCGATGCAGTTCATCGACGACTACATCGATCGCAAGAAAGGCCGGAAGAAGATCGAGTATGCTCATCCCCTGCTCGAGAAAATCTGCTCGGAGACCTACGGCATCATCGTCTACCAGGAGCAGGTGCAGCAGGCGGCGAGCGCCCTGGCCGGCTACACGCTCGGTCAGGCCGATCTCCTGCGCCGTGCCATGGGCAAGAAGGACACCGAGAAGATGGCCAAGGAGCGCGAGGTCTTTGTCGAGGGCTGCGCCCGGGTCAACCAGATTCCCGGCAAGCAGGCCAACGCCATCTTCGACTTCTTGGAGAAGTTCGCGCAGTACGGATTCAACAAGAGCCACAGCGCCGCCTACGGGCTCATCTCCTACCAGACTGCCTACCTGAAGGCCAATCACCCCGTCGAGTTCATGGCCGGCCTGCTCGGTAACGAAATCAACAACACCGACAAGATTGCAACCTTCGTCGGCGAATGTGCCCGCATGGGGATCTCGATCCTACCACCGGATGTCAACCGGAGCGCCCTCACCTTCCTACCTGAGGAGATCCCGGGAGCCAAGGCCATCCGCTTCGGACTGGCCGCGATCAAGAATGTCGGCGAAGCGGCTATGGAAACTGCAATCGCTGACAGGGAGGCGAATGGTCCTTTCAAATCGCTGGAGGACTTCTGCTCCCGACTCGATTCACGCACGGTGAACAAGAAGATCCTCGAGAGTCTCGTGAAGTGCGGGGCCTTCGATTGGGACGGCCGTCATCGCGCTGCTCTCGATGCCGCCATCGAGGGGGCTATGGGTGCCGCCGCCTCGGTCCAGAAAGACCGAGCCAGCGGCCAGGTCTCCCTCTTCGACTCCTTTGCCGACCTTGCCCCGGCACCCTCCAAAGCAGCTACGGGAACTGAAACATCCGTCGAGCGCTGGACACGCTCAGAAATGTTGGGTCACGAGAAGGAACTCCTCGGCTTCTATGTCACCGGCCACCCCCTCGACGACTACCGCGGCAATCTAGAGTCAGGCTCCTACGGGTCGGTATCCGAGGCGCTAGCCATGACCGAACCGGGTAGCGTCAAATTGGCAGGACTCCTTTCCACCGTGGAAAAGCGCTTCTCGAAGAAGGATGGACGGCCCTTCGGCATCCTGACCATCGAGGATGACTCAGGAACGCTCGAACTCATGGCTTGGGACGAATCCTTCAGCAAAAACGAGGAACTTCTCAAGCCCGGTACGGTCCTCTCCTGCAATGCCCGTATCACCCCTCGGGATGGAAGCGTCAGGGCCATGGGCAGCGACTTCAAGGGTCTCACTCCGAAGGCCTCCAAGCGACCCCTCCGCCTCCGCATGGACCGCAGTCGCTTGATCGTGGATGACCTCCATGCCATCCATACCGCCATCAAGAAGCATCCCGGAAAACGCATTCTGATCCTTGAGATAGGAACCCTTTCTGGATCCGTTGTTCCTCTTCAACTCGGAGAAGAGTTCACAGTAGGTGATGAGATGGCGTTGAGGGCCGAACTCGCCCCCTGGCTGGCCAAAGCCTAGGTCCTTTGAGACAGAGTGGCGTTGGCCTGCGCTTGCAGTGGCTCTACTACAGTTTCGCTTGACTGCCTGACTCTGTCCTCAAATTACCTTCACCTTAGATTCCCTCTAATACCGAAGGGGATCGGGGAGAGTGAATGCCGATTCTATGACCCGGATTTCGATGGGATCCGTCGCTAGCACTTCGATCACGTCGAAGCGGAAGGTGAGGTCGGGCATATCGAGCAGACGAAGCCAATGCATCGCACCCTTCCGAATGAGTTGCTGCTTCTTCCGATCAACGGCGTCGAGGGGCCGCCCCATCTCCTCGGAGCGACGGGTTTTCACCTCAGCAAAGACCAAGGTATCGCGATCCCGGCAGACGATATCGACCTCGCCTCCACCGGGAGCGCGAAAATTACGGCGCAGGATTTTCCAGCCCAGACGCTTCAGATGACGGGCCGCCTGCTCCTCACCCCAGTGTCCCAGGACAATATGTCCTTCAGAATCCGAAGGTGGGCTGGTCGACCGGCGCAAAACCACGTCGATGATGCGGGCTAGGTCCATATTCCCTCAATGTAGCCAGATGGTCGGCAGTCGCATAGCCCCGATGCCTTGCGAAGCCGTATTGGGGATACTCTTTGTCCATCGTATCCATGATCCGATCACGAGTGACCTTGGCTAGGATGCTGGCGGCAGCAATGCTGAGGCTGATTCCGTCACCTCCAATGATGGCGGTATGGTCTATAGGAAGTCCCTTGACCGGCAAGCCATCGACTAGTGCATGAATGCACTGATGTCCGATTTCATGAAGACCAGCCAAAGAACGTGCCATAGCAAGATGGGTCGCCCTCAAGATATTGAGTTGTCCGATTTCCTCTGAGCTTGCCTCTGCCACAAAGAAGCGAACCGCAGCATCTTCAGTCAATCGGACATAAAGTGTCTCACGCTGCTGGTGGTTCAGCTTCTTGGAGTCATCCAGCCCATCCAGAGAGAATCCCTCCGGGAGGATCACCGCCGCAGCAACCACGGGACCTGCCAACGGGCCGCGTCCCGCCTCATCGACTCCGGCTACCGGACGAATGCCCCGGGCATGAAGTTCCTGCTCATGGAAGAGCGTAGGGCAAAGAGAAGGGCCCCGAGTCTTTGTAGACTTGGGGCCCGAAATCTGTGATCCGCGACGCTTGGTCGTCATCGGATCAGAAAGGAATCAGTAATTAGGCAACTTCCTGCGCCTTCTCCTTCACGGTGACGGCGGCCTTGCCCTTACGATCACGGAGGTAATTCAGCTTGGAACGGCGGACTGATCCGCGCTTCTCGATTTCAAGCTTCGCGATACGTGGGGAATGAAGAGGGAACACGCGCTCGACACCCTCGCCGAAGCTGACGCGACGGACGGTGAAATTGGCGTTGATGCCGGCACCCTTGCGGCCGATCACGATGCCGGAGTACTTCTGGACACGCTCCTTGTCACCTTCGATGACGCGTGTGTGAACGCAAACGGAATCACCCACCTCGAACGGGACGAGGTCGGTCTTGAACTGCTCTTTTTCGATAGTGGCGATGATGCTCATAACAGGAAGTGTGGCCGGAAATTAGTCTGAAATTGCTCTAAAGTGGTCGGATAGAATGCCTCGACGGGTCCTTCATGGCAAGAAGTAATCATGATTTCCTCACTGCTTGTCGACTTCCCGAGCGGAAACCTTTTAGCCTTCATAATTCATATCTCATACTTCATTCTTTGCTGATGCGTCTCGTCCTAGCAGCCACCGGAGCCAGCGGATCGATCTATCTGCAGCGCCTGCTCCGTCATCTCGAGCAGGGCGAGCATGAGATCCATCTTGTCCTCTCACCTTATGCGAAGCAGGTGATCCATGAGGAAATCGGGGCGCTGCAACTCCCCTCCGGCGTGATCGAGCACAGCGAGAAGTCGATGAATGCTCCCTTTGCCAGCGGTAGCGCTCTCTTCGATGGCATGGTGGTGATGCCCTGCTCGATGGGGACCGTCGGCCGCATTGCTGCCGGAACGAGCGAGAACCTGATCCTCCGAGCCGCCGATGTCTTCTTGAAAGAGCGCCGCAAGCTGATCCTGGTACCCCGGGAAACCCCTTGGAACCTAATCCATGCTCGGAACATCGTCACCGTAACCGAGGCGGGCGGCATCATTCTCCCAGCATCACCCTCTTTCTACAGCCATCCAAAAAACTTCGACGAACTTGCCGACACCGTCGTCTGGCGCGTTCTCGACATGCTTGGCATCCATGCTCCCAATGCCTGTCGCTGGCGCGAGGAATCTCCCGCCGAGTGATGGGCCGCGAGCTGAACAAACAGCAGATCTTAGCAGCCGTCGCGGCCAACCTGGCCAGACTCATCTTCTCCACCATACGGCTCCGGATAAACGATCGCTCCGGATTCCTGACGAATCCTCCCGAGGGTCCCCGAATCCTGGTTTTCTGGCACAATCGGATCCCCGCGATCTCTATCGGATTCCTGCGACATTACCCACGGAGGCATCCCTCACGAAAAGGAGTCTCCGTCCTCACAAGCCCCAGCAAGGATGGCGATATCCTCGCCGGAGTCATGGCGAATCTCGGTATGGGATCGGTGCGAGGATCCAGCTCCCGCCGCGGATCGACCGCGATTAGGGAGCTGACAGCCCTGCTGGAATCAGGCGTCGATCTCGCTATCACTCCAGATGGCCCCCGTGGGCCGAAGTACTCTCTGGGCCCCGGTGCGGTCTTTCTATCCCAGAAGACCGGCATCCCGATCATGCTGCTGCATGCCCGCTATCACAGCGCCTTCCGCCTCAAGACCTGGGATAATTTCGCTATCCCTCTTCCCTTCTCACGCGTCGACATCACCATCGATCCCTACCTGACGATCGATCCGGAAGCCACAGACTTGGAATCCGAGCGTCTCAGGATCGAAACTCTTCTTAAGGAGCAGGCTGTCCAATCCGATCCACTTCAGAAATAAAAGATACTCGCGCAGAGGCGCAGAGAGGCGGAGAAAGAAAAAAAGGTAAGGAAGCAAAAATCCATGCTGAGGGAGGGTGCCAGCTGCGCATGACCTTCATGGTTCCAATCCCGTTCATCCCTGTGCATTATTCACTTTATCTCTGCGCCTCTGCTCTGCGGGAGATAATCCCTGCGGTGCCCTCTAAAAACAGCGAAGAACCATAAAAATTATGAACCTCATTGATGGCAAGGCAGTCGCCGCCAAAGTTGAACTCGAAACACGCGCACGCATTGAGATCCTCAAGTCCCGAGGCGTCACCCCGGGACTCGCCGTCGTGCTCATTGGCGAGAATCCAGCCTCCCAGTCCTACGTCCGGAACAAAGACCGCACCTGCGCTGCGCTCGGAATGTACTCACGCAAGATTGAGCTTCCGGCCTCCACTAGCCAGGAAGTGGTTCTCGAACTTGTCACCGAACTCAATGCCGATCCCACCATCCATGGAATCCTTGTCCAGTCCCCTCCCCCGAAACATATCGATGAGCATGCCGTAACGCTTGCCATCGATCCCCGCAAGGATGTCGACGGATTTCACCCGATCAATGTGGCTAAGCTCGCCATGGAGGATCCGACTGCCTTTGTCCCCTGCACACCGCTCGGTTGCCAGCGCCTCCTGATTGCCGCTGGGATCGAAACCTCTGGAGCCGAAGTCGTCGTTGTAGGACGCAGCCTCATTGTCGGCAAGCCAATGGCACTCCTTCTGATGGCCAAGGGAAAGGGGGGCGACGCCACGGTGACCATTGCTCACTCACGCACGAAGGATCTCGCCGACATCACCCGCCGAGCCGACATCGTCATCGCGGCAATCGGTCGGCCGAAGGCTCTCGGCGCCGAACACATCCGCAAGGGAGCCGTCGTGATTGATGTAGGGATCAACCGCATCGAGGATCCTTCCACCAAGACCGGCTACCGACTTGTCGGCGATGTCGACTTCGACGCCGTGGCTTCCAAGTGCAAGGCGATCACACCGGTACCCGGAGGCGTCGGCCCAATGACCATCGCAATGCTCATGGCTAATACCGTCACCGCCTGCGAACGCCTCACCGCCTAGGCCATCACTCTTCAAAGAGCTCCTAGGAGCTTCTGATGATCGAAAGGAGCTCCTCCTTACCGGGACCCTGACCGACCATGGCGAGGCAGAGAGTGCGATTCTGAAGGATCTTCTGTGCCACGCCCCGAATTTCCGCAGGTGTAACCTTTGCAAGTCGCTCATAGACCGACTCCGGAGAAACCACTTTACCGTAGTTGAGCAGGGAGGTGCCGAGGCGGTAGTTTTGAGTGGCGGCTCGCTCGAGAGCCATCCGGCTGGTGCCGATAGAGTAGTCGCAGGCACGGCGGAGCTCGGCAATCGAGGGGGCTTTCCCGGCAATACGAGCACACTCAGATAGAATGAGTTTCAGAGCCTTCACGACATTCTTGCCATCGAGTCCTAGGGCGATCTCGA
>JBAXXS010000059.1:0-12179 GCA_037127835.1 Verrucomicrobiota bacterium | reverse complement strand
AGCTCCTCTCGAGAAGGACTCTGGAAAAGCCAACCGACGCAGATGGTCAGGAAAAGGAGAATTCCGAGCCGTATCGGCCACTGGGAAAACTTATCGGCGGGAGGTTGGGAGTTATTCGAGGACATGGAAGAATCAGTGATTAGATGGAACTATTGGTGAGAAGGGATGAACCATAGAGGTCATGAAGAAAGACTCACAGGGATATAAGAGATCAAGGGGATTGATCGTAAACCGGCAAATCAATTTTTTCCACCCTTCGTGTTATCCATGCCTTCATGATAAAATCTGTTTCAGAAATTGATCCTCTCCTTTTCCACCACTAAGGGGCGCTTCAGCACCTGAGTGTAGATTGCTCCGATATACTCCCCGAGGATACCGATGAAAAAAAGCTGAACGGAGGCAAAGAAGAAAATGCCGATTACCAACGGTGCCGTGCCCACCGGGAAGCGGGACCAGAAAAGCAACTTGTAGGCAAGGTAGACCAGTGCCACCAGGAGGCTGAGAAGTGATGTGGCGAATCCAAGCATGGCCGCAAGGCGCAGGGGCACCTTGGAGTGACTGGTGAATCCCAGCATTGCGATGTCGTATAGTGTGTAAAAGTTATTCTTGCTGAACCCTCTCTTCCTCACGGGTTGCCTATAGACGATCCTCGACGTCTGGAAACCTGAATCGGCAACAAGGCCCCTGAAATAGGGGTAGGGATCGCCGAGTTTCCGCAGATAGTCCATGACCGCCCGGTCGTAGAGACCGAAACCGGTGAAGTTTTCGATTAACTCCGTGTCGGAAAGCTTCGTCACGACCCTGTAGTAAAGCCTCCTTGCGAGGAAAAACAGCGGGCTCTCGTCGCTCTGTTCCTTGACTCCCGCGACCACCTTGCTCCCCTCCTCCCATCGCGCCAAAAATTCAGGAATCAGCTCCGGCGGATCCTGAAGGTCCGAAACGAGCAGCATCACCGCATCACCCTCAGCCTGGAGAAGCGCATGATAAGGGGAGCGGATGTGCCCGAAATTGCGCGTATTGAAAATTACCTTCAGTCGCTTGTCGGCAGAGGCCATCGCCCGCAGCAACTCCCGACTGCGATCGGTCGAACAGTTATCGATCACGATGATCTCGCAATCATACTGGGGCAGTCCCGCCATCACCGTTCTCACCCGGCCAACAAACTCCTCAATATTACCCTCTTCGTTGTAACACCCGCTGACGATGCTGATTTTTTTTCTTTGATTCATTTTTTGCGAGTGTTTTCTCAAGTAGACTCCATTCCGACAGGCTTGGCATACGGCTCCATTTCTGAAATCGGCCGTCCAAACGCCATTTTGGGATAAACGTTCAATCGCTCCGAAACTTTTACCTCAAGAAGAAACGGAGCCGCCGTATCAGCCCAAAGTTGGGCCAATGCATCTTCCACTTGCGTGACTGCCTCGATTTGCAATGCACGAATACCATAAGCCTCGGCAACAGCCTTGAAAGAAGGCGCCGAATAACCCCACAGCGTTGATTGAACGCGCCCTTTAAAATACGCATCTTGAAACTGTCGGACCATGCCGTGACAACCGTTATTTATTACCACGATTTTGACTGACAAATTGTTTCTAAAAACTGTTTGCAACTCTTGGATATTCAACTGAAACCCCCCATCACCAGCTATCAAAATAGTCGGCTTGCCGGTTGCAAAAGTGGCTCCGATTGCAGCAGGAAGTCCAAAGCCCATGGCCCCCATCCCACCCGAAGTAAGAAATCGCTGATCAGCAGTAAGCTCAAGCGACTGGGCCGCCCACATTTGGTGCTGCCCAACATCTGCTACAAACGCTTTTGCACGTGACGAGCAAGTCGATAATTGATGCATAAAGACGTTGGGATTGATTCCTTCCACCCCTTTTAACTCATTCACATCGGGCCAAAGCACCCTCAATTCGAATATCTTTTTTACCCATTCAGGAAATCCCTGAGAGGGCGCCAAAGCATGCTCCGCCTCTTTTAAAAACGGCTCCAACTCACTTTCCAGCACCACGCAGTTTTTGACACGGTTGTTCATTTCCCCTCGCTCACAATCAATATGATAGATGGCTTTTGCCCCCTTAAAGTCATCCGTATTGGCGCCGGTTTGGCGCACATCAAGCCTGCTTCCGAGAACGAGCAAAAAATCACTCTCGCTTAGGACGGTGTTTGCCCAGCGGTTCCCGTAACTTCCAATAAGGCCTACCCTCAGGGGGTGACCATAAGGCAAGAGATCAACCCCCATCAGTGAGTGCACGACGGGAATCCCGAGCTTTTGGACCAGATTGCGAAATTCGGTGACGGCATTTCCTGAACGGACCCCCCCCCCTGCAAGAATTAGCGGTCGTTTTGCGACTTCGATGGCTGACATTAGTTTTTCGAAAAACCCTCGTTCACTGGACAGTTCAATTATCGGAAGATTTCCCTCAATTGGATGCAGTCTGGAAATATCCGTTACTTCCGCCCGTTGGATGTCCATCGGAATATCCAGCAAAACGGGACCGGGACGACCTGATGACGCAAGATCAAAAGCTTTCTCGAGTAGTTCAGGCAAATCATCAGGATTATTCACGAGCCAAGCCGCCTTCGTCACAGGAAGTGCCATGCTGACGATATCGGTCTCCTGAAAGCCTAGTTGCCGGATAGAGAGAGCCCCCTTCTGTTCGTGCCTATTGACCTGTCCAGTGATGAAAACCGCAGGAACCGAATCAAAATAGCAACTTCCTATCGCAGTCAGAAGGTTCGTGGCGCCCGGTCCACTAGTGGCCATGGCAACGCTCGGGGCTCCCGTCATACGCCCAAAACCCTCCACGGCAAAACCCACCCCCTGCTCATGGTGCATACTTACAATCTTGATATTTCCCTTCTGGTGGAGTGCGTCAACGAGGAATGTAATCATTCCTCCAATCAATTCAAAAACATGCGTCACCCGACGGCGCTCCAGATACAAAGCTATGTAATCAGCTGCATTCATTAGAAGTTTGCATTAATAACAATAAAAAGCATTTGGAGGGACGATTCAATGACTCCAACAACTAAAGGGCGGGCTTCTTTTTTTGAAGGATCAAGTAGCCGTTGAATTTGGCGACCGGATCGAACCGATCCATCATACGGGCACTATATACTGAATCCGGGAAGTAAGGGGAATGAGCTGCCTGGCTATTCACCGGGAAAAGCAGTAATTTCGTCAGAAAAGCACTCACTCCCTGCGAATAGGCATCCAGATTAATCGGGCCGGCCAACGGAGCAAAGACAGACTCCGGCGTCATGAGAAACTCATAGGCACTGCTCTCTATTACTTTCTGTTCAATCTGCGCAGGGGTAGCGGCCCCCTGGCTGTAGGCGTGGAAATAATGAGGGGGAAGGCACGGTTGGAGCAGGAGAAATCTGGCAAGCCAGAAGTTCCCTGCGTCTCCGCTTGTTAGCAGCATTGGTCCCTTTTTCGCAAACTTCAGGAGTTCCTCCGGGAAGGGTAGCACCTTGCTCCAGTGGAGGTTTTGGCCATTGGGACAGGATTCTTTCCACTCATCCCATTTAGCTTTCCAAGCATTTACCATCTCCGGGTTCTGGCGATAGAACCCATGCATCCCGATCGAGTTCATGTATTGGCCGTAATAGTGGCTCCAGTACGAGAACTGAAGGGCAACCACGAACATTGCTGCATACCATAGCGACCAGCGACGAAACCATGTTGCGCCCACTGCAGCAGTCGCGGGAAACATGATGATGATCGGGATCAACCCGTTGTAAAAGACATGTCCCGGATCCGCGCGCCCGAACGCGGCAGGGAGCAGCATTCCACCCGCCACTCCAAACGCCACTGCCAAGGGAGCCCTTTTTTCCGAGGAGTTGGAGAGAGAGGGAGCGATAAGTGCGGGTAGAATGAAAAGGGCCAGGCAGACTAGGGTCAGATTATGCAGGTTGGGATAAATCGGGAAGTTGCTCCCACCCGAGGCAAAGGCAAAGACGCTTAACAGATAGTCCGGAAAGATCCCGCAAATCGCTGCCGCCGCAACAAGTGCCCCAACAATGCAGGAACCCCCAATCCCAAACGACTGCGAGCGGTTCAGCAGCAGGATCAGTCCGTAAGATGCGACCGCTGCCGTCCCCGCAATTCCCATCTCCGGGGAGACGGCAAAGCAGAAGATCACCGCAAGCACTGAAGAAGCCACCGCTTTCATCAGAGTTCGCCACCCCCCTAATTTCTGACGCCGCACAACGGCATCCAGCAGGATCAGACTCACGGGTACGATCACAAAACGAAGCGGCGCGTACTGCAACCCCATGGAAAAACACCCCCACGAGATCAAGAGAAGCACCAAGGCGACTGCACGCCAGGTCTTGGGAAGCTCAAGCCGACGAAGAATCATGAATATGGCAACAAATCCCCCGCTTGTAAAAAGCGCTAGAATGATGGGGTAGGCCCGCTCGAAGCTCAGTCTCCCTCCGCTCAGTGACGAGAGCCAGTAAGGGAGATAAAGCGTTGCCGGCCCGTAATTAAACATGAAGTCCCGGTAAGGAACCCTCCCCAAGGCCAACAGATCGATGCCATAATAGAATCCACGGGATTCACACCAGGCAGGATCCACGAGATACCCTCCCCAGAAGAGAATCCAAGCACTCCACAAAATGCAGGCCGCAATCAGGATGCGGTATTCCGCCTTGGCCTCACTCCAACATGGGAAAAGCCGTGGCGACTCGGATAACCACTGGTAACCCTGGACTCGGCGACCACCAAAGTAACTGGCCGCGATCCCCAGAAAGATCGCGGCACCAAGGGCCAGGATGCCAACCTTATTGTTGAACCCGAAGGCATACGACTCGCCCGGCACAGGAACGCTTGATCCGCAGCACCAAGGAAGCCAAAAGACCCCGATTGCCGCGGTCACGACAGCGGCAATCCAGAGCAACGTTGCCCCCCTTTTTTGAAGAGGAGTTGTTTCTGAGGGCGAATATTTCAAGTCTGTATCATTCAGCCACAACCCTCCGAAAGCGACAAAAAAGCATGGATTTAAACCTGTCTTCCGCTAGCTTAAATGCTCTCTTATGAAAAAAGTCCTCGTCACCGGTGGAGCAGGCTACAAAGGCTGCATCCTTGTCCCGAAACTTCTCAAGGCCGGCTACTCAGTCGTTGTCTATGACTTGATGCTCTTCGGGGATGAAGGATTGTCCAAGCACCCGAATCTCACGGTGGTGAAGGGAGATATCCGCGATATCCCCGCCTACACAAAGGCCCTCGAAGGGTGCGACTCTGTGGTCCACATGGCCTGCATCTCGAACGATCCGAGCTTCGACCTCGATCCCTCACTCAGTCGCACCATCAACTACGAGTGCTTCGAGCCAATGGTCGTGGCCAGCAAGGAAGCGGGCGTAAAGCGCTTCATCTATGTCTCCACCAGCTCCGTGTACGGAGTCAGCGATGCACCCGAGGTGACCGAGGATCATCCCTTCGTCCCGCTCACCGATTACAACAAGTACAAGGGGATGTGCGAGCCACTCCTGCTCAAGCACCGCTCCCCCGGCTTTGTCACCGTGATCATCCGTCCAGCCACCGTCTGCGGATACTCTCCCCGCATGCGCTTCGACCTGACGGTCAATATCCTCACCAACCTTGCCGTCCACAAGGGCGTCATCACGGTCTTCGGAGGGACCCAGAAGCGCCCGAACGTCCACATCGAGGACATCACCGACCTCTATGTGGAACTTCTGAAGACACCGGCCGAACTCATCGATGGCGAGGCCTTCAATGCCGGCTACGAAAACCACACCGTGGCACAGCTTGCGGAGTTCGTCCGCAAGGTCGTGGAGGATGAGTATCCCGAGAAAGCCCCGATCAAGGTCGACACATCTGTCTCCAACGACAACCGCTCCTACCATGTCTCCTCGCGGAAGATCGCCGAGAAAATCGGATGGAAGCCCAAGCGCACCATCGAGGACGCCGTGCGTGATCTCTGCAGAGCCTTCAAGGAAGGTAAATTCCCGGACAGCATGACGAATGAAAATTACGTCAATGTCCGTACGGTCAAGGCTCTCGGCCTGAAATGAAGACTGCCGTCGTCACGGGCGGAGCCGGTTTTATCGGCAGCCACATGGTGGATCTCCTCCTCGGCGAGGGGTTCCGCGTCCATGTGATCGACAGCCTCGTGGGCGGCCGTCTTCAGAATCTGGAGCATCATAAGGGCAACGCCAACTTGGCGGTCGAAGTGAGGGATATCCGTGAGATCGAACCGGCCGATCCCCTCTTCAAGGGCGCCGAGTACGTCTTTCACTTCGCCGGCATCGGCGACATCGTCCCCTCGATCGAGCAGCCCGTGGACTACCTCTCCACCAATGTCATGGGGACGGTCAAGGTACTGGAAGCCGCACGCCACGCCGGCGCCCGCAAGCTCGTCTACGCCGCCTCCTCCTCCTGCTACGGCCTCGCGCAGGTACCGACACGCGAGGATGCCCCTCTACAGCCTCAGTATCCCTACGCATTGAGCAAATACATGGGGGAGGAAGCCGTCTTTCACTGGGGGAAAGTCTACAAACTTCCGGCCAACTCGATCCGCATCTTCAACGCCTACGGAATCCGATCGCGGACATCCGGCGCCTACGGGGCCGTCTTCGGCGTCTTCCTGGCCCAGAAGTTGGCCGGCAAGCCCTTCACTGTTGTAGGCGATGGCACCCAGACACGCGATTTCCTCTATGCCAGCGATGTGGCCAGGGGCTTCTATCTCGCGGCGACCACCGACAAGGTGAACCAAGTCTACAATGTCGGCGCGGGCTCACCGCAGTCGGTGAACCGTCTTGTCGAACTGCTCGGCGGCGGCGAGGTCATCCATCTTCCGAAGCGTCCGGGCGAACCCGACTGCACCTGGGCGGACATTTCCAAGATCCGTAGCGAACTCGGCTGGGAGCCCCTGATAAGCCTCGAGGAGGGCGTTGGCCGGATGCTCGCAAATATCGACTACTGGCGACAGGCACCCGTCTGGAACGAGCAGTCGATCGCCCAGGCCACCGAGCAGTGGTTCAAGTATCTCAAGAACTGAACGCATCGCGTTCACCCATGAATGAACTCCTCCCATAAAATCAAGAACCTCGAGGGCGCGGCCAAATCCTTAGAAGACGCCCGCAAAGAAGGGAAGAAGATCGTCCACTGCCACGGGGTCTTCGACCTACTGCACATCGGTCACCTGCGTCACTTTCAGGAGGCGAAGAAGATGGGTGATGTCCTCGTCATCACGATCACGCCGGACCGCTTCGTCAACAAGGGCCCTGGCCGCCCGGTCTTCACCGAAAGCCTGAGGGCGGAGGCCCTCGCCATGCTGGAGTTTGTCGATCATGTCGCGATCAACAACTGGCCCAGCGCCGTGGAGGTCATCCGATTGCTCAAGCCCGATCTCTACGTCAAGGGACCCGATTACAAGGATGCCGAGAAGGACATCAGCGGCGGCATCGGTTTGGAACAGCAGGCGGTGGAAGACGTTGGCGGCAAACTCGTCATCACCGATGACATCACCTTCAGTTCCTCCAATCTGCTCAACAAGCACTTCTCGAGCCACTCCAAGGAACTCAGTGACTATCTGGCGAGCTTTTCAAAACGGCACTCCATCGAGGAAGTCACCGGTTACCTCAAGGGAGCCAAGGATCTCAAGGTCCTCATCGTCGGGGAAACAATTATCGACGAGTACTCCTATTGCGAAACGATGGGAAAATCGGGTAAGGAACCCATCCTAGCGGCGCGACTCCTGCGGACCGAACGCTTTGCAGGCGGCGTCTTGGCGGCGGCCAATCACCTCGCCTCCTTTTGCGACCATGTTGATCTTCTGACCTTTCTCGGATCGGAGAACTCCCATGAGGAGTTCGTGCGCTCCCATCTGGATCCCAAGATCAAGCCAACCTTCATCCATCTTCCCGGCGAACCAACCATCGTGAAGCGACGCTTCGTGGAGAACTACCCATTCCAGAAGATGTTTGAGGTCTACGAGATCACCGACAAGGAGATCCACAAGGAGGGATCCCGGAAACTCCACGACACCCTGGAAAAGACCCTCGGCAACTACGACCTCGTACTGGCTCTCGACTATGGTCACGGGATGCTCGACACTCAGGCGGTCCATGTTCTCACGGAGAAGTCCCGCTTCCTGGCGGTGAATACTCAGATCAATGCCCACAATAGAGGCTTCAACACGATCTCGAAATATCCTCGCGCGGATTACATCTGCGTCTCGGAGAACGAAATCCGTCTCGACCGCCGCACACGACAGAAGGATCTCAAGGAACTCACTCAACAGGTTGCGGAGCAACTCACCGCATCCAGTGTCACGATCACCAGAGGCTCTCAGGGAAGCCTCTGCTACGATGGCGGCAATGGCTTTATCGAGGTGCCCGCTTTCACCAGTCATATCGTCGACCGCGTCGGCGCCGGCGATGCCGTTTTCGCAGTCACCTCTCTTTGCATCGCCCAGAAAGCCCCCATCGAAATCATCGGCTTCACCGCCAACATCGTCGGCTCCCATGCCGTCTCGATGGTGGCGAATCAGCGACCAGTCGACCGCATTTCATTGATGAAGCATATCGAGACGTTGTTAAAGTAACCCCCACTCCCATGCTTACCCAATACCTTGATGAACTGAACCGCCTTTTCCAAGGCATGGAAATCAGTAATGCGAATGGCGCCTCTCTCGCCACCGACGACGGGGCGCGTGCGGCCGTTGCCCTGATCGAGGAAAGCAAACGAATGAACTGCAAGGCCATGGTCGTTGGCAACGGTGGTAGCGCAGCGATCGCCAGCCATACCCAGAATGATTTCTGTAAGGCGGTGGGCATGCGTAGCCTGGTCTTCACCGAACAACCTCTCCTAACCGCACTCTCCAACGATGAGAGTTACCAGAGCGCCTATGAATCCCTCGTCAGACTCTGGGCGGTGGAGGGAGACCTCCTCGTGGCCATCAGCAGTTCGGGGCGCTCGGAAAACATCCTGCGTGCCGTGAAGGCGGCAAAAGCCGCGGGATGCAAGGTGATCACCATGTCGGGATTCGGAGCGGATAACCCACTGCGCCGGACTGGAGATGTGAACTTCTACATTCCCTCGGGGGATTACGGCCCGGTCGAGATCGCACACGCCGCCCTGGCCCAGTTCCTCACGGATGCTGTCAAAATCCAGTGACAGGTGCCCGAAAGAATCCTCATCGGCGTTGATTTGGACAACACGCTGGCGTGTTATGACGAGGTTTTTCGCCGAATCGCCCTCCAAGAGGGGTTGATCGGAGAGAAGACGCCTTCAAGCAAAGAGCGGATCCGCGATTCCATTCGTCTCCTGCCCAACGGGGAAAGGCTCTGGACACGCTTACAGGCGATCGTCTACGGCCCCAGTATGAACCAGGCCACCCTCTTCGAGGGAGCCTCCGATTTTTTAAAATCCTGTGCAAAGAATCAAGTGCGCACCGTGATTGTAAGCCACAAGACACGAACCGCGAGACTCGACGACAAGGAAGTCAACCTGAGAGAGGCGGCTTTGGATTGGCTGAAACAGAGTGGATTTTTCAGCGAGTTGGGCATCCAAAACAACGACGTCTTCTTCGAATCAACCCGCGTGGAGAAAATTACTCGCATCCGAGATCTCGAGTGCACCCACTTTATCGACGACCTGACGGATGTCTTTGCCGAGGAGTCCTTTCCCAAGGAGATCCAGAAATTCCTTTTTTCTCCTCATGCCCCCCATGGCTCCTCCTCCACACTTGAGAATGTGCATCCCTGCAGGAGTTGGGCCGAACTCCACTCCCTTTTCTTCCCATGACAGTGGAGAGCGAACTGCAGGAGCGTATCCGAGGCCTTCTCCGGCACAACCTTGGGAAAGAAGCCGTCTCCTTTGAAAGACTCAAGGGGGGGCGCAACAGCAGGGTGGTACGGGTCAATTGCCACGATGGATCTGTCTTTGCTGCGAAGGCCTATTTCCAGTCGCCTTCAGATCCCCGGGACAGGATGGGATGCGAATACCGAGCTCTGGCCTTTCTGAAGGAGGAAGGCATCCATCAAGTTGCCACCCCGCTCTGCAATGATCCGGAGCAGAAGATAGCGGTCTACGAATTCGTTTCGGGCGATCCCGTGCACGGGGGAGTCGTCGGCAATGTGGAGATTGATCAGGCTGTCGCCTTTCTTGCGGCACTAAGGAAATTGGCAACTCCCGAAAAGGCTGAGCATTTCGGCTCGGCATCCGAAGCCTGCTTCTCCATCAGGGAGATTCTGCGAAACGTGGAAGAACGATTTGAACGGCTAGAGAAAGCAGCTCTTCAAAAGCCCTTCCTCGCCTCATTTCTGGAACGTGAACTCTCCCCATTTCGTGCCGAGGCGGAGGATTGGCTGGGTCGTTTTTGTCGGGAGAAGGGTTTGTCCATTGACCAAGAGATCCCTGTTTCAGCGCGAACACTCAGCCCATCGGATTTTGGGTTTCACAATGCCTTGAAACTGCCGGATGGGGGCCTTGTTTTCCTCGATTTTGAATATTTCGGCTGGGATGACCCCGCCAAAACAGTTTCCGACTTTCTCCTGCATCCCGGCATGGAGTTGTCGCAGGAGTCCCGCCAGCGCTTCTTTGCGGGGATGATGAATGCCTTTACCGACATTGAGGGGCTGGCCGACAGGGCGCGGGCCGTCTATCCGCTGTTCGGGCTAAAATGGTGCGCCATCCTCCTCAACGAGTTTACTCGCGAGCATAATGAGCGTAGGATTTTCGCAACTGGGTCGGCCGACTCCCCACAGGAAGCCATCCAACTCGAAAAAGCCAAGCGCATGCTCGGCATCATCTCCAGCGATCTCCATGAATTCCCTTTCCACCCCTGAGTCGATCCCGCTCGACGCACGCTCCAAGGAGCTGCGCAGGATCATCGTGCAGACGCTCGGCGCCGGCAAGCGGGGCCATGTCGGCGCGGCTTTCTCCGTGATCGAGATCCTGCGGGTCCTCTATGATGACGTACTCAGGGTCGATCCGAAGAATCCCCTCTGGCCCGACCGCGACCGATGCATTCTGAGCAAAGGCCACAGCTGCCTTGCTCTCTACGCACTGCTTGCAGACAAGGGGTTTTTCCCGAAAGAGGAACTCTTGAAGTTCTGTGCAAGCGACGGGATCCTTGGAGGCCATCCCGAATACGGCAAGGTTCCCGGAGTCGAGGCATCGACCGGCAGCCTCGGTCACGGCTTTTCCTTTGGTGTCGGCTTTTCCCTCGCGGCTAAGCTCGACGGCAAGCATCACAAGGTTTTCGTGGTACTCGGTGACGGGGAGTGCAGCGAGGGAACGATCTGGGAAGCCGCCCTCTCCGCTTCCAAGCACAGGCTCGATAACCTGACCATTCTCGTCGATTACAATAAGCAGCAAACCTACGGGACGATCGAGGAAGTCCAGGGTCTCGAGCCTTTTGCCGACAAGTGGGCCTCCTTTGGATTTGCCGTCAGGGAGATCAATGGCCATGACACCGGGGAGATCCTCTCCGTGCTCGGCAGCACACCGTTTGAATCCGGAAAGCCGAATGCCATTATCTGCCACACGGTCAAGGGCAAGGGCGTGAGCTTCACGGAAAAGAACCTCGCCTGGCATCACAAGGCCAAGATCACCGATGCCGAGGTGGGTGCCCTCATGTCCGAACTGGAGTCCTGATCATGCGCAAGACCTCGCTCGATATGGTTTACGAACTGGCGAAGCGCGACCCGCGCGTCGTCTTCATCGGTTCGGATCTGGGCCCCGATACCCTCAAGAACCTCAAGACCGAGTTCCCGCGTCAGTTCCTCATGGAGGGTGTCAGCGAGGCCAACATCGTCACCATGGCCGCCGGGATGGCTATGGAGGGGAAGATCCCCTACATCAACACGATCGCGACGTTCCTCTCACGGCGTTGCTTCGAGCAGATCGTGCTGGATCTCGGCCTCCATAACACGAAGGTGCGCCTCATCGCCAGCGGGGGAGGCATGGTCTATGCACCGCTCGGGCCGACCCATTTGGCGACCGATGACATCGCGATCCTCCGTGCCGTGCCGAACATGACCATTATCGCCCCTGCGGATGCGGATGAGATGCGGCGCCTTATGCTCCAGACCGTGGAGATCGACGGGCCAATCTACATCCGCCTCGGCAAGGGAGGCGACCCCATCGTCAGCAGGGATGATCTGCCCTGCCACATTGGCAAAGCGATCCCCATGAGGGAGGG
>JBAXXS010000058.1:0-12383 GCA_037127835.1 Verrucomicrobiota bacterium | reverse complement strand
ATTCTGATGAGGAAGAGCCTTGTCTTCGGCGCGGGACAGGGGGCTCGTCTGGCGGTGCTGGATCTCATCAAGCGCTCCGCGAACGGTCTTTCCGTGAAGCAGATTGCTGCCGAATTGGGCATGAGCTACATGGGGGTGAAGGCGCATTGCCTTGCTCTTGCCTCCGAGAAATATCTGACCACTTGGAGGCAGCCGGCACCGAAAGGGCGCCCTCTGATGTTCTATCGATTGACGGAATCCGGAGAGCGTCTCTTTGCAGAACCTGGTCTTGAGTTGGCCCTGGGACTGCTGCGCGATGCGGAAAAACTCTTTGGTTCTTCTGCTCCGCAGAAGTTGCTGGCGCTCCATTATCGTGCCGAGGCCGAACGCTATAACGCGATGATCTCTTCTACGGAAGTCACGGAAAGAATAAGGGCCTTTGTCCGACTGCGTGATAGGGAAGAGAGAATGTCAGCGTTCTCGGGCAATGAGACTGGCTGGGAGATTCACGAGTATCACAACCCCCACGCCGCGCTCATGCGGGAGTATCCTGCGGCGATTAGCCTGGAGGAAACAATGATCGGCGAGGTTCTGGGAGTGCCGATTCGCAGAGGCGAGGAGGGAAGCCGGATTGTTTTCTCCCCCCGCTAGGGATCACCTGATCGATTTCTCGCAGGCACAACAATCCTGCTTTGAATTTGGTGGTGAATCAAACGGAGCGGCTCCCGCAGAGGCGCGGAGGCGCAGAGTTTTTGAACCGACTTAAGAAGTGGTAAAGTTTTGCCGAAACAGACGTCGTTTGAAGCATCCGCTCCGCATTGCTCGCTCCTCTTTATTTTCTCTGTGCCTCTGCGCCTCTGCGGGATAACTCGCTTCGGAGGGCCTGATCAAGTCTTAGCCGGAAGATGTTCCCTGCAGAATTCCCTCCCGTCGGCAGTGACGCGGAAATCAATGTCCGGATGGCTGGACTCGGTATTGCCGCATGCCTCGCACCGATGGAGCGTCTCGATCGGTTGGCTTTTTTGGCCCTGAGTTTGGCCTTTGGGTTTGCGCTGGGAGGGTGGGCCGTAGAGTTTGGCAACACCCCTATTCAGAATGCCCAGATGGGATTTTAACTCGGTATTGAAAAACAGAAGGTAGTTGAGAAAAGCCGCTCCCAGTGTCGCGGCGACTATCAGTGGTTGACCCAATGCAGAGAGGATCATGATGAAGGCGCTGAAGAGAGCCAACCAAGCGATCCTGACCGGAAGAATAAAGAAAACCAGGACCTTGAAGTCGGGATAGACCGTTGCATAGGCAAGCAGCAGGGAGAGGTTCAGAAAGGTATTTGCCCGCCCGATTGAGATCCCTTGGCCTGATAATCCGAATGCGAAGGAGACCATCGTGCAGAGCAGGATGCCGCACAAATAAAAGGCGGTCAGTCTCGCCGCTCCCATGGCGGTCTCCAGTCCATCGCCTAGGTAAAGCAGGAAAAGGAGTGAGAAAAAAATCCAGAACGGACTCAGGGTCTCTGGAATAAAGATCCAGGTAATAAGCCTCCAAATCTCTCCTCTAAGAACAAGGGCGGGATTGAGTTCCAGAACCGAAAGATATCCCGGGGTCAGAAGATGGAGGATGAAGACCAAGGCATTGAAGAGCACCACATAGCGGATCAACCCCGGCACGGCGCAG
Source organism: Verrucomicrobiota bacterium (assembly GCA_037127835.1). Classification (GTDB taxonomy): domain Bacteria; phylum Verrucomicrobiota; class Verrucomicrobiia; order Chthoniobacterales; family UBA6821; genus UBA6821. Next base: position 10,733 of record JBAXXS010000058.1, on the reverse strand, counting down.
TGTTCTGAGATTCTACGCAGTCGGTCATGGAGTTCGGAACGCATGGGAAAACTCTACCATGACGCAAGCGCACCCCCAGCAAAAGCATGAAGGAGATCTCCCTAATGTTACGAAACCGAAACAATTTTTTTGATGGCACGCTCGGAGAGAAAGCGTACTTTAAAAATATGGGGCTTCCAGAGGAGATACCTAATATTGAGCACTTTCCGCTTTCTCCGCGGATGGCACGCTCCCCTCTCCCCTCCTCAGCACGGGAAGAAACCGAGATAGCCCCTGAGAGCATCAAGCGCAGCCTGACGCCCGCTCATAAAATCCAGGTTGAGTTCTGGCATCAAGGGGAGCAGGCGGCTGCGGAAGTAAGCCCTGTGAAGTCCCAATATTCCAAACGTACCAAGAGGCCTGAACAGAGGGCTGATCAGTTGGGGTGGATCATGGGAGCACTCGCGGTCATCGTCATCGCGGTCACGTTTTATGCGCTTCACCTGAATAGCAAAAAATATTCTTACAAGGATGGCTTTTCAAAGAAATCGAGCACTCCCGTTATTGATTTTTATCAAGGCAACAACGCCTTCACAAAAAAAATTCAGCAAGAGAAAGGGCTCGATAAAGAGAGTCCCGGAGTTGATATGACCTCGCTTCCCGGTGGCAATGATGTGATGGAAATCTCTCTCAAGGATCAGATGGCTAGCATGAACGCAAAGTTGGATAAAGTTCGTGCGGAAAAACTGATCGAGGAGCCTCCAATTTCGATGCCCGAAAAGCTTCCAAAGCCAGCCCTGCCTCTTGGTGTAAAGCCCGCTGATCTCAAGAAATTCGACAATCCGTTGGAGTTCAACGGCATGTTGCCCAAGCCTCTGCGGCAGACCAATTAAGCCGCCCTTTCCCGGACTGATCCCGGAAGACAAAGGCCGGATCAGGGGTCTTCAAAGACCCGTACGAAATCCGGTTTTCCATTCCGCAGGAAGAAGGGTATCAGGCAGTTCCCTACGGCTCCTTCCTGCTCGATTGCCAGAGGGATGCTTTGCCCGTCGACGACGGCTTCATAGCCCACGCACGGGGGTTGGTGTACTAGCAGGACACTGTTTCCGGGAGCCAGATAGGCAAGTTGCTGGGCCGGCTTGTTCTCGGATGCCGGGCTTCGGAGGAGGAGTGTTTTCCCCGGCATAGCATTGAATATCATGTAGTGGCACGGATCATAGGTGACGAGGGCGTAGGGAATGACATGGAACTGAACGTTGGGAAGGTAAACTCTCCGGGGTGCCGTTTCCCCCAAGACCTGAGGCAGTTTTTCCACAGCTCCGCGGGTGCTCAGGTCACCCGTCAGTAAGAGATACTGGCTGGATACTGGTTTGAAGCGGATCGTTTGGACCATCACGGGTGCGCCATTGGTGCTACGCACGGCATAATGAACCTCAGGCGTTACGATGGCCTTGTTGGCTGTCCATTCCCCCTGAGGAAAGTCAGGATAGGCGAAAGGATTGTTGGTTCCGCTGGTGCCAAGGGAGATCGAGGGAACGCTGGTGGCATTCACAATCGTAATCCGGATCTCGGGAGTCGAAGTCGGGGTGGCTGCGACGTGATGGTGGGGATGAGACACGTGTTGTCCCTGAGTTGAACCCGTCGAAGAGGTGGGTGAGGAAGAGAGAGCCGGAACGAGTGTTGTCTGGGCCAGTAAGAGAAATGCAGTGATTGTCATCATGGCTGAGAAAAGGGATTTATGGACGTGGAAGGTATGGCCTTGGAATGCACGGACTCAGCGCCACTGCACGTCATGCAGTGAAGGGATGAGGCGACCTGTGACATCTGGTTCCAGACGGAGAAGTCCCTCCATGAGCGAGCGTCCCCTGGTTTTACCATGCAGATCCAGAGCTTCGCCGATTACGTACAGATGGAAGACGCGGGTTTGCAGGATGCAGTGGCCGATGATCTTGCCGAAGGCCTCTTCCCTGGCGCGGTCGAAAACGGCGGCTGCCGGCGGCGAACTGCCGGGGATATTCCTGGCCAGGTAAGGCGTGTAGGTATCCGCGTTGACGAGATTGGTTGTGAGAGGGTAAAGGTCGGAGAGTTTCTGGTAGGGACGCTTTGTTTCGACGACGGAGGCCAGATCATCCGCCGCATTGGCGCTGATGCGTGAATTCGTAAAACGTTGGTCGGAGGTGACCCCGACTCCGTAGAAAAGGGAGGTGAGGACGGCATGAGAGGCGGTGTTCACATTGATACGACCAGGAATACCGGCATTCGTGCCGAGTTGGTTAGTAGCTGCCGAAGCATCCCTAGAAGGGGGGCGTCGTCCTTCGTCGGCAAGCGTAAAGAGGTCCAGGAGTTCGATAGCCCGCTTGCCGGGAGTATCCCAGTTATTGGTACCCGCGAACTGGAACTCCGGCTGCCCGATTCGGAGCGTCCTCCCACCTCCACTACAGGTTAAGATGCCGGCCTGACTCGCGTTCACGGCCGAGCCCTGATCATCCACCTGGGCCGGTTCAAAGATATTCCCCAATTCCGCAAGGGAAACCATGGCTCCTTTCCGCATGACATCGGGAGCTGTCTTGTCATCGATTCCCTCACGATAGGAGGATGGGATCCGATCAGGCATCTGCTCGGCAGTGGCGGGACGATTCCCGATCACGGGATTCTCCGGGATCCAGTCCCGGCTTTTCCAAGTGTTCTTGGGATCCAGAATCATCCCTTTGTTGAGTACACCACCCGGGACAACGCCGTTCCAGAGAGTGTTTTCCTGATAGGTCGTGATCGGCACCCATGTGTAGGAGGTCAGGAAGGTGGCACGGGGATCTCCGACAAAGCGGTATTTCCCTGGATCCAGTGCCTCGGAGGATTCGTCCGGTTCGGTTCCTTTGCCCGAGTAGGTGGGAACCGTGAGGCATTGCCAACGAGGCTGGGAGTTGAGCAGTTGCTGTGCATTGTGTTTCAGCCCGCCCTGCTCCTTCTTGGATTCATTCGTAGATCGGCGGGTCAGGTCGACTAGCTTCTCGTTCCAGTAAAGTTCGAAGTATTCAGGGGCATCGTTTTCGTTACCAATCGGCCCCTCCTTCCAGCTGGGTTCGTCGGTGCTCGGAGGGGTGGGTGAGTTCCAAGTCTGGGATTCGGGGTGGAATGCCACCACGGTGAATTCATTCGGACGCAGATCTCTGGTTGAGGAAGCCGTTTCATCATATTTCTTGAAAGGTGTCTCCACACCGGTTCCAAAGGCCACATAAGCCCTATTCCCGATCACCAGACGCGGAATGCCTCCTCTCACGATGCTTGTTGTGGGGTTCCAGATCTCGACAAAGAACTGGCTTTCGATCGTGGTCGTGTTGGTCATGCTGTTGGTCAGATAGGCGGTGCGCGTGCATTTCTCTGCAATCTGCGTCACATAGGGGACGAGATCTCTCCCCGATGGCTCGCCCCCTAGAGGCCCCGTGGGTCCTGGTGCTATGGAAATGTAATCGACGATGCTGCAGGCCAAGCGCGTCAGGTAGAGGAACGGGTCACTCCCTTTCTTGGCCAGCGAGGGATCACGCTGTTTGAACTTCGGGAGGTTCTTGTCGATGATGCGGGCGATATTGGTCGCTCGATCGTAGGATGTGGAACCCCAGACCGGGTTTGTGGCCAGATCGTTGAGGTTATATTTTGGCAATCCACCCTCCGGAAGTGTCGCGGGGATGAGATCCGGCGTTTTGCATGGATCGCGTGTGAGCAGTGAGCGTTTTTCACCGTACTCCCGAGAGTCATGGAATGCGGTCTCGAAGCTTCCTGCCGTTGGGAGATTACTCGCGATTTCATGGAGATGGGCAGCTTCCTCCGGGCTCGGCAAGAGGTTGCTCCCGTCCGCCAGTGGCAGATCACCAGGACCATGATCCCAGTCCTTGGGATCCGTGCGTGGATTGCCGAGGTGAAGGGCCGGATTCAAACGGGCCGACTCGTCGGTCATGATGAAGGCATAGCGCCCCACGGTTTTTCCATCGCTGTCATGAAGGGATTGCCAGAGTGCCGGATATACGCCATCGGAAGCGATCATCCCAGGGCCTCCCAGCGTGGGCTGATTCGTCACTTTCGAGTTGTTTGCATTGTTCGTGTCAAGGGAGCCTCCGACGAATAAGGGATTATTCATGTTCACTGCCACGGAGGGATTCGTGGAAAGCCGTTCCTCTAGCAGTGACTCCAAGGTGTTTTTGGTGAGTTTTGGAAAGAGCGCCACTTTGGTGAGATCGAAGGAAAAAAGAGGCAGAAGTTGTGTGCTGTTCGTGAGGTTGGATGCACCCAGAAGGAGAGGAGGGGCGACACCCTCTTTAGGATCTTCTCCCTCTTCATTGGGTAGGGGTAGGCCGACCAGATAGGCCTGACGATTTGAGGTCGCGATCAGCAATAGCTCAGTTGCCGAAGCAATGCCCGACTCGGCACTCAGTTCCGCCTGCTCCTCCGCCGAGCATGCTGCGCTGCTTGTTCGCTCGATCCGCACGCTTTGGAGAAGGCAGACAAGCAGGAGTGTGAGTAGCCCGATCAGGCTTAGGACAGCGATGATAGCCGAGCCGCTCTCCCTTTGTCGGAACGGCAATCTGGGACGCAGTGTCATCATGGCAGGGAGACTCCCTCGCGGCATGGCGGGAGGTGGACGATTGCTGTAGATCGTTGCAGCCCTTCCCGCAGAAGGCGACCGTTTCTCTCACCTGCTTTGGGGTCCGAGGCGATGAGGCGAGCGGTCCTTGTGTTGATAGCGGAGAGAGTGACCTTCAGAAGTTCCGGAGGAGTGCCTTGTTCAGGAAGAGGACGGATTTGCAGGGAAACGATATTTCTAGCCAGTAGTTCTGTAGTCGCGGTGTTATCGGGGGAGGCTTTGTCATAGAGTTCTTGAAGGGAATCCTCTTCCAGCGCTTTGGAAACGGGTTCCCCGGAGGCATGGAACCGGTAGAGATTCGTGCATCCTTTTTCCTTGGGATCCGCAGCAAGAAAGTAACCTGCGGCACAGAGATCCCCCTTGATCTCGGAGTGCCTTCGATCTGCCGGATGCGAAACGAGAAAAAAGAGACCCGGAGATCCTTCCTGTTCGGACTTCCTGATGTCGAGCGAGTCGGAATTGGTGGTGATCACTGCCGAGTGGAGATCCTCGGTGATGATCTGAAGGGAGGCCCGAAGTTCCCGAAGAGCCTCGCGTCTTCCTTCTCCATCACGCCAGACTTTGGAGGCTCCATCTCCCATGCCTAGCAGGATAAGAATCAGAAAGGCTAGGATCGCCGAGGAGACAAGAACCTCTGTGAGAGTGAACCCCTCATGGGTGCGGGCTTTTCCATAATAGCCGTTTTTGAGGTGATCATTGGATCGCGTGGTCACGGTATCGCGAGAAGTCTTGTGAAACGATGGAGGGTTCGCCCCGATGCCGGAGCAGAGGGAGTCGAGGCTACCAGGACCTCAGCAATCACGATGCCCGGAGTGGAGCGTTTCGGGTTCAGGGTTAACCACGCAAGGGCGGTGATCCCCTGCTCAAGAACGGGGTTGGTGGCTTCGGAAGCAGGGATCGCCCGAATTGGTTCACACGAGGAGTCGTAGGCAACGCAGCAACTGGTCGCCGATTTGGCAGCGATGCTTTCCCATACCGGTACTCCATTGCTCATCCCTGTTGCTAGATGGAGGACAGAAGAATTATTTCCGAACACAAGGCCCTCCATAATATCGGATGCTATCAGGGTTGCCTGGGTCTCTTCCTTGGCATCGCGTTCGCTCTTGTGAGTCACGGAGAATAGCCCAATCAGGGCAAATGCCGTGATGGAAAAAACACCGACGGCAACCAGGATCTCCACGAGGGTGAAGGCATGAGCTGATGAGTGGCTGTTCTTCCTTCTCATGGCTTGGAACTCGGGGAGTTGTAGCTGGCACGCCCGCTGCCACGAGAGAGCTCAATGGGAGAAGCTAAGGGGCCTTTGAGGGATCGTAGGCGGAGTAAGAGCGCCGGGCCTCCCTGTTGAGGAATGCCGATTCTTCCCGAGCGCTGGAACATCACCCCTCCTATCGAGGTGGCGGGGGAAATCGAAGCGCCTAGTGCGGTACCCATTGCCGCAGCGATCACCTCGGCTAGTGGCTTCTGATCCATCAGTGTACTTTCCCCAGTCTGGAATGTGATCCCGGGGGGGAGCTTGGTCCAGCTGCCCGCAGATGTGAATGGAACGGCGCCCGTGCCTCCTATTCCCTCGCGAGTCACAATGCGGAGCGATGCTTGTTTCCCAGGATCATCGTTCTTGAACAGCACCCAGACCTCCTTTTTGCCCGAGACTGCCGCCAGACGCGCCTGCTCAAGGGTCCCCATGACAAGACTCACTGCGGCATTATTACCATGGGAGCGGGTAATCACTCCCCATGTCGGAACTGCAAGCGACACGAGGGCCGCGATCACCGCCATGACAACAAGCAATTCAGTCAGTGTGACTCCCGAACGAGTAGAGTTGATTGGAAGACGGTTAGACACGGTGCTGAAGCGTGTCTGATTGTCTTGCGACGAGCCACTCCAAACTCTCCCACGATGATGACCGACAGCTGAGTCCGTTTTTATTGGCAGACCCTGATGATCGAGAAACCCAGCCAGATGCCGCCAACGCAGAGCAACACGGAGAGAAAGACATTCAGGAATGCCCCGATCCAGTTACCCTGCTCCATGAGAAGGAATGTCTGGAGGCTGAAGGAGGAGAAGGTTGTGTAGCCACCCAGAACGCCGATCATCAGAAAAGTGCGGGTCCCCTCCGAGAAGATCAGCTTGCCCGGTTCTGTTTCGCCATAGCCGGCCAGAAGCCCCATCAGGATAGCCCCCGTCACATTCACCACCACTGTGCCGAAGGGAAACTGGGCGCCCATTCCCATCCAGCGTGTTACAAGATCCGTCATTCCCGCGCGTGCGACCGCTCCCAAGGCTCCGCCCACGCCGACGAGCAGATAAGGATGTCTGAGTAGAAGGGTAATGGACGACACGATTTCAGTGAACAGCAAATGGAAAGCAGTTAAAAGATGGAAACAATCGTGCTGGGTAGCGTGGGGATTGCAGCGTGTATCGGAGATTTCGGCTTTCCGGTTTTCATCATCCTCTGATACTCATCAAATCATGTTCCCCACACCCAGAATCTTCCTTTTCCTGACATCGCTACTCTTTGCAGTCGTCCCCCTTATTGCACAGGACTTCCCGACCACGAAAATCGCGAAGATGGAAGCGGCTTCCTATCTGCAGCCCCTTCCCGACAATCATGTGGTGCCGCTGAATATCATCGCCGGGGATTTTGCAAAAAATCAGGATGCTGCCATCGGAAAATATAACGGCCAGCGCATCACGGTGATCGGTCGGATCTCTGCCCTGAGCCAAGGAAGCAGCGAGAACAAGGTGCTCGTCGTCACCATGCAAGATCCCTCTGCGAATTTGCCCGCAGTGAAGGCCGATTTCCTCTTTGGATCAATCCCTGCAAACTCTGAGATCCAAGTCTCGTCGGATGGTTCCATGGCCACCATTGTGCATCGCGACCGTAGTGGGAGCATTCTGTCTCAAGACCCCTATTTGTCCGTCGATCAGCGCGTCGCTATCAAGGGGGATTTCAAGGAAGTTAAGGTTGGAGACATCGTCCTGACGGCTTGCAAATTGGAGCCCAAGGGGAAGTACAAGCAATAGGAATCTCCCGCATCACTAGGCGGTAAGTTCGATCTTCCAACGGCTCTTGTAGAGCTTGGCCACGGTGAGAGCCGGGATCTCCAGGTTGTTGGTGAAGAAGACATGCTCTCCGCATTGTAGCGTTGGACCAACCTGTCGAGCGTCTGTCGATGAACGAGTTCGAGGACTTGAGAGAGGATGTGGTGGCCGGTGTTCATGGCTGAGTATCCGCAAAAATCACCACTCAAATTTCAAATACCTCACATCCAATTTGGATTGCAAATAACTCATCTTGATGTACCAACAAAAAACAATCACCCTCTCATTTGGATACTAATGCAAAAGAATAAAATATCATGAAAGTGCCCCCCCTTATCGCCCTGCTGCTCGGTCCGCTGGCTGCACTGCAGGCTGCCGATGCACCGATGACAGCAGGCAAGCCCAACATTCTTATCCTGCTCGTCGATGACATGGGCTATGGCGATCCGCAGTGCTTCAACCCGCAGTCGAAGATCGCGACGCCGAACATGGACAAGCTGGCGGCGGAGGGAATGCGGTTTACGGATGCCCATGCTGGGGCGTCGATTTGTGTGCCGAGTCGCTACAGCTTGCTGAGCGGGCGCCTGCCGTATCGCAATTGGAACACCAAAGACACCAAGGACGTGGAGGTACAGATGCGCAAAGGCCGCGAGGTCATTCACTTTCCGCAGCCGCAGTTACAGGCGGAGCCGGGGCGGCTGAATCTCGCGACGCTGCTGAAGCAGCAGGGCTATGAGACGGCTTGCGTGGGTAAATGGCATCAGGGCATGTCGCACTCAGCCCAGGCGGACGGCACGCTAAAGATCACACCGGTGGACTTTGGCTTTGATTACTACTTCGGCTTCGATGCGCCGGAGGATGGACCGTATGCATTCATTGAAAACAAGCGCTTTGTCGTCGCTCCGACGGAGACCATCGAGGATCATCCCGGCGAGGATGTCACCAATCCCGAAACGCAAGGGCTGCATTGGCGGAAAGGCTTGGCTGCACCGGGATGGAAGTTCGAGGACTACCTGTCCACCATGGCAGGCAAGACGGATAGCTGGCTCACGAAATATGCGGCGAGCGGCAACACCAAACCCTTCTTCCTCTACTACGCCATTCCGGCGCCTCATGCGCCATGGGCAACAGCTAACGAGTTCAAGGGCAAGAGCGGCGCGGGGCAATACGGCGACTACGTCATGAACGTGGACGCCATGATTGGCCAAGTGCTGGCGACTTTGGAGAAATTGAAGCTCAAAGATAACACGCTGATTTTCTTCTCCAGCGACAATGGCCCCGTTTGGTATCCGCAGGACATTGAGAGATTCGGTCACCGTGCCCAGGGCCCATGGAATGGCATGAAGGGCGCTCTCCTTGAGGGGGGACATCACATGCCGTTCATCGCGAGTTGGCCTGGCAAGATAAAGGCGGGCAGTAACTGCGGCGAATTGGTTTGCTTCACCGACCTCATGGCGACGATTGCTTCGCTGCTCGGCGAAAAACTCCCGAACGATGCCGGTGAGGACAGCTTCGACATCTCACCGCTGCTTCGCGGCGAGAAGCCCGCGGTGCCCATCCGCGCCGGCATGGTGCATGCGAACTACGGCTCCTACACGCTCGCGATCCGTGCAGGCGATTGGAAACTCATCCTACCCTCATCCGTCTATACCGTGAAGGATGGCACTATCACGCCCGACACAATCGTTGAGAACAAGGGAAAAGGTTCGAACGAGAAGTTTGCGCTCTACAACCTCCGCACCGATCCCGGCGAGGCCACGAACCTCTTCGCGCAAGAACCGGCCAAAGCGAAGGAACTCTTCGCCGCGTTGAAGGAGGACATTGCCCGTGGAAGGAGCCGACCATGAAACACCCACACCCTCTCCTCACCGCCCTGCTGCTCGGTCCGCTGGCCGCGCTGCACGCCAGTGACGCCGCCGCACAGCGCGAACAAATCCTCGCACTCGCCACACTCACCACGCCGCCCGCGATGCAACCGGCGGAGGGCTTTGCCAGCAAGGATGGACTGAAGGCGGTCTTCTTCGAGGGACAGCCGTGGAAGGGAAAGCCGACGAAGGTTTTTGCGTGGCTCGGATTGCCAAAAATACGCTCGGGCAAAGTGCCCGGAGTTGTGCTCGTGCATGGTGGTGGTAGCACGGCGTTAAAGGAGTGGGTAAACAAGTGGAATGAGCGTGGTTTCGCGGCCATCAGCATCGCGGTCGAAGGCCAGACCGACGAGCGCGACCCGGCTGATCCCAAAGCATGGAAACAGCACGCATGGCCCGGTCCGAAGCGCGCCGGCATTTATGGCGATTCGGCCGAGCCGCTGACCGAGCAGTGGATGTATCACGCGGTGGCCGACACAGTGCTGGCCAACTCACTCCTGCGCTCGCTGCCAGAGGTGGACGCGGACAAGGTCGGCATCATGGGCGTCTCGTGGGGCGGGGTCATCACCAGCACGGTGATTGGCATTGATTCACGGTTCGCCTTTGCCATCTCCACCTACGGCTGCGGACATCTGTTCGACGCCGACAATCAATATGGCCGAGCCTTGGGCAATAACACTCTCTACCGTGAGGTCTGGGATCCGATGACGCGCATGGATCGCGTGAAAATGCCAGTGCTCTGGTTCTCCTGGCCGCAGGACGAACATTTCCCGCTCGATTGCCAGGCGGCATGCTACCACAGCGCTCCAGGTCCACACCTTGTCACCCTTATTCCCGGCATGGGGCACGGGCACGCGCCCGCCTACAATCCACCGGACAGCTATGCGTTTGCCGAGAGCATCGTGCGCGATGGCCAACCGTGGTGCGTCCAGACCGGCGCGAAACTCGAAAGCGGGACCGTTCGCGTTGAGTTCGCCGCCACGAAACCGCTCGACCGGGCGCTGTTGATCAGCACGACGGACACCGGCTTTACCGGCAAGCGCCAGTGGACCGAGTCGTCTGCCACAGTTGAAAAACGCGGCAATCTGTGGTGCGTTACCGCCCCGCTGCCCGCCGGAACCACCGCCTGGTTTGTGAATGCCCGCAGCGGCGAACTCACGGCAAGTTCAGACTATCAGCAACAATAAACCTGAATCTTTCCACTTTAAACC
>JBAXXS010000057.1:0-12403 GCA_037127835.1 Verrucomicrobiota bacterium | reverse complement strand
GCCGTGGCGAGGAGGTCGAGACCCTGGGCATAGCTGACGATCTTGCTCGCGTAGAGGGCATCGCGGACATCGTTGATGAACTGCTGGCGATCTCCCGTGAAAGGCTTCACCTCTACTGTGGGTAGGATCTTGCTGGCGGCAACACGCTTATCCTTCATGGAAGAGAGGATGCGGGCCTCCACGGCGGCATTGACGGTCGAGAGGACGACGGCATGTTCGACGGCGTTACCGACGGTCCACTTGCCCGTTCCCTTCTGCCCGGCCTTGTCTAGGATGACATCCACCAGGGGATTGCCGGTTTCTTCGTCCTTCTTGGTGAAGATCTGCTCGGTGATGTCGATGAGATAGCTATTAAGCTCTCCTTTGTTCCACTCGGCGAAGATCTCGTGAAATTCCTCGGCTGTCGGATTGATCGCCGTCTTCAGGATGGCATAGGCCTCGCAGATAAGCTGCATGTCACCGTACTCAATGCCATTGTGTATCATCTTCACATAGTGACCGGCGCCATCCGGTCCCATGTGACGGCAGCAGGGCTCTCCCTCCACAATCGCGGCGATCTTGCGGAAAATCGGCCCCACGGACTTCCACGACTCTTCCGATCCGCCAGGCATGATCGAAGGGCCATTGAGCGCGCCCTCCTCGCCGCCGGAAACGCCGGCACCGACATAGTGCAGTCCCTTTTCCTTGAGAGCCTTCTCACGTCGCTGCGTGTCGGTCCAGAGACTGTTGCCGCCATCGATGATGATATCGCCTTGTTCGAGCAAGGGAACGAGTTGATCGATCACGGCATCCACGGGGGCGCCGGCCTTCACCATGATCATTGCCTTGCGAGGACTGGCAAGGGAGCTGACGAATTCCTCAAGGGTCTTGGTAGGAATAATGTTTTTACCATTGGCGCGGCCTTCGGCGAACTTCTCGGTCACGGCCGCCGTGCGGTTGTAAACACTGACGGAGAAGCCCTTGCTCTCCATGTTGAGGACGAGGTTCTCACCCATGACGGCGAGGCCGATCAGGCCGATATCGCTCAGGGTCGTGCTGTTGGTGTTGCTCATAAATTGTGGAGATTCAGGTTGTCCGAAAGAGTGGGAAACCCTATCTCCCATAAAGGTCGCTTGGCAATCGCCTTCTGGCATCCATTCTCCCACCATACACGCCGATGAATCTTCCCAACCGCCTGACTATCGGCCGTCTGATCCTGACCGGTTTTTTCGTCGTCTTTCTCTCCATCTCCACCCACTGGGGAGATGTCGTCGCCCTGCTTCTCTTCATTGTCGCTTCTCTGACGGACTGGTTGGATGGATATCTGGCCCGGAAGTTCAACCAGATGACGAATTTCGGAAAACTCATGGATCCGCTTGCCGACAAGGTTCTGGTTGCCTCGGCCCTGGTCTGCCTGATCCCGCTCGGCGCCCTTCCCGCATGGGCTGTCATCGTGATCATCACGCGCGAATTCCTCATCACAGGTCTCCGCCAACTCGCTGCGGGTCAGGGTCAGATCTTACCGGCAGACCCTCTCGGCAAGCACAAGACTGCATGGCAGCTCATCACAATCCTTTTCTTCCTGATCCTGCTGGCCGCAGGGGATATCTTCGGCGATGAATCCCGTTGGTTGAAGTTTCTTTGGATACACGTTGGTCCGGTCCTGATCGGGATCACCATCGTCCTGACCATTTATTCCGGTCTCGCCTATCTCTGGAAAAACAGGCGCTTGCTACTCTGAAAAAACTTCCAGCCTCCAGACTTACAGCTCGATTACTGGGGGTGAGACTTCTCCGATTCCTCCTCCTCGATCTCCTTCCGGAGATGGAGTGAAAGAAGCGGGCGGATGAATCCGTAAAGTAGGAATCCGACGAAAAGCACGGCAGGCATCCACTCGTAGTTCAGACCAGCAAACGCGAGCACCACGATGATCAGAAGGAACCGGGGTAGGGAGCGCTGCGTCCTCCAGTTCAGACCCTTGAAGCTCGGATAACGGACATGGCTGAACATCATGAACGAGAGGAAGAGCATGAGAACAGGTAGGGCGAATTTCCACTTGCCGATCGTCCGTTCCCCCTCTTGCAGCCAGAGCATGAAGAGCGTGAGTGAGGCGATCAGCCCGGCCGCGGCGGGAATGGGGAAGCCCATGAATTCATTCGAATGCTCCTTCACCTCGTTAGGATCCTTGACGGCTGCGGCGATGCAATTGAACCGCGCCAACCGCAGCGTGCCGCATAGTAGATAAACGAAAGCTATGACCCAGCCGGTCTTGTGGAAGTCCTTCAGTACGATCTGGTAGACCAGCAGAGCTGGGGCCAGCCCGAAGGAGACCACGTCGGCCAAGGAATCGAATTCCCGCCCGAAGGGACTCTCGTGCCCGCCGAGGCGTGCCACACGGCCATCGAGCAGGTCAAAGAAGCAGGCACCCAAGATGAATGCCAGCGCCTGATGATAACAGTTGGTGACAGGCTCACCTCCATTGTTCAGGAGGGCGGCCTCGATGATCTTGAGCACCGCGGCGAAACCGCAGAAGAGGTTGCCTGCCGTCATCATGTTCGGCAGGAGATAGATCTTCGGTTCGCGTTTGTTCACGGGAGTTCGGGGATGGGGAATTGGGAATGAGTGATCGGAGATAGGAAAGGAGGAATAGTTAAAGCGTTAAAAAGTTAGATTGTGAAAAAAGAAGATGAATTCCTAACAGACTCCAATTTTCATTCTTTATTTTGAATTTTTTACTTTCCTGTCAGGAGGCCATGCAAGCGACCGCTGTCTCGCCACCCTTGACCTTCTCTCCCACCGAGACAAGGACCTCGACATCAAGGGGAAGATAGAGATCGGTGCGTGAGCCAAATCGGATCATACCGAAGCGCTCGCCGCGCTCCATGCTCTCGCCGAGCTGTGCCCAGGGAACGATTCGGCGGGCGATTGCCCCGGTGATTTGCTTTACGGCAACGGCACGCTCAAGGTTCTCCTTCGATCCGAAAACCCAGAAGAGACTTTCATTAAGCGCTGAAGCCTCAGGATGGCGGGCATCGAGGTAGAGACCGCCGCGCCCCTCAGTGAAGAGGACCTCACCGGCGATGGGGGTGCGGTTCACATGGACGTCGAAGACGGAGAGGAAGATCGAGATCCGCTTCATCCGGCGCTTGAAGAACTGCGCCTCTTCAACCTCATCCACAAGAGTCACCGTCCCGTCGGCGGGAGAAACAGCAAGGGAGGTGTCAGTTGGCGGTTTGCGTTCCGGATCACGAAAAAACCAGAGGCAGAAAAGAAGCAGTGCACCGGTAATAACCGGAGGAAGGAAGGAATGGAGTAGTCTGGTTTCGGAGGCAACGTTTGCAAAGATCAGGATCAAAAAAATCCACCGACCCTCATACATCGCTCTGGCTGGTCTTGGTTTTTTCATTCGTCGAAAACCCTAGAACGGACCCTTATCTCATCGCGAGCTGATAAATCAGGTCATTGCCCGAAGTTTTCCCACGGAGGCGTAGAGGCGCAGAGATCCTTAATGGATTTCTATTTCGGAATGATTCACTATCTTGAATCTATGAAAGCCACCACAGAACCGACTCCCGACCTGACCATGGAGGAGCTTCTCGGTATTTTTCCCGGAGGGCGACGTACCCTTTTTCAGCTCCACCATATAGGTGGTTGCAGTAGTTGCGGATTTTCACCGGCCGAAACTCTGAGACAAATCTGCACACGCAACGGCGGACTCGATCCGCAAGTTGTGCTGGGCGAAATCAAGGAGGGACACCTCAAGGATGAGGCACTCCTGATCTCCCCAATCGATCTCCATGCAAGAGTCTCGGATCCCGCGATGCGACCCACAAACGAGTCGGGAATACGCCTTTTGGATATCCGCACTCGTGAGGAGTTCGAGGCGGTATCAATCCCCGGAAGCCGATTGATGACGCAGGAGATCATGCAGGAATCCATGAACTGGCCGAAGGAGACAGAGATCATCCTAGTCGATCATACTGGAGGGCGTGTACTGGATGCAGCCGCCTACTTCGCCGGCCATGGATTCACCAGGGTCAAGGGACTCAAGGGCGGCATCGATGCCTACTCCGAGCAGGCCGATTCTTCTCTTCCCCGCTACACCACCGAGGCGGCCTAAGATTTCACTTCCTTTCCACGATCACCAATCCCCATCACCTATTCCATGAGCGACGATCAGACTCAATCTTTAGAGGCGGCTGCCAAGAATCCGAAAAACCTCGGTGAGATGGAGAATGCCGACGCTGTCGGCACCGTGGGCCGTAGTGATTGCGGCGACATGCTTCGGATGTGGGTGAAGTTCAAGGAGGAGGATGGGCGCAAGGTGATCGACCGGGCCACCTTCCAGACCTTCGGATGCCAGACAGCGATCGCCGTGGCGAGCGTCGCCACCGAAATGATCAGAGGCAAGACTGCCGCCGAGGCGCTCTCCATGAGTGGCCAGGAACTCTCTTCACCTCTCGGTCCACTCCCCCCGATGAAGATCCACTGCGCCCAGCTTGTCGAAGATGCCCTCCGTTCGGCCCTCGATCCGGCGACATCCACGACAGGATCTCCTATGGCGCCTTCTGCTCAAAATGGCCCCACTCTTGCCGACCAGATCACCCCCACCTCAGGAAAAGTCAAAATCACACTTCTACCAAAAGCCTCGGCGGCATAGTCTACCCTAATGAACTCTCAACAAGAAATCGTCCTCAAGCGCGACACCGATGCGATCCAGATTCCCAGCGGTAATCCGCTCCAGCTTCCCGCAGGTACCAAAGTCATGGTCACCCAGTCCCTGGGCGGTACTTACACCGTGGCGACTCCAGGAGGTCTTGCCCGTATCGATGAAAAGGATGCCGACGCCTTGGGCCTCGAGGCTTCCGCGCCTACAGAACCGGTCAAAACAGCCGTCGAGGGATCTCTCGAAGAGGCCATCTGGAATCAGCTCAAGACCGTCTTTGATCCCGAGATTCCCGTCAATGTGGTCGATCTTGGTCTGATCTACGAGTGCCAGCTCCAGCATCCCGAAGAGGGAGTCACCAAGGCTCATGTGAAGATGACTCTCACCGCCCCAGGTTGCGGCATGGGCCCCACTATCGCGGCCGATGCCCGAGGCAAGATTCTGACCCTGGAGGGAATCGATGAGGCCGAAGTGGAGCTCGTTTGGGACCCCGCCTGGAACCAGAGCATGATCAGCGAGGCTGGACGCATGAAGCTTGGCTTGGTCTAAGCAAGCGCTAAGCCGTCCTTCACATTTCAGTTGCCTTTTGACCTTCGATTATCCATATTCCACGCCCCATGAGTCAACATCCCAGCCTTAAAGGAAGCAGCACAATCGCTGCAAAACGCAGCGTGTTGAAGCGCTATGAGCGCGTTGAACTGCTCAAGAAGCGTGGTCAGTTCAAAGCCGGACAGCGCGTCATCGGCCTGCCCAAAACCAAGCCAGAAGCCTGATCCCTTTATCGGATCATTCGCCCGAGGGAAGGTCGGTTTCAACCGGCGAATCCCCAAGCACCAGGCGCACACCCAAAGAGACGGGTCTGCGCCTGAATCGTTTTTTAGCTGCGGCCGGCCTTGGTTCCCGCCGCTCCTGCGAGGAACTAATCCTCAAGGGAAGCGTTTCCATCAATGGTTCCGTATGCCGTGATCTCTCGACCCGGGTCCTGTCGGAGGATGATGTCCGGCTCAGCGGACGCGTTATTCATGCCTTCCCTCCCCGGACGATCATACTCAACAAACCCGCCGGCTACACTTGCACCCGCAGCGACAAGCACGCGGAGCGTACCATCTTCGACCTGCTCCCCTCAGACACGGGACACCTTTTTCATGTCGGACGCCTCGACAAAGATAGCGAGGGGCTTCTGCTGCTGACCAATGATGGGATTCTCTCACAGGACCTCATGCACCCTTCCAAGGGGGTCGATAAGGAATACGAGGTCATTCTCGACAAGACCTTCACAGACAAAGATGCGGCATCACTCCGGCGCGGCACCTGGATCGAGGGTTCGGTCGCCCGGATCGAGTCCGTACGCAATCTTGCCCCGAACAAGATCCAGATCATCCTGCATCAGGGAATCAAGCGGCAGATCCGCGTCATGCTGGGCCAGCTCGGTTTCAATATAAAACGCCTTACCAGAGTGCGTCTTGGCCCTCTCACACTACGCGGGATCAAGCCCGGCAGTTACCGTGATCTTCGTAAGGAGGATCTTGAGATTCTCCAGAAAGCGCTGAAAACACCCAAGGCCCCCAAGCCGAAGAAGGAAAAACCTCCTTTTCTTCATAATCCAAGAGCAAAAACCGCTAGTGCCATCAAGGGTCCACTCTTCACAGCCATGCCCGTCTCTTCCAAAGCATCAAAATCGCCTCATTCGCCTACATCAGCCAAGTCGCTTACTTCAGCTCGTTCGGAGAGATCCCGCGCGACACGCCCGGAATCCAAGGATCGATCGCCTGCAAAGCGCCCCCGCAAAGCCTCGCCGACGCTGAGAAGAGTTAAAAAAGTGAACGGTTAAAAAGTTTCAAGAGAGAAGTCCGCAGATTCATTGAATTCATCCCTCTCAAGTGCTTCTTATTAAGAAAACCACTTTCTCCTACTTTAACTGATTGCACTCCATGAAGACCATTTACCGTACCATTCCGGGATGCCCACCGGCGCTCGGTCCCTATTCTCTGGCCGTTCAGACCACCTCGCCGCTTCTCTTTGTTTCGGGCATGACCCCATGGGATCCCGTAACTGGCAATATCGAACGAGGTAGCGTGACCGAGCAGACTCGACTTGTCCTGGAAAATATCAAGCGAGTCGTCGAGGGATCAGGGGCCAACCTTGCGAACACCGTCTCGTGCCGAGTCTATCTCAGCAATCTCACTCCCGAGACCTTCAAGGAGATGAATGCCGTCTATGCGGAGTATTTTGGCGGCGACCATCCCCCTGCCCGCGCTACGGTCGGCACTCAGTTGCTAGGCTTTGATGTTGAGATTGAATGCGTGGTCGCCCTTGAGAAATAAGTAACATCATGAACCGCTCGATCTCCAGAATTTGCCTGCCTCTGATCCTGCTTTTCACGCTTGCTCTTACAGGAATCCTCCGTGCCCAGGAGAACTCTCAGAAGGAGTATATCGTCATTACCGGAGGCCCCTCACTGATCGAGTGGGAGAAATTCAAGAAGGTGCCTCATGACCACTGGTGGGCTAATTTCGCTCATGCTTCGCGTATCCGTCTCGACGAGCTTCGCCAGCAATTCGGTCCCGAGGCGCGAATCACCTGGCTGGTCTACAAGCCCTCCTATGTCCGCCGGAGCGCCCGTCAGGAAAAACACGATCTCCTGAACGAACTGAGCTCAATCCAGAAAAAGACTGGGGCAAATCTCGTCTTTTTTAACAATCAGAGGCAGCTGATCGATTATCTCAATGCAGGAAAACCGCGTGATCAGGTCAAGATCGCGGATCTGGAGTATTTCGGGCACTCTAACAAATGCTGCTTCATGTTCGATTACAGTAACGAGATCGACAGCGGCTCCAAGGTCTGGCTGCACGAGACCGAACTCAAACAGATCGATCGCAAGGACTTTGCACCCCGTGCCTTTATCAAGAGTTGGGGATGCCACACCGGAGAGAGCATGAGCGCCCTCTGGCGCAGGGACACCGGTCAGCGCATGATCGGTGCCATCGGCTCGACCGATTACTCCGGCAGTGACGTGCCGGGATGGCATCCGACTCTTGGCAGTAGCACCGGCCGCTGGGTCCAGTAATCCAAATACCTAGGGAAATCATTATCGTGACCGAGCACGCCCCGGAGAGCTTTGTGAGAAAAGCACTCCGATATTTCGGGCGAGCGATGATCCTGCGCTGCCCGGTCTGTGGCAAGTCACCGGTCTTCGCTCCCCTCTTGAAAACAAGATCCTTACGCGACTGGTTCTCACCCCTGGATGGATGCCCCCGCTGCGGTTATCCCTACGAGCGTGAACCCGGTTACTTTCTCGCCTCAACCTGGGTCATCAATTACGGCGCCGGAAGCGTGCTTGGTATCGTCATCTATCTCGCCCTGGATCTCACCGTCCATCCGCCCATCGGCTGGCTGCTTGCCGCAGTTCTGACTCCAATCGTTCTCTTCAATCTTCTTTTTGCACGCCATTCCAAAACCCTCTTCATCGCGATCGACCATCTCTCCGATCCCCATGAGAAGGACCCGGGCGAAGATGGAGGAAACTTACCGAAGCCCGATTCACCGACACTCGATTCTGGGGGGCCCTCAAAGCCAATTCCCAAGCCAATTCCTGATCTGGAAGAAGTCATTCGCTAGGACTTAAGAAAAAGAGTGGGGGGATTTTAATATGGAACTTAGGAACTCAGGAAAAAGCAGGCTTAGGTTTATCCGGTTATCCTTTTAATGAGTTGCTGGGGTCAATATTCATGCCGTCTCTTTTTGTCATAATGATAAGAGCGCATTGCCAGAGGGACACAGCTGTTTTTAGTATAGAAACCTCAAACCATGTCCGAACTTCTCTATCTCGATCACAACGCCACCACTCCGATCGACCCCGAGGTGCGCGCAGCCATGCTGCCTTGGCTCGAGAATGAGTTCGGGAATCCCTCCAGTGTCTACGCCCTGGGACGCCGAGCCTCAGCGGCCCTTACCACGGCCCGTGAACAGGTGGCTGCGCTTGTCGGCGCCCAACCTTCCGAGATCATCTTCAACAGTTGTGGTACCGAGGCGACCAACACGGCCATTCTTTCCGCCCTCGCAATCGATCCTGACAAGCGTCACATCATCACCTCGGCGGTCGAGCACAGCGCGACCATCAAACTCTGCGAATATCTGGCCACCCGCGGTTACGAGATCACCTGGTTACCCGTTGATAAGGATGGACTCCTTGATCCTGAAAAACTGGAATCAGCAATCACGGCCGATACGGCTGTCGTCTCACTACTCTGGGCTAATAACGAAACTGGCGTCCTCTTTCCCATCGAAGAGATTGTCTCCATTACAACGCGCCGGAAAGTTCCCCTGCATCTCGACGCCGTCCAGGCAGCAGGAAAGGTTCCGATCAACCTAGAGGAACTCAACGTCCAGTATGCCTCCCTCTCGGCTCACAAGCTCTATGCACCGAAAGGTGTCGGCGCCCTCTATGTGAACCGTCGCGCCCGCTACACCCCCCTGTTTCGTGGGAGTCAGGAGGAGAGTAAGCGAGGTGGAACTCAGAATGTCGCCTCGATCATTGCCTTCGGGAAGGCTGCCGAGTTGGCACAGGCCCACCTTCTCATGGCGGCGGAGCGGACAGGAAAACTGCGGGATCATTTCGAGCAGACTCTTCTCTCAACAGTCGAAGGGGTGCGACGGAACGGGACTGACGAACCGCGCCTCCCTAACACCAGCAACCTTACCTTCGCCGGAATCGAAGCTGAAACGGCCCTCCTTCTTTTTGATAAGGAAGGGCTTTGCTGCTCGGCAGGATCAGCCTGCAGTAGCGGATCGATTAATCCTTCCCACGTCCTTACCGCCATGGGCGTTAACCGCGACGAGGCTCGTGCAAGTCTGCGCTTTTCCTTAGGTCGCACGACCACCGAAGCGGATATTCAGCGGGCTCTTGAGATGATCCCTCGAATCATTGCTAAACTTCGTG
This sequence comes from Verrucomicrobiota bacterium, assembly GCA_037127835.1. Taxonomy (GTDB): domain Bacteria; phylum Verrucomicrobiota; class Verrucomicrobiia; order Chthoniobacterales; family UBA6821; genus UBA6821. The sequence continues at coordinate 2,819 of JBAXXS010000057.1, read as the reverse complement.
CAGCACAACCGATGGGCGGATCACCTGTCCAAATCAACTCCTGATTCCCTGTGAAATATCTCTCCGGCCTTCCTATCCTCGTGACGTTGCTTCTAATTGGTTGCCTCACCACCCCCATTGAGAAATCCGGCGGCATGGGCTCCGTCACCGTTACCAATTCCAGTCCCACGGCAATTATTGCGACTGCGCAGTCCGTGTTTTCGAACTACGGCTACAGTCCTGCGTTCGGCAACGACATCAACTCCGTCTCCTTCGACAAGAACTCCAATCAACTGGCCAATGTCCTCTGGGGCAGCTATGGCGATCCTCAAACGATCAGGGTGAAGATAAAAATTACTCCTATTCCCGGAACGAACGATTACAGAATCAGCCCCAAGGTCTACACCGTTAGTGACGCAGGCGTTGCTGGCTTCCAGAGCAAGCGACCCTTGATCGGCCTCTGGAATGCCGAGTTCGGACCACTGCTTAAGAAAGTGGCCACTCAGGCCTCCGGTGCCGGGTCTCAGTAATCGCCATCGCCTAAGAGGCAAAAATATTTGCGGGTTCTATTTTCGCACTTCTACTTGCGAGAATCCACTACCACGCACTGCATGCCGGCTGCTTCAGCTGACTGACGTCCGATTTCCGTATCCTCGAAGACAAGGCATTCCGAGGGTTTCACTCCGAGCTGGCGGGCAGCTTCCAGATAGGGGTCGGGAGAGGGCTTGCCGTTCTTGTAATCCTCGGACGTGACAATCGTGTCAAAGAGATGGGTCAACCCGAGGCCCTCAAGGGTGGCATGAACCGACTTGCGGCCACCACCGGAGGCCACGGCAAGTGGCTTCTTCCCGTGCAGGGAACACGCGATTGTAACAACGGTATCGATCGGCTGAACGCCGGGAAGAAGCTGATGATACAGCCCCTCCTTATGGTGGACCAGGAGAGCCGGATCCATGAAGAGTCCCTGCATCTCGTTGAGCGCCTCGACGATCTCGCGGGTTGGACGTCCTCCCCAGCTATAGTAGAGATCCTCGGGAAGATCGGCTCCATGCGGCTCGAGGGCCATCTTCCAGGCGTCGTAGTGAAGACCCATCGTGTCGGCAAGAGTGCCGTCGCAGTCGAAAATATAGGCGTCGAAATCACGCTCGGGCATTTGAAGGAGTTGCATGCTAAAGTGGTAATCGGTCTCTTTCGGTTTGACGAAAAAAAAGCGCTTTAGCATTCTAAATGACTAGTCCCGTTATGGGGCGAAGCTTTCATGCGCCACACCATCTCCATCCTCGTTGAAAACAAATTCGGCGTCCTCACCCGCATCGCAGGAATGTTCAGCGGTCGCGGCTTCAACATCGATACGCTGAACGTGGGCCCGACTCTTGACCCAGAGACATCGCGTATGACTATCGTGGTTCGTGGAGACGACAAGGTGCTGGATCAGGTCAATAAGCAACTCGACAAGCTCGTGAACGTCATCAGCGTCGAGGACTTTGGCGAGTCGGACTATATCGACCGCGAGCTCGTACTCATTCGAGTGAAAGCTGACTCCAAGACCCGCGGAGAGATCATGCAGATCTGCGATATCTTTCGCGCTAAGATCATCGACGTTCAGCCGAAGCGCCTCGCCATCGAGGTCACCGGCTCCGAGAGCAAGATCGACAAGTTTCTTGCCCTGATGGGTCCATTCGGAATCACGGAACTGACCCGCACCGGCAAGATTGCCCTCGCCCGCTCCAAGTAACAATCCCTCACCGCATATCAACCATTTTCAATCACCCAAAAACAACCACCAACCAATGCCCGCTAAAATCTACACCTGCAAAGATGCCGACCTGAAGTTCTTCAAGGGGAAAACCTGTGCCGTGATAGGCTTCGGTTCCCAAGGACACGCTCATGCCCTCAACCTCAAGGAGAGCGGCGTCAAGGTCATCATCGGCCTTTACCCCAAGAGCAAGAGCCGAGCAGTCGCAAAGAAGCTCGGCTTCGAGGTTTTTGACACGGCCGAGGCAGTCAAGAAGGCCGACGTGGTCTTTGTGGCTGTTCCCGATCTCACCATCCCCGAGGTCTACGAGAAGGACATCGCCCCGAATCTCCACTCGGGCCACACCCTCCTCTTCAGCCATGGGTTCGCGATCCACTTCAAGACGATCCAACCGCCCAAGCATGTCGACATCATCATGGTCGCTCCCAAGGGCCCCGGTCACACCGTCCGCCGCCAGTATCAGGAAGGAAAGGGTGTCCCAACCCTCATCGCAATCCACCAGAACAAGAGCGGCAATGCCAAGAAGACCGCCCTCACCTGGGCCAAGGGCATTGGCGGCACACGCGGCGGCGTCTTCGAGACCAGCTTCAAGGAAGAGACCGAGACCGATCTCTTTGGCGAGCAGGCGGTTCTCTGCGGTGGCACCGCGGCGCTGATCCAGGCCGGATTCGAGACCCTCGTCGAGGCCGGATACCAGCCCGAGATGGCCTACTTCGAGGTTCTCCACGAACTCAAGCTGATCGTCGATATGATCAACGAGTCCGGCATCAGCGGCATGCGCTTCTCGATCTCCGAGACTGCGAAATATGGTGATATCGTCGTCGGACCTAAGGTCATCGACGCCTCCGTGAAAAAGCGCATGAAGAGCGCCCTCAAGGACATTCAGACCGGCAAGTTCGCCAAGGATTGGATCGCCGAGGCCAAAGGCGGCAAGAAGAAATACAACGCACTCCTCAAGGCCGGCGAGAAACATCCCATCGAGAAGGTGGGCGACCAACTCCGTTCCCGCATGTCCTGGATCAAGAAGAAGAATATCAAGGGAGCCCAGGCCGCCTACTAAATAAGAATCGTTTCAAAAAAGGGC
>JBAXXS010000056.1:0-12473 GCA_037127835.1 Verrucomicrobiota bacterium | reverse complement strand
AACGAGGCTGTCATTCCGTAGAGGAAGCCCTTCAAGTATTCGCTCTCGGAGAAGCCGACAAGGATCGGATGATCGGGACTCTGTCCAAAGGTCTGTAACTGGCGGGCCGTTCTGCGTGCATCGCCGAAAGCTTCGTCCACGCTGCCTCCGAACTCTTCGGCAGAGACATGATGCGAGCAGGAGAAGGTGGCGAGCAGACCGTCCTTGGAAAGCAACTGCGCGGCCTTCAGATGAAGCTCGCGGTATCCGCGCAAGGCATCGGCGATTCCCTTGCGCGTGCGGGTGAAGGGAGGGGGGTCGAGGATGATCAGATCGTACTCCTCCTCGCGTCTTGCCGCCGAGGAAAGAAACTCAAAGACATCCGCCCCGACGACCTTGAGGGTGACATTGTTGAGAAGGGCATTCGCCTCAATACGGGGGAGATTTTCTTTTCCGGATTCCACGGCGGTGACTTCTGTCGCCCCCGCCTGAGCACACGCAATGGCAAAAGCCCCCTGATTGGAGAAACAGTCGAGCACTCGGCGACCCTTAGCCCACGCAGCCACCTGTCGGTAGCTAGTGCTCTGGTCGAGATAGAAACCGGTCTTCTGCCCGTGGATCGGGTCAAGTTGGAATTTCATTCCCGCGACCGTGATCTCGAAGGGACTCGGCTCGGGTCCGAGCAACGTCCCTGTCCTGACCTCGAGTCCTTCCAGCTTGCGGGATGAGGAGTCATTACGCTCCACCACAGTCTCGACGCCAAGCGCTTCCTTCACCGCGGATGCAATCAGGTCGCGGCGCAGATCCATGGCCATCGTGAGGGTCTGCAAAGTCGCCACCGGACCGAAGCGGTCGACGATCACTCCGGGAAGCCCGTCACTCTCGCTCCAGAGAACGCGCCTCACAAGAGGATCGATGCCGAGATGATCCCGGTATTCTTGCGCCCGCTGGATACGGCGCTGAAAGAACTCCGCATCCAGATCCTGCCTCCGACGTGAGAAGCGACGGGCGACGATCTGCGACTTGGAGTTGTAGACGGCACTGCCGAGCATCCGGTCCCGGCCATCCTTGACCGAGACAACATCCCCATCCTCGGGACTTCCGAAGGTCTTCAGCACCTCAGTGCCATAGACCCAGTCATGCCCGTGCAGGATGCGTGCCCGTGGGCGTACAATGATTCCTCCCATAAAAAAATCAGGAAACGTAGGCTTCCTCGTGACGAGGGGCCCGAATGACACCTTCCTCATCGCGTTGCTCCTGCACCTGGACCTCGGGGTATTCGAATACCTTTCCCTCGAAGTTCCGGAAGACGACCTTCTCCCTGTCATGGAAGAGGACATAGCCCGGATTAATCGGCACCTTGCCTCCACCACCCGGAGCATCGATGACGAACTGCGGAACCGCATATCCGCTGGTGTGCCCCCGCAACCCCTCGATAATCTCAATTCCCTTGCGGACAGGTGCCCGAAGGTGAGAGGACCCCTGGATCAGATCGCACTGATAGAGATAGTAGGGGCGGACCCGGCATTGGAGGAGTTTGTGAATCAGCGATTTCATCACCGGGAGCGAGTCATTCACTCCGGCCAGCAAGACGCTCTGGTTCCCCAGGGGCACTCCGTGGTTGGCAAGCATCGCTAGAGCATCCCTCACCTCGGTGGTGAGTTCGCGGGGATGATTCGTATGGATGCTCATCCAGAGGGGATGATGTTTCTGGAGCATCCGGCAGAGTTCCGGGGTGATGCGCTGAGGCAGGAAGATCGGCACCCGGGTCCCGATGCGCAAGAATTCGAGATGAGGGATCGCCCTCAGCTTTGTCAGGAGGGCATCCAGCTTATCATCCGAAAAGAGCAACGGATCCCCACCCGAGAGAAGCACGTCGCGGATCTCCGTGTGTGCCTGTAAATAGGCGATCGCCTCATCGAAGTCGGTGTGCAGTTCCTGCTCGCCGGCCCCGCTGACAACGCGCGATCGCGTGCAGTAGCGGCAGTAGGCGGCGCAACGGTCAGTGATAAGAAAGAGTACACGGTCGGGATAACGGTGGACCAATCCGGGGACAGGCATGTGACTGTCCTCGCCGCAGGGATCCGCCATCTCCGCAGGCGAGACTGTTCCCTCCCCGACATGGGGAATGACCTGTCGTCGGATGGGACAACCGGGATTCTCCGGTTCGATCAGGTTGAAATAATGGGGGGTGACCGCTAAAGAGAGCTTGTTGCCGGAGAGGATGACCCCAGCACGTTCCTCGGGAGTTAGTTTGAGATGCCTCTCCAATCCCTCAAGCGTCGTCACCCTATTCTTGAGCTGCCATTTCCAGTCGTTCCATTGCTCCGGCGGGACATCAGACCAATATCCGGGAGCGGAAGAAAGGAACTCCGCCTCGACGCGCGGTTCGGTGATTAAGGAATCCATCGGCTACTCTAAGTCAGCGTAGGAGTCAGGGTGAAATTGTCAACGACGAGGACCCTTATTTGAGCTTAGGATCTAAGCATGCGACGGATTCTCCTTCTGATTGTGGCCGGTTGCGTTGCTGTGTCAGAGCATGCAGCAGCCATCCCGGAGCAGGGTTATGCACCAAACTACACAAGTAAGGTTCTTCCGTTTTTGAGTTCAGGAGAGAGATTCACATTCCGGAGCGCGGACAGAGTCACAAACCTCGAAGGTATCCGATTTTTTCACCCAGATGCGAAAGGGTTGATCGTGGTCCTTAACGGGAATACGGAGTCGTGGCTAAAGTACGGGGAACTCTTTTACGACCTCTACCATCACGGCTACAGCGTGATTTCCTATGACCATCGAGGCCAAGGACTCTCACCCCACTTGATTCATGCCAACCCCCAGATTGGCCAGATCGATAGCTTCGACCTCTACGCGGCGGATCTCAATGCTCTTCTCCAGCAGGTGATTATGCCGGAGAACCATGAGAAACTCTATCTGCTTGCTCACTCGATGGGAGGGGCTGTCGCCCTTGATTACCTGGAACGCTTTCACTCGCCGTTTCAGGCCGTGGTCCTGAGTGCCCCGATGCTCAGAATCAACACGGCGCCATATCCCGAATCGGTGACACGACTCCTCATCGCACTGCTTAACACCACCGGAATCGGTGATCACTACGCACCGGGGAAGCATGATCACGACCCGGCGGAACTCTTTGAAGGAAACTCAATCACATCGAGCAGGAACCGTTGGGATGCAAACCAGCTAGTCTGGAAGAGCAATCCTGATGCCGTCTTGGGAGGTCCTTCAATCAATTGGGTTGATCAGGCGATGACTCGCACAGCTCTGATCAGAAAAAATCTTCCCACAATCAAAGACCACATCCTGATGCTCCAAGCCGGCAAGGATCAGCTCGTCATGTGTCCCGATCAAGACATGGCCTGCAAAACGATCCCCGACGCCCATTTGGTAAAATTCCCCGACTCAAAACACGAGATCCTGATGGAACGCGATGAGATCCGGGACCGTGCCCTCGGGAAGATCCTGGAGTTCTTTAAAAACTGATCCCTTGACCGGACCGCCGGGAAAAGAGACACCTAGGCCTTAAGAATTCACATTTTGGATCCAATGCTCGGATCTAATGCTCACGGACTCGACTTCATCTAAAACTCTCTCCACTCCCATGAATGTTCTCACCATCGACATCGGCGGCACCCACGTAAAAATTCTTCTAACTGGCGAGAAAGAGCCACGCAAGATGCCATCAGGATCTGGCTTCACCCCCCTTCAAATGGTCAGAGACGTAAAGATGCTCGCAAAGGGATGGAACTTCGATGTGGTGTCGATTGGCTTCCCTGCTCCGGTCCATAATAACCAACCGGTTGCCGAGCCCTTCAATCTCGGCGGAGGCTGGGTCGACTTTAATTACGAAAAGGCCTTTGGATGCCCGGTCAAAATGATCAACGATGCCGCCATGCAGGCCCTCGGCAGCTATAAGGGTGGAACGATGCTTTTTCTCGGCTTGGGGACAGGATTAGGTAGCGCCGTGGTGAATGACAGCGCCATCCTGCCAATGGAACTGGGTCATCTTCCCTTCAAGAAGAAGACTTTTGAGGATTATGTCGGCAACCACGGGCTCGAGGAGTATGGAAAAGGGAAGTGGAAGAAGCATGTCTTCCAGACCATCGAACTCCTTATGGCGGCCATCCTGCCCGACTATGTGGTACTGGGTGGCGGCAACGCCAAGCTCCTGAAGGAAATGCCGCCTGCCTGCATCGCCGGTAATAATGCTAATGCCTTTGAAGGAGGATTCCGGATGTGGTCAGGTCCTGCGGATAGCGCTGTGGATCAAGATCCCGGAGTTCACAAGGCAGCGCGTGCGACGCGTAAGAAAAAAGCAACTGCGCCGAAGGTAGGAAAAGCGCAGAAGTAAGCGCTCGTCTGGAGCAGAAGTACGGGTGCTCTGAATCCGGCGAGGCCCTCGGCGCTCAACAGTACGGGCTTGGCCACACTTAGGACACTTATTCCAATCTCAGGAGATACACTTCCGGGGAGACGACCAGTTTGGGCAGATACTCAAGCAGATGCAGATCACAGGTCACCATGGGAGCACTTAGCTGCAGGGAGAGTGCAAGGTATTGGGCCTCTGATCCGGAAATTCCGAAATCGATGGCCATCCTGAGTGCACGCAGGGGATCAGGAACTTGCTGACGAGTCCCCAGACGCATCCTGATCTCCTTCCAGAGTTCTTCCATTGCCTGGGCTGCGTCATCCGTTCTCCCGACCGTCGCCAAGATATTCAGCATTTCGTGATTGAGAATCGGAGGGGTGACCCAGTCAGGATCCCTTCGATAGAGTTCCCGAACCGTTCCCGACATATCACCCTCCAGAAAAAGGAAGCTTACCAAAGAAGCATCAGCGATGATCATCAGCGGGTCTCCCTTCTGATTTCGGAAATCAAGTCGCGCCCGATCGATGCTCTGGATCGATAGATGGGAGGCAAGGGACTCTGCCTTGCTGGCACTGCTCTTGCCTTGAGTCCGTTCCTCAATAATTCTGCGATAAGATCCTTAAGGCTCGATCTCTCTTGTGCGGCCAGAATCTTGATTTCTGTAACTAGCTCATCGGGAAGGTCTAGCGTAGTTCGCATATTTGTGTTTTCGCATTTTACCATAAATATGTCAATAAATTCCCGATTCCAGTCATATCAAAGGCATGACCTAAACACCCAAAGCGACGTTGTCTGCATAAGAGAGCTTTTCATGTAATGCCAGCGGCAGTGTATCCCATTAAGGAAGCAATAGCCTTTCTCCTGCGAAAAGGTCGCACCGAGAAGTCGTACCGAGAGGAATTGAGGACAAGAGTCGGGAAAATAATAAACCCCGTCATCAGTCGATGACGGTTCGACCCGGGCATGACTTCTTGATGTGCAGCAAAAAGAAGAATGGTCTTTTTTTGTTAATGGCATTAAGTATTTATGTCCTTACTGCCTCTTTTTTACTCCATGAGCGACGATTCTCCCTCTTTCCCCAATCACGCCGATCTACCTATCCCGGCAAGCAATCCCAGTACTCTTGCCATGCATGAGGAGCCAACGCCGCCAAAAAGGCCTAAGCTCATCGTTTTTTTGGCAATTCTGGGAATGATCCTTTTTATCACGGGCATCGTGGGATGGAAGGCCATGCAGATATCCCAAGCCATCGCGATGGGAAAAGCCTTCCGGATGCCTCCCGACGCCATTACCTCGCTTAAAGTAAAACATGAAACCGTCTCCCCTGTTCTTGAAACGGTCGGCTCGCTTACTTCCCTTCAGGGAGTGATGCTCAGCGCCGATCTGCCGGGGATCGTGACATCCATCCAGTTCGAGTCGGGTTCCCATGCGACAAACGGACAACTGCTGGTTCAGCTCGACACCCGGCAGGAAGAGGCCCAGCTTCGCACCGCAGCCGCCAAACTCGATCTGGCAAGGCAGAATCTGGAGCGGGCACGGGACCTGAGCGCAAAACGCGTGATTGCTCAATCCGCCTACGATGAGACCAAGAGCCAATACGATGCAGCACGGGCCTCGGTTGACGAAACTCAGGCCACGATCGACAGGAAGACTATCCGGGCCCCTTTCGAAGGCTTCATCGGCATCCGTCAGATCAATGCCGGACAATACCTGAAAAGCGGCGATCCCATCGTGCAACTCGAGTCCCTGGACCCGATCTACGTGAACTTTGCCCTTCCTCAGCAAAACCTCTCGAAGTTGCATGTCGGACAGGCAATCCAACTCCAGGCCGACGGACTTCCGGACAAGGTTTTCAAGGGCTCAATCAGCGCAATCAATTCCATGGTCGATACCTCAACGCGCAATATCCAGATTCAGGCAACCGTTCCCAATCCGGAACACTTGCTTCGCTCAGGTATGTTCTCGGGAGTCCAGGTGCTTCTTCCCAACAAGGAAAGCACCATCATGATTCCGGCGACCTGTATTCAATACGCACCTTATGGTGATTCCGTCTATGTGATCGGAACCATGAAGGATCCTCAAGGCAAGGAGTACCTTGGAGTGAGGGAGCAGGCGGTGACGCTGGGAAAGACACTCGGCGATCAGGTCGAGGTGCTCAAGGGACTCAAGGAGAACGACGAGATAGCCACCTCGGGTATCTTCAAGCTGCACCAAGCAGGCGCCGTTAAGATCGAAAACAGCGTCCAACCCGGGAACAACCCGGCCCCCAAGCCCTCAGACAGCTAGGCCCGGAAGCCGCTAGCCGTTTCCGATGAAAATCACCGATCTCTTCATCAAGCGCCCCGTTCTGGCGCTTGTGGTCAACCTTGTCATCCTGCTGGCCGGCTTTCAGTCGATCCATGTCCTGAATGTCCGGCAGTATCCCCGCAGCGATATCGCCGTCATCAAGGTCACGACCAACTATGTCGGGGCGAATGCAGACCTGGTGCGAGGATACATCACCACCCCCCTTGAGCGGGTCATCGCAGCAGCCGAAGGGATCGACTACATCGAGAGTGCCAGCTCACAGGGGGCGAGCACGATCACGATTCACCTAAAGCTGAATTACGATCCGAATGCCGCCCTGACACAGATCCAGGCGAAGCTAGCCCAGGTACGCAATGATCTCCCGCCAGAGTCGGAGACGCCGATTATCGAGTTGCAGAATGCGGACGAGCTACGTGCAGCCATGTACATCGGTTTTGCGGCGAACGATCTTCAGCCTAATCAGGTGACTGATTTCCTGACGCGCGTCATCCAGCCCAAGCTCACTGCCATCACAGGGGTTCAGCGCGCAGACATCCTAGGTGCCCGTGTCATCGCAATGCGCATCTGGCTCAAGGCTGACCGTCTTGCCGCGCTTGGCATCTCCGCCACCGATGTCCGCAAGGCACTCCAGGCGAACAACTATCTCTCTGCCGTAGGCAAAACCAAGGGGACCATGACGTCCATCAACCTGATCGCGAACACCAACCTGACCTCGCCGGAGGAATTTCGTCAGCTTGTCGTCAAGGCTAAGAACGGGGTTCTCGTGCGTCTTCAAGATATCGCCGATGTGGAGATGGGCGCCGAGGATTACGATTCTGATGTCCGCTTCGACGGGCAAAACGCCAAGTTCATCGGCATCTGGTGCCTGCCAACCGCCAATACCCTCGATGTCTGCAAGAGCGTGCGGGATCAGCTTCCTGAACTCCGCAAACTGCTCCCTCCCGGAATGACGCTCGATGTTCCTTATGACTCGACCGACTTCATCCGCGAGGCGATTAGCGAGGTCTTCAAGACACTCTCCGAGACACTCCTGATCGTCGTCGTGGTCATCTTCCTCTTCTTGGGATCGATCCGATCTGTGCTCATCCCGCTTGTGGCGATCCCGATCTCGCTGATCGGAGCCGCGTTTATCATGGCGATCTGCGGATTCACGATCAATCTGCTGACCCTGCTTGCCATCGTCCTGGCTGTGGGACTTGTCGTTGATGATGCCATCGTCGTGGTCGAGAACGTCGAGCGCCACCTCCACGAGGGATTCTCTCCCCTCCACGCCGCACTCCGGAGCGGACGGGAACTCTTCGGTCCTATCATCGCGATGACGATCACCCTGGCGGCGGTCTACACGCCGATCGGCATCCAGGGAGGCCTGACGGGAGCGCTGTTCCGTGAGTTTGCCTTCACGCTGGCGGGTGCGGTCATCATCTCCGGCATCGTGGCCCTTACCCTCTCTCCGATGATGGCCTCACGACTTCTGCGTCGCGGGGATGACGCGCGCGGCTACGCCGGTTGGGTGAACCGACGATTCACCTCGCTCCAGCATGGCTATGTCACCCTGCTTGCTTCCATGCTTCGCCATCGCGGGGCGGTACTGACCGTGGCAGGCTTCTGGGTTCTCATCCTGCCACTACTCTACCTCCTCTCACCCAAGGAACTCTCGCCCAAGGAGGATCAGGGGATCGTCTTCACAATCTTCCAGGCCTCCCCATTCTCCACGATCGACCAGACGCTTCTCTACTCTTCGCTAGTCCGAGACACGTTTCTACAGTTACCCGAGACCGGTCACACTTTCCAGATCATGAATCCCACTGGGGGATTCGGCGGCATCAGGACAAAGCCCTGGAGCGAAAGAAAGCGCAGTTGCGACGAAATCGCGGCTGCCTTGGGTAAGAAAACCGCCGGCATCCCTGGGCTTCGGATTATCGCAACGACCCCGCCGGCGCTTCCCGGCGGCAGCAATTTCCCCGTCGAATTCATCATCTCCTCTACACTGGAGCCCCGCCAGCTCTTGGATGCGGCCAACGACCTTGTCAAGACAGCCTTTGGCAGCGGCATCTTCATCTTTGCCGACAGTGATCTGAAGTACGACCAGCCTCAGGTTGAAATCGACTTCGACCGCAACAAGGTCTCGGCCCTTGGACTGGATCTCCAGCAGGTCGGCTCCGATCTCTCCACCATGCTGGGAGGTAACTATGTGAACCGCTTCAGCATCCAGGGGCGCAGCTACAAAGTGATCCCCGAACTCAAGCGAGGAGACCGCCTCGACCCTGACTCTCTAGGCAAAATTTATGTCAGCGGACCCGGCGGCCAGCTCATCCAGCTTGCCACCTTCGCTGAGCTGAAGCGCAGCACTGTGCCGCGTCAGATCAACCGATTCCAACAACTCAACTCGGCTAAGATTTCCGCCATCCTCCCTCCAGGCATCACCATTGACCAGGCTCTCAAGGTCCTGGAGAAGCGTGCCGATCAGATCCTGCCCCGCGGCTTCGTGATCGACTACGCAGGCGAGTCCCGCCAACTCCGTCAGGAAGGCAACACCCTTGTCATGACGATGGTGCTCTCGTTCGTCCTGATCTTTCTGGTGCTTGCGGCACAGTTCGAGAGCTTCCGTGATCCCTTCATCATCCTCTTCGGATCGGTGCCGCTGGCCCTCTCCGGCGCTCTCCTCTTTACCTTCTTGGGCGCCACCACCATCAATATCTACAGTCAAGTCGGGCTGATCACCCTTGTCGGCCTGGTGGCCAAGAACGGCATCCTGATCGTCGAGTTCGCGAACAATCTCCAGGAGGGGGGCTTCGACAAGTGGCACGCGATTCTGACTGCCGCCGGAACCCGCTTGCGTCCAGTCCTCATGACGACGGTGGCTACTGTGGTCGGTCACACACCCCTGATTCTCGCTAGCGGACCCGGCGCCGGTGCGCGTAATAGCATCGGAATCGTCCTTGTCTCGGGAATGATCATCGGAACTCTCTTCACTCTCTTTGTTGTCCCCTCTATCTATTTGCTGGTTTCCAAACCGAAAAAAGCGAATCCCTCCAGGGAACAACGGTTACTACCCGGGGACACACCGTCAATCCTGCCGCTTCCGGGGATCGTCTGAATCCAACGTTTTTCTTAAGTCCTTGCGCATATGGGCAACGAGGGCGAAGAGGAAAATGCCCATCGTGCAAAGAACCGATCCCGCTCCAATGAAGGCGAGGATACTTTTGGCTGTTTCGTAGAATGATGCGTAGAGCGGATGCACAACTAAGTGTTAGTTTTTAATGCCTCACAATGCAATCAATTGTTAACTTTCCGTTACGAAAGAAACTTGATCACCACCTTCTGAACAAGAGCGGGAGAGTCGATCATGACTCCGGGTTGGTGTCCGTCCCGGGGTAGGAAGATGGCGAAGGATCCGGCATTCAATTCCAGAAGTGTCGAGGAACCGGCGGGAGCCTCGTAGAACTCGGCGTCCTTCTCGGGATTATAGGGGGTCTTCACCGTGAGCGTCTCACGCTCCGCATAACCGATCCTCTCGGAACCTTCGACCATGTACTGGATATCCCCGTGCAACCGGTGAGTCTCCCATTTCTTCGACTTGGCAGGCGCCGTGTCGTAGCGCTGGACGATCGCGATCAGGTAGTCATCTCCGATCTCATAGCGCCCGTCGGGTGTGGCCGGATTGTAGGAAGCAAGCCACTCAAAAGCGCGACTGAAGGAAGAATGCAGCTTCTCGTAGGTAGAAGCATTGGAGAGCGTGTCGAGGATCACGGCATCATTTGCCCTATTTTCCCTTATAGCTACAGCGCGCCGTGGGGGTCTCGTGGATGACGATCTCCGAAAGACCGGGTAGTTGATGCTCAAGCTTTTCCCAGAGCCACCGGCACATATTCTCGATAGTCGGGTTGTCGAGGCCCGGAATATCGTTCAGATAGGAATGATCGAGCAACTCCAGGAGCGGATCCATCGCCCGACTGATACCGGAATGGTCGTAAAGCCATCCACACGCCGGATCGACCTCCCCCTCCACAGAGATCTCGATCTTGAAGCTGTGCCCGTGCATTTTTCCGCACTTATGCTCAGGCGGAACATTGGGAAGGGTCTGGGCGGCTTCGAACGAGAAGTCTTTAGTCAGTCGGACATGCATCTGAAATTCAATACAGCATCCCCATGGAAAAGGGAAAGGGAATGCCCCAGATCGCGCGAGGCCACGCGGTCAGAAAATCAGCGGATCTGGTCGCTGTCGCTGTTGCTGTCCCCCAGATTGCTTACGGAATTGCCTGCTTGGATAAGGTTGCGCGCCTCAAGATCTGCCCGCACAAGACGACGCAAATACTCGGTCAAACTCAACCCTTCCTTGGCCGCGGCAATTTTGGCTGCCTCATGAACTTCAGGATCGATTCTGGTTTTTATGTTCATTGTGATTCGTGCAGTTAACTACCCGTAAGTGTTTTTTTATTTTTTCGCAAGTTTTTGTCAATCTTATCTTTGCGTTCTTCACATTTAACGCTTAGGGTGCACGCGTGAACAAAAAGCGTGTTACCAAAATTCTTACTGGGTTCCGTTTGGATCCACGGTTGAAGATACTCGCCGTCGAGGCCGCCGGTCAGGAAAACAGATCCCTCTCGAATTATATCGAGAACCTGATTCGCCAGGATGTTGAGGCCCGAGGACTTTTGCTGCCGGCTGCAAACGGAAAAAAGTAGGCCTTTCCTTCAAGCCTCAGTCTCTAGGATTTCAATCTCTTGTTGTATAAACAACCATTTCTTATAGTATAACGCATATATTCCTTATAGGAATATTATTCAGTCACAATTGTAAGTTTATGGCATTCTTTTGTTTACGCAACCCAATGAATGTAGTAACAAGCTTCGGTGAAGAAGACTTTAATCAAGAGAAAAGCAGAGACAAAAATCCTGACTGGGTTCCGTATTCATCCTGAGATAAAGGCCATGGCCGTCGAGGCTGCCTCGGTTGAAAATCGTTCCTTCTCCAACTACCTCGAAAATCTGATCATTCAAGATCTTGCCGGCAAGAATCTCCTGCCTGCAAAAAAACCGGTTCGCTAAGAGCCAGTTTCCCGTTTTCCTTAAAGGTCCTAGATGTCCTAGATGTCCTAGAGGCCTTTGTGCTTTTCCTTGATCTCCGCTTGCGCCTTGTGTGCAGCAAACAGCTCGAGCGTCCGATCCCGTTCGGCGGAATGATCCAGCATCGGGGCGGGATACCCCGGTGCAATGGAGCGACCATCCACGGGTGGCTCGAGCAGGGAGGCATTAGAGACATTTCTTAACTCCGGGATCCAGGTCCGAATATAGGTACCCTCGGGGTCATAGCGCTTCGTCTGGCTCCAGGGATTCTGAATACGGAAGTAAGGGGCGGCATCAGCCCCCGTCCCAGCGCTCCACTGCCAGCCACCGTTGTTGCTGGCGATCTCCCCATCCACGAGCGACCGCATGAAGAAGGCCTCCCCGAGGCGCCAGTCGAGATGCAGGTCCTTGGTCAGGAACATCGCCGTGATCATCCGGGAGCGATTATGCATCCATCCCGTCGCGGCGAGCTGACGCATGGCGGCATCCACAATGGGAAATCCCGTCATGCCGGCGCACCACCGCTCGAAGGCGTCTGGAACTCCGGGGAGGCCCGGCCACCCCATCCCTCGCCATGTGGTGTTGAACTCCTGCTTGAGGAGTTCCGGATAATGCCAGAGCAGCTGCATGTAGAACTCCCTCCAGACGATCTCAGCCAGGAACTTCATCGCGCTCTTCCGTCCCTCGGGGGGCAAACTTTCCTCCACATTCTTCGCCGCCGCATAAATCTGACGCGG
>JBAXXS010000055.1:0-13156 GCA_037127835.1 Verrucomicrobiota bacterium | reverse complement strand
CCCATTCCCACTATCTCGCAATCGACCTCGGAGCCGAGAGCGGTCGCGTCATGCTCGGAACGCTCTGGGAGGGGCGCCTGACGCTGGAGGAGATCCACCGCTTCTCCAACGGTGCGGTCGTTGTCAACGGTTCACGCCGCTGGGATTTACTGCACCTTTATGCAGAGATTGTAGAAGGACTGCGCAAGGCTGGCGCTCGCGATTTGCCGATCCGTTCGCTGAGTTCAGACTCATGGGGTGTTGACTACGCCTTGATGAAGGGCAGGGAACCCTTCCTTGCCACTCCATACCAGTACCGGGATGAACGGACCGACGGCTCCTACGAGCGCATCGGGGATGTCACCCGAGAAGAGATCTACGCAGCGACCGGGATCCAGTTCATGACGATCAATACGCTCTGCCAGCTCCACACGGATCTGCTGCAGCGTCCGGAAATCCTGCACTTTGCCGACCGCTTTCTGCTGATCGGCGATGCCATTAACCATCTCCTCGGCGGAGAGCCTGTGGCCGAGGCCTCGCTGGCCAGCACGACCCAACTCTTTGATCCCATAACGATGGACTGGGCCCGTCCACTGATCCAGAGGCTTGGTCTTCCGGAAGCGATCTTCCCGAAGATTGTACCTTCCGGTACGGTGATCGGCACCCTGACCCCGGAGCTTCAGTCAGAAACCCGTCTTGGAGCGGTGCATGTGGTTGCCACCTGCTCCCATGACACCGGCGCGGCGGTCGCCGCCGTCCCGGCGAGCGACGCGGCAGGCTGGGCTTACCTTAGCTCTGGGACCTGGTCGCTGCTCGGCGTGGAATCCCCTGCTCCTGTTCTGACCGAGGAGGCGAGAAATCTTAATTTCACCAACGAAGTCGGCTATGGCGGAACGGTCCGGTTGCTCAAGAACATTGCCGGGCTCTGGATCCTCCAGGAGTGTATGCGCTTCTGGAGAGAGACCGGTCATGACCACTCCTACACCGATCTCGTTAATCTGGCCCTTGAGGCCCCCGCCCTCGTTTCCCTTATTAATCCCGCCGATGCCCGCTTCCTACGCTCCGGCGGAACGACTGCATCGGGTGGCATGCCGGCCCGTATCGCGGAGTATTGCCGCGAAACTTCGCAGCCCCTTCCCGAAAGCGTTGGGGCTATTGCCCGCTGCATCCTTGAGAGTCTTTCGTTGCTCTACCGGAAAAGCATCGGGGAACTCGAGCAACTGACCGGCCATTCGATTCATCGCCTCCATATCGTCGGAGGCGGCACCCGCAACGATCTGCTTAACCAGTGCGCTGCCAGCGCCACAGGTCGAAAGGTCATCACTGGCCCGGTAGAGGCGACCGCAGCAGGAAATATCCTCATCCAGGCCCTTGCCGCCGGAGCTGTCTCCTCTCTCGTGGAAGCACGCCAAATCGTTGCCCGCTCTTTTCCCCAAAACACCTACGAACCGCAGGATGCTTCCGTTTGGGAGGCAGCCTACACAAAGTTCGCGAGCCTTCCCTAAGTTTGTCAGTCACCAATAAAACATTCGTCATTCTAAATAACCTAAACATATGAAACATACCCCACTACCCAACCGCTGGGACGATTCCGCAGCTTCCAAGCTCGATCCCGTTGCCCAACTCATCTATCGCTCCAACCTGCTTGGCTCAGACCAGCGCGTCACCAATACCGGCGGCGGCAACACTTCCTCCAAGATCACCGAAAAGGATCCCCTCACCGGACAACCAACCGAGGTTCTATGGGTCAAGGGATCCGGAGGCGATCTGCGCACCTCCAAGCGCGAGAACTTCTCCTCCCTCTATCAGGAGAAGCTCCTCTCCCTGCAGAAGATCTACGGTGACTCCCCCGCGAAGGGCCCCAAAACGCCTGTCGAGGATTCCATGGTTGGAATGTACACTCACACGACCTTCAACCTGAATCCCCGTCCCTCCTCGATCGACACGCCTCTCCACTCCTTCGTGCCGCGTGCCCATGTCGATCACACCCACCCGAACGCCGCCATTTCAGTCGCCGCCTCCAAGAACAGCGAAAAACTCACCAAGGAGATCTATGGTGACGACGTCATCTGGACGGCTTGGCAGCGGCCCGGCTTCGACCTAGGCCTCCAGCTCCAGGAGGTCTGTAAAAAGCATCCAAACGCCAAGGGCGTCATCATGGGTCAGCATGGCCTTATCAACTGGGCCGACACTCAGAAGGAGTGCTACGACCTCTCCCTTGACCTGATCAACCGTGCCGCCAAGTACATCGCGGATCATGACAAGGGTGAAAAGACCTTCGGCGGCGCCAAGTACCAGAGTCTCGACGAGGCCAAGCGCCGTGAACTCTGGATCTCCATCCTTCCCTGGCTCCGCGGTCAGGTCAGCCAACAGAAGCGTCTTATCGGCACCATCCAAGAGGACGAGACCATCCTCCGCTTCGTCAACAGCAGCGATGCCCCACGTCTCGCCGAGCTCGGCACCAGCTGCCCCGACCATTTCCTCCGGACCAAGATCAAGCCCCTCTACGTGGATTGGAACCCGCAGACCGGTGATTTGGAGAGCCTGCGTGCGCTTCTTGCCAAGGGTATCGAACAGTACCGCAAGGATTATGCCACTTACTACAACGCCTGCAAGCGGGAGAACTCGCCCGCCATGCGGGATCCGAATCCGACCGTCATCCTGATCCCCGGACTGGGAATGGTTGCGTGGGGCAAGGACAAGAGCGAAAGCCGTGTCACCGCCGAGTTCTACAACTGTGCCGTCGAGGTGATGCGTGGTTCAGAGGCCATGGACGAGTATGTCTCCCTGCCGCAACAGGAAGCCTTCGATATCGAGTACTGGCTACTTGAGGAGGCCAAGCTTCAGCGCATGCCCGCCGAGAAGGAGATGGCCCGTCAGGTCGTCGCCATCGTCGGCGCCGGAAGTGGTATCGGCCGCGAGACCGCTTACCGTCTGGTAAAGGAAGGAGCCCATGTCTCCTGCCTCGATC
Organism: Verrucomicrobiota bacterium; assembly: GCA_037127835.1. Taxonomy (GTDB): domain Bacteria; phylum Verrucomicrobiota; class Verrucomicrobiia; order Chthoniobacterales; family UBA6821; genus UBA6821. The sequence goes on along the minus strand of JBAXXS010000055.1, from coordinate 10,206 downwards.
TGAACGTGAAGGGTGCCGCTGAGACAGTGGACGCTATCAATGCGAAGTACGGGATGGGCATCGGCGTCGCCGGCACCGGTGTCTCCAACTGCGGACTCGCCACCTCGGCTCCGATCAACGTTACGGATCGTGCCACCATCAAGGCCGCCATCGATCACACGATCCTGGCCTACGGTGGTTGCGACAGCGTGATCGTGACCGTCGGCTTCATCGCCTCACCCGATCGCGACGGCCGCATCAAGGACGAGGGTTGGGGCTTCACCTACGATGTCAATGTCATCGGCTCATGCTGGTGCGTCGAGGAGGCCGCCACTGTCTTCAAGGCCCAGGGCCTTCCTGCCACCGCCTGTATCACCACCTCGGCCAATGCTGTCGTTTCCAAGCGCGGTTCGCTGGCCTACGACACCTCCAAGGCGGCCGCAAACCACCTTGTCCGTGAGCTGGCGATCGAGCTGGCCCCTCTAGTCCGTGTAAACGGCGTCGCTCCCGCCACGGTCGTGAAGGGCTCGGGGCTCTTCCCTCGTGACCGAGTCATTGCGAACCTCGTGAAGTACAACCTTCCCGCGGACGACAAGGAAACTGATGAGGTTCTCGTGAACCGTCTTGCACAGTTCTATGCGGACAGGACCTTGACCAAGGTGCCGATCGAGCCTGCGGACCAGGCCGAGGCGATCTTCCTCTGTGTCAGCGGCCGCCTTAGTAAGACCACCGGACAGGTGATCGCTGTGGACGGTGGACTGATCGAGGCCTTCCTCAGGTAATCCACTCAAAGCGCCCGGGTGGTCACTCCACCCGGGTGCCTTGCAAACTGACTCCAACGGCCTAATACTCTAAGAATACATCAGACTCATTTTACGTGCGCATCTCTCTCTTTATCCCCTGCTTTGTCGACCAGCTCTACCCGAATGTGGCATGGTCGGTAGTGAGCGTGCTTGAGGGACTGGGCCATGAGGTGATCTTCCCCGAAGGCCAGAGTTGTTGCGGGCAGCCGCCGTTCAATAGCGGCTACTGGGACGAGGCCCGCTCTTCGGCACGCGTCACCATGAAGGCCTTCCGAGATGCGGATGTTGTCGTCGGACCCTCCGGGTCATGCGTCACGATGATCAAGATTTTCTACCCCGATCTCTTTAAGGGAGAGCCGGACGAACTTGAAGCCCGTGAACTGGCGGCAAAGACCCACGAATTCTCCAGCTTCCTCGTGAATGTGCTCGGCGTTACCGACGTCGGAGCCAAGTTCGCCGGAAAAGTTACCTTCCACGACGGCTGCCATGGGCTGCGCGAGCTCGGAATCAAGAGCGAACCTCGTGCCCTGCTTGCGAAGGTTAAGGGACTGGAACTCGTCGAAATGTGCGAAGCAGAGACCTGCTGCGGATTCGGCGGAACCTTTGCCGTGAAGTACGCCCCGATCTCGACCGCCATGGACGAGGTGAAGTGCGCCTCGATTCTTGAGACCGGGGCGGAGACCGTGGTCTCCAACGACTCTAGCTGCCTCATGCAGATCCGAGGCATGCTTGAGAAGGAGAAGAGCACTGTTCGCAGCCTCCACCTCGCCGAGATCCTCGCGTCGAAATAGCCTATGGCCACGCAATCCGCTGATTTCCAGACGCTCTCCCGTCGCTACACGGCGGACAAGGGATTCCGTGCCTTCATCCAGAAGGGCATGAGCGGTTATTACAAGAAGCGCGACCAGAACAAGTCCAACTTCCAGGACTGGCAGGGGGCCCGCGACCTCGCCGCCGAGATCAAGTACGAAGCAGTCAACCACCTGGACAAGTACCTACTCGAGTTCGAGGAAAAGATCACCGCCCGGGGCGCCAAGGTCTTCTGGGCTCAAAATGCCGAGGCGGCCCGCGATTACATCCTGAAAGTAGCCAAGGAGAACAACGTCCGTTCAATCATCAAGTCGAAGACGATGACCAGTGAGGAGATCCACCTCAACGACGCACTGGAGAAGCAGGGCTTCGGCGTCTTCGAGTCCGACCTTGGGGAATACATCGTCCAGCTCCGAAAAGAAGCCCCCTTCCATCTTGTCTTCCCGGCGATGCACCTCACGCGCAGGCAGATCAGCGACCTCTTTCAGAAGGAGCTTGGATCAGAAGCAACAGATGAGCCTGAGAAGCTGACCATGATCGCCCGCGACGTCATGCGCCAAAAATACTGTGAAGCTGATATGGGGATCAGCGGCACGAACTTTGCCGTGGCGGAAACCGGCATGATCTCCATCACCGAAAACGAAGGAAATGCCCGCCTGACAACCTCTCTTCCTCGCATCCATGTGGCACTTCTCGGAATCGAGAAGGTGCTTCCGAAGCTTGAGGATCTCTCTCTCTTTCTCCCGATGCTCGCCACAGCCGGTGCTGGCCAGACCATGACCTGCTACAACACGATGTACGCCGGGCCCCGCCAGCCGGGAGAGCCCGACGGCCCCGAGCAGATGCACATCGTTCTCCTGGACAACCGCCGCACCGAGCTTCTTGCCGATGCCGAACAGCGTGATTCACTTGGATGTATCCGCTGCGGCGCTTGCCTGAATGTATGCCCCATCTTCAAGAACGTCGGCGGCTACAGCTATGGCACGACTTATGGTGGCCCGATCGGTTCGGTCATCACTCCCCACCTCCGAGGGCTCAAGGACTGGAAGCATCTCTCGGCGGCCTCCTCCCTCTGCGGTGCCTGCACTGAGGCCTGCCCGGTGAAGATCGATCTCCATCACCATCTGCTTCAGAACCGCCGCAACGGGGCTAAGGCTTCTCCTTCCGCCGCCGAGAAGGTCGCTTTCGGAGGCTTCTCCCTCATGATGGGCCATCCAGCACTCTATCGCTTTGCCGTGATTTTCGGCAGGGTTTTCCAGCCCCTTCAGAGCTTGGTGAACGGGACAATTCTTGATCCCCTCCGGGCTTGGACCGGCTCGCGGAAGTTCCCGACACTAGCACCGCAGTCCTTCCACCAGCAATGGAAGAAAGATCGGGGAGGGAAAAAATGACCGGAGGACGCGCTATTATCTTGGGTCGCATCCGCGAGGCCCTGCGCAATAATCCCGCACCGCGTCCCCATACCTCGCACTCTCAGAGCGAAGCTGCTGCTGATCACAACGGCCATGCACAGCGCGAATGGCTACCCAAGGTTGGGGAGACACTTCCAGAGCGGATCGATCTTTTTGCCAAGATCTCCGAGGGGTTGACAACCGAGTTCCACAAGGTTCCAACAATCGGCGCAGCCCGCGAGTTGCTAGCCAAGCTCGCTACTGAAAGCGGGTGGAAGAAGATCGGAAGTCACTCCCATCACGATACCGACGCCCTTCTTGAAGGGATCGGCCTGCCGGTTGTTCGTACCGAGAAGGGATACGCAATCGACGACCTTGAGTCATGCGAGGCGGGAGTCACCGGCTGCGAGGTCCTTGTTGCCCAAACCGGCGGCATCATGGTTTCCGTAGAGAGTGCCGGAGGCCGTGCCCTCTCCGTCCTGCCTCCACATCATGTGGTTATTGCCCGGACCTCCCAGATGGTTCCCGACCTCACTGCTGCCTTCGAGCATGTGAAGCAGAAGTATGGGAAGCAGTTTCCCTCCTTCTTGAGTTTCATCACCGGGCCATCCCGCACCGGTGATATCGAGCGAATCCTTGTGCTCGGAGCGCACGGACCAAAAAGGCTCACCGTCATCCTGCTGGACTAAGACCCAGCGTTTAAATCCTAGGCCCTAGATCGCGCCAAGGATTAAGCATTTTGTCCGGCTATTGTTGACGGCTATGGCTTATTCTTCATCGGCTTCAAATTCAAGATTGGAGTCGAGTGCGTGCTTTTTCGACCAAGCCACAATCTCATCCGACCAGCGCCGCTCGTCGAGGTAATCACTCAGCTGTTCATCGGGCTCATGGGGACCCTCAAGAGGACCCGAGATAGGATCGGGAGGAGTCGGACGGCAGAAAGTAATTGCGCTGTCGTTTTGTCCGTACAGCCAATCACGTTCGGGTGTTGTGCGTTTTCTCATGGGGAGGGGAAGGGTTGTCTTCAATCTTCTTAGACAGCGTCACCCTCACCTCCGTTGAATCAAATAAACCGAATCCTGAGCTCCCTACTGTAAGGCAAACACCCAAATAAAATGGGGATGAAATTCAACGCAGCAAGCCAGAACCCAAAGATGCCAAAAACCCCAGCGCGATGACCCAAGGTAGGACGCCCAACACAATGGCCAACTGGATTCTCTGAGGAGACTCCCCGAGGGCCAGTGCGATCACCGCCGTGACTTGAGGGCCGACTGTAACCGGAGCCGCCAACCCCATCCCCCAGAGACCGAAGCGGTGCCAGACCTTCCAGAAGAGTTTTGAGTTATTGGGCTTCGGATCAATCTTCAGCTTCCGGGTGATCAAGTCGCGTAGCGGCGCTCCGGCTAGCAAGACCACGAGCCCTCCGGCCGAATAACCCAGCCATGCAGCCAAAGCGGCTTCCCAGACGGGTGCATGAGCCGCCGTACCTGCGGGTATGGCGCTTATAAAGTACAAAAACCCGAGGCTGAAGGCGGTGAGGATGCCCGTCATGGTCAGGGCCGGAAGACGGCCACGTAATCGACAATATCAATGTTGTCGTTAAAGGAGAAATAGTCGGTCTTCACAATTTTCTGGAAGCCTGCATTCTGATTGAAGTAACTGACTCCATCGAGCGTCAGGCTATCCACAACGCCTATGTGATTGGACTGGGGATGTTCGGTGAAAAGCCCTCCTCCCGATCCCTTGTAACGATACCGGTCGGGGAAAATATCATGGAACAAGACGATATCTCCCGGAAGAACCTTGTTGTAATCACCGGAGATGACAACCCCTCGCGAAGTCGAGGCGATGCGCCACACCTCTTGTCCTAAACCACGATCCCATGCCAGCCCGGCGGAATGAAGAGCCTCATTCACCAGCGTCTGGCAAATCCCATCTCCGACCTGTTGGCCCTGATGCTGTACGCAGAAATTATAAATCAGCCTGTTGGCATCTGTCTGTGCCTGCAAATACCCCTCCATTAACACGAAGACAAAAGAAACCGTCAGCATTGGAATTGCTACCGTGTTTGCATTCCATCGTCTCTGTTTCCAGTTGGCTGATTTCGCAAAGGCCATCCCATAGGAGCCGAGCACGGCGACCTGACGGAACCAGGCGAAGAACCAGCTTTCACTCACGATGGTGATCCAAGGCAGAGAGCGTCTAGAGCACTTTCTTTTCCCAGTTGGCTCCTGATGCCAATTCCATGCAAGCACGGAGACCGTGATGTCGGCGGCCCATTTCAGGAGGAAGGCCGATCCTATCAAGAGAAGGTTGGTCCGGTTGCCAAACATCATCCATCGGGGATGGATGAAAGCCGCCGCCAAAGCAAACCATGTCAGAACGGCATAGAGCGGCAGGAACGCATCGAGGGTCTTGATCGGTAGCATGAGGAGACCGAGTGGACCGAAGGCGGGATTGCCAATCATTCCCCGATAAGCCCAGAGAGTCCTTAAAAAGCCAGCGAACCACCGTGTTCTTTGGGCAATGAAATCGCGGAACCCCTCGGGCGCTTCGGTGTAGGCGATTGCATCGCTTATTGTGAGAATCCGATAGCTCTCGCCACGGCTGCGGAAATCGTGATGGATCCTGTAAACGATCTCGTAGTCCTCGGTAAGGCTTCCGAGATCGAACCCCCCCAATCGCAACAGCGTCTCCCGGCGGAAGGCTCCGAAGGCTCCCGAGACCTGAAGCAGGACTCCGAGATGGGCGAGCCCGTTCCGCCAGAGGAGATTCCTGACATATTCCAAGAACTGCCAACGCGTGAGCCAAGAAGATCTGTGGTTGCGGACAAAGACCCAGCCGCCGACAGCCTGCACCTCGAGCTCTCGGAATGGCTCCATCAGCCGGGCCACGGAAGGGGGCTCCAGTCGCGTGTCGGCATCCAGCGTCACCACAATCTGATGACGCGCAACTTCGAGCGCGGCATTCAAGGCTGCGGCCTTTCCGACCTTCGGAAGCTTCAAGAGCGTGATGCCATTCCGCTGCTCCAGCAGTTCATTCATGCCGTCTGTCGATCCGTCACTCGCAACGATCACCTCGCACTCCACCCCCTCCAGATCCGTAATGCTCTCAAGGGTCTTCAGGATGCAGGAGGCCTCGTTATGGGCGGCGATCAAAATGCTCACTCCGGGAAGAATTTCCTTCCGCGAAGTTGGTGCTTCCATCGCGTATTTACGCTTCCTAAGAGCCAGAAATGTCGTCACAAGCACAAGCAGCGTCACGAGAAGTTCGTAGATCCAGTAAAAAGCAGTCACTGGTAACCAGGCCGTTGGGGGGAGCAGAAACGGGCCCAGCAAAAGTGCCATAAAACCGATGGTTATGATAAGGAGGATCGACTTCGACATGATGACTTCTCCCAATGTAGCAGAAGTTTGAAATCGACAATCTTGATAACAGTATACCGGATTAGGCTGTTAGCCATCAGACCCTAGGCCATCATACTGAAGCACCGCATGCCCCTTCTTGCATCTTCCACCTACAGAACGCCATGGGGGCTCACAAACGGGCATCTTCAGACGATCATGCCCGTTATCTTCCGGCGGGTTGCCCCGATCACCTGCGAGAGGCAACGCATAGAGACGCCCGACGGGGATTTTCTTGATTTGGACTGGAACCGGGATCATTGCTCCGAGTCGCTGGTCATCATCACGCATGGACTGGAGGGAAACTCAGCCAATGCTTCCGTACAGGGAATGGCGACCGCCTTTCATCGGGCCGGATGGGATACACTGGCCTGGAATCTACGTGGCTGTAGTGGAGAAATGAACCGCCTTCTGCGCACCTACCACAGCGGCGCTTGGGAAGACCTTCAGTGCGTCATCGACCAGGCCGCAGGGGCCTACAGAGACATCGCCTTGGTCGGCTTCAGCATCGGCGGAAACCTCACGCTCAAATACCTTGGGGATCGTGGCTCAGCGATCCACCCCTCTATCAAAGGAGCCGTCGCATTTTCCGCGCCATGCGATCTCGCCTCAAGTGCCCTGGTTCTGGAGAGCCGTATCAACAGAATCTACATGAACCACTTCATGCGGGATCTCCATCGGAAAATCCGGGAGAAGGCAGTGGCTTTTCCCGAAGGGATTTCCATGGAGGGACTCGCTCTGATCCGAACCTTCCGTGAATTCGACGGCACCTACACCGCCCCGCTGAACGGCTTTCTGAGTGCCGAGGATTACTGGGCAAGAGCCAGCAGCAAGCCATCACTCCATGGGATCACCGTGCCAACTCTCCTCGTGAATGCACTCAACGATCCCTTCCTCGGTCCCGAATGTTTCCCAAGGGAGGAAGCCGAAGCAAATCCCCACTTCTACCTCGAACTCCCCAAAAGCGGCGGCCACCTCGGCTTTATCTCCCTCGAGAAGGAATACTGGTCCGAAACCCGCGCCGTGGAGTTTTTTAGGTCAAAGGGGATCTGCTGACGATTCCTTCCGGTCAGTTTTTTAAAGGGATCTCGGCTGCTTTTTCCTTGGCCTCCATCATTTTCATCCCCTGCTTAGAATACATGGAAACATACATCTTCCTGATGTCCGCATTGCTGGTCTGGACGATTTCTTTGGCCGTCATATGCGGATGGGAGGGCTGGAGGTCACTGAGGATCCGCTGAACGATCGGGTCCTTGGTGGGATCGGGTGTTGGTTTTGAGGTTGGACTGGAAGCCTTTGGTTTAGACACTGCATGGGCAGGTGCCGCGGCAATGAAAACCGCTGTTAAGAAAGGCAGGAGAGGCTTAACCAAGGCGTTATTCCTTTTTAAGCGAGTCGCGGATCTCGGTGAGCAGCTCTTCGGTTTTCGTCGGCTTGACCTCAGCAGCCTCGCTTCTTTTGAGCGAATTGATCGCCTTCACAAGCGCGAAGACACAGGCGCTGATAATCACAAACTCGATGACAGTGTTGATAAAACTCCCGTAGGCGAGGATGGCGGCGCCGTCTTTCTGGGCATCAGCAAATGTGGCGTAGTGCTTGCCGTTGAGGGGAAGATAGAGGTCTTTGAAATCAATGCCTTTCAGGACCAGTCCGATCGGGGGCATGATGATGTCGCTTACCAGGGCAGTGACGATCTTGCCGAAGGCGGCTCCCATAATGACACCGATAGCCAGATCGACGACATTTCCGCGACTGATGAATTCTTTGAACTCCCCGAGGAATTTTGAGGAATTTGCGATAACTTTTTTTGGTTCGGGTACTGGGATCATTGGAGGACTAATAAGTTGAAGAGTGAAAATGTTGAGGTTTGAAAATGAGGTTGGGGATAAGACGTCCCAAGTTGAAGGATAAAAGGCTCGATGTCGCTTTGTAACTCATCATTTTTAACGTTTCACCTCTCCGCAGGAGCATGCTGGATCAGCTCCACTTCGTAACCCTCGGGGGCGTCGATGAAGGCGATGATCGAGCCCGAGGAAGTGTGATGAGGGCCGTCGCTCAGCGGATAGCCTTTGGCAGCGGCTTCCCGGGCAAAGGCCTCCAGATCCGTGACCTCGAAGGCGAGATGGGTGAGGTCCGCCCCGACCATCACAGGGCCGCTAGCGTTGTACTCGCAGATCTCGATTTCTTCGGTGCTTCCGGGGGCCTTCAGAAAGACCAGCTTGGAGCCGCGTCCGCTCTCGCTCCGGCGGACCTCCTGTAAACCAAGGACGTCACGGTAAAAGGAAACCGTTTTCTCGAGATCCTGAACGCGATAGCGGGTGTGAAGAAGTCTGGTGATCATTTTTAAAGGATGAGACCTGAAGCTTAAAACCCGAAAGAAAATAATTGCCGGCACCAAGGGACCCTGCGACTGGGAACATCCTTGTCTATCAGGCCGATCTTTTCCAACCTTAAGGGAGATGTCGTTTCTCCAATCCGTTTACGCAAAGCTTCGCCGTCATCCGAAAAGGATCGTTTTCCCGGACGGAAACAATCCGCGCGTGATCCGGGCCGCCAGGATGTTCAACGATCAGGGGCTGGGTGTGGCAATTCTCATTGGCAAGCGAGACGAGATTGAGCAGGTGGCGGCCGCAAACGCAGTCTCTCTGGAGAAGGTGGCCATCGCGGATCCGGAGACCTCTTCGGAAATGACGCGTTTCCTGAAGATGGCGGCGGTGCTGGAGCGATACAAGGGGATGGCCGAGGGGGATCTGCGCAATCTGCTGATCACCCCAAATTACTTCGCCTGCATGATGTTGCAGCATGGGCTGGTGGATGGCTTGGTTGGTGGGGTAGGTTCGTACTCGGCCTCGCTCTTCCGCCCGCTGTTGCAGCTCATCAAGCCCCTACCTCACGCGCCGGTTGTATCGGGCGCGATGATCGTCGAGGTACCCCGGCACGAGTATGGGGATGAGGGTGTACTATTCTTTGCCGACTGCGGCGTGGTGCCCGAGCCGACCGTGGAGCAGCTCGCTTCGATCGGTGTGCAGACGGGCCTTCTGGCACGGCAGGTTTTTGGAAAGACTCCGCGAATTGCTTTTCTCAGCTTTTCCACGCATGGCAGCTCGGCCCACGCCTCGGCAACCAAGATGTCAGCTGCCGCCGCGCTGGCTAAGGAGCTTGCCGTCCGCGTCGGAGGAGCTGCTGGGTTGGATTATCCGATGGAGATCGATGGAGAGCTGCAAGGTGACACGGCGATCGTGCCGGCTGTGGCTCAAATCAAACTTCCCGACAGCCTGGTAGCTGGAAAAGCCAATGTCCTGATTTTCCCCGATCTGAATTCCGGCAACATAGCTGCCAAGCTGGTCCAATACCTCTCCGGAGCCAAGGTGTACGGCCAGATTGTGACCGGCCTCTCCCGACCAGCAGCAGAACTCTCGCGCGGGACTTTGAGCGAGGACATCGCCGCCGTTGCGGCGATCATCGGCCTGCAGGCCATCGAATATCGCAAGCTGTATCCTCTGGGGGATCACGGGCTATGACCCCCGCAATGCGCCGAGTTCACTTCCTCGGCATCTGCGGTACCGCGATGGGTGCGGTAGCCGTCGGCATGAAGGAGCAGGGATGGATTGTGACGGGCTCAGACAACCAGGCCTATCCGCCTATGAGCGACTTCCTCGCTGCACGCGGGATAGAAGTCTGTGCCGGCTTCCGTCCGGAGAACCTTCCCAAGGAGGAGACGCTTATTGTTGTCGGCAACGCCATCTCGCGTGGCAATCCCGAGGTCGAGGCAGTCCTCAACCGCAAGTTGAACTACGTTTCCCTGCCCGAAGTGCTTCG
>JBAXXS010000054.1:0-13221 GCA_037127835.1 Verrucomicrobiota bacterium | reverse complement strand
GGCAAAAACCGTGTGCGAGAACCGGATGAAGGTGAGGAAACGCACCAAAGGTGCGGAAGTTGAAGAGTTAAAGGGTTGAAGTGGCAAAGCGGGAGAGGAAAGACATGAGGGATGAGACCTGAAACTGGAAACCTGAAGTATGAGGAAAAACAGCCCTTTGATGAACTTCGACTCTTTCAGGTTTCAGGTCTCAAGTTTCATCCTTTTCCCCATCCTACTTGCTTCCCGGCTTTACGGCTGCAATACCGACGAGATCTTCGGGAAGTGCATCTGCAGCGAAGGTCTCCGGGGTCATCTGGATCAGACTGACAAAAGGACATCCGAAGTCGGGCAGATTTCCTCCGCTGCGATCGACGATGGATCCGGCTGCGACAACGATGCCACCCAGAGCACGGATAATGTCGATGGTCTCTTGCACACGCCCACCGCGGGTGACGACATCTTCGGCTACGAGAAAGCGCTCTCCCGGTGTCACTTCAAAGCGGCGCATAACAAGCCCTCCGTTACCATCCTTCTCCACGAAAATATGGCGGGTGCCAAGGTGGCGTGCGACTTCTTGGCCGACGATGATACCGCCGACTGCAGGGGAAACGACCGTCGGCTTCTTACCCTCCACTTCCGTGTGGAAAGGACGTAGCTTCTCCGCCAACTCCCCGCAGACCTCAGCCGCGACAGGGGCATTCTGGAGTAGAAGGGCACATTGAAAGAACTCCCGGCTATGAAGACCGGAACGCAGAATGAAATGACCGTGGAGCAGGGCTCCGGTTTGTTTGAAAAGGGCTAGGACGTCGGGCATTGGGGAAAAAGGGATTTAGGCTGAAGACTATTAGGCTTTTAGATCAGAGAAACGGCCATAGCCGATGATATCAATTTTGTGAGTTATTATTCAGGTTTCAGGTCTCAAGTTTCATCCTTCTTCATTCCGCTGCGGGGCTCCGACAAAGGAGATCCCACGTTTTTGGCGGTCGAGGAATTCCTTGGCAAGGACGCGATAGGCCGTGGATCCCGGTCCTTTAGGATCATACTCGAGGATGGTCTTGCCGAAGCTCGGAGCCTCGCTGATGCGGACGGAGCGGGGAATAGCGGCATTAAAGACAACCTCCTCAAAGTGGGCGCGGACATCACGCACGACTGCGGCGCTGATATTGGTGCGGACGTCGAGCATGGTCATGAGAAGTCCGCTCATGGCGAGGGTCGGATTGGCTCCGGACTCACGGATCTGCTCCATGACGCTGACCAGCTTGCCGAGTCCCTCGAGGGCGTAGTATTCGCACTGGATTGGGATCAGGATCTCGTCGGCGGCGCTCAGGGCATTGGTCATCAGGATGCCGAGCGACGGAGGACAATCCAGAATGATGAACTCGAAGCGTCCCGAGTTGCGCACAGGTTCTAGTACACTGCGGAGTTGACCCAGATGGCCCTCCATTCTTGCCACCTCGATCTCTGCGCCGGCTAGGTCGAGGTCGGCGGGAATACCGGCCAGATTCGGAAGACGCGTCTCCTGGATCAGCTCCTCCATCGGGGTCTCGCCGATCATTGCGGCATAGAGGCTACTCCCATCACCTGTCTCGAGGCCTAAGGCGCTGGAGGCATTACCCTGGGGATCCAGATCGAGTAAGAGGACGGGATGGCCCGACTCCGCAATGGCCGCAGCGAGATTGACCGAAGTGGTGGTTTTTCCGACGCCTCCCTTTTGGTTGGCGATGGCGATGACTTTGGTCTTCATGGGGATCAGTTTGCCGCCCCTCCGTAGTAATCGGCAAGCCCTTGCGCCACCGCATCGGCATATTCCCTGTAAATGCTTGGCAAAGAGAGTCCGCCCACATTCCTGCGACCCTCGTAATCTCCGAACTGAACCCTGTTGAAGACAGGCTTGCTGTTCATGACATACGGCTCGCAATAGACCACGGGACACTCGAAGAGCCTGTTGGCCAGAAGATTGCGCACCCAGAGGTAGGGGTTGGAGGAGGCAGGGATGGCATTGGTGCTATGATAGGTGAAGGGGGGCAGGCCGGTGGCGGTAGCCAAGGAACGGGCGACACTTTCCGAGGCTCCCAACTCTTCGTTGTGAGTCCCTCCGAGCAGCTTCACAAGCATGGTGTAGCGCTCATCCTCATGCAGGAGTTCGTTGCCCGACATATCCCCGGAAAGAAGAAGGTGGAGATGGTTCTTGTCCGTCAGCGTGGGCCGGGCGGGATTCCCCCATTCCTCGGCATTGAAATGCAGGCAGACGACAAGATCGGGCCGGATCACGGAATTCACCAGGCGGGCCCTATTGTGGATCTCGCCGACGCGGTAAAAAAGCCGTTCGGCCTCGAACTCCAGACGGGTGCTTGAAAGGGGCGCCCCCTGTTCCTTAAGAGAGCCCGCAGCCGCTTTCTTGAGTTTGTCGGGCCGCAGCGAGGTCGTGGCTCCATTTTTAGAACGGGTCAGCCAGACTTCCGCTCCCATGGCTTCCAGTTTCTTTTTGAGGATCTTAGCCACAATCAACGTCATCTCCCCCTCCTCGACCGGCCTCGAGTGACCGATCTGGAACCAACGGGCCTCCATCCGGGCGAAGTTCCCTCCGAGATGACCCGGGTCGATCGCGATCCTCAGTCCCGCCAGCGGCTTGCCTGGTTGCGGGGATCGTTGCCCCCGTTCTTTCCAGAAACGAGGGGTGATCTTGGCGGCACTCCCCGGAGGAGCCAGCGGCAGGATGACAGGTGTCGCTCCGGCATGAGGCGTGATCATTGCCTGACTCGGAGTCAGCGAGATCCACTGGCGCCAGGAGCCATCTGGCACATAGACCTGCCGGAGCAGACGCTCGAATTCAGCGGCCGTGATAGTCCCGGAGTAGCGGGAAAGGTCCTTCCAGTCAGGCTGAGGAGCCAGGGGACTGAGTAACGCACCCTTGCCAGAAGACAAGGTCAGCAACAAAAGAGGCAGCACAAGGAGTCGAAGCAGGCTTGTTTGAGGGAACAGTTTCTTCACGCAGATGCATTTTTACATCGTCCAGGGTGCTTGTTTCGATAAAAACCGCTGGGTGATTAAAATCCTTTTCCTTGGCGATGTGGTTGGAGAGCCAGGTCGTATGGCCGCATGCCGGACCGCAGAGCTCTACCTGAAACGCAACGATGCCGACTTTATTGTGGTCAACGGGGAGAACGCAGCGGCGGGTCGCGGGATCACTCCGAAGCTGGCGATCGATCTCATGAGGAGCGGCGTGGCTGTCATCACCACCGGCGATCACATCTGGGACCAGAAAGAGATTTATTCCTACATCTCCACAGAACCTAGGCTCCTACGACCGATCAACTATCCCCCCGGCACGCCCGGCGGAGGGAGCATCGTTCTGGAAACGGCCCACGGCCCCATCGCCGTCATGAATGTCCAGTGCCGGACCTTTATGAAGAACCCGCTGGAGAATCCCTTCCTCGCAGCCTCAGCCGAGATTGAGCGTCTGCGCAAAGAGACTCCCGTGATTATCGTGGATGTCCACGGCGAGACCACGAGCGAAAAGATCGCCATGGGCCGTCATCTGGATGGCAAGGTCTCGCTGGTCGTCGGAACCCACACCCATGTGCAGACTGCCGACGAGCGGATCTTTCCCGGAGGCACCGGCTTCCTCTGCGATGCAGGGATGTGCGGTCCGGAGGACTCCATCTTGGGCCGCGATTGCGATGCCGTCGTGGGGCAGTTCCTCACCTCGATGCCGGCCAAGTTCCCGGTGGCCCGCGGGCCCGTCATGGCCTGCGGGGTACTTGTCGAAGTCGATCCTGAAACCGGAAAGGCCAAAACAATCCGCCGTGTCTTGGAACGCTACGGCGCACCTTAGAAAAACTCCCTAAACGAGCTTTTCGCTGGCGTTTGCCATCGGGCAACCTAGTGTGCCGGCGCAGTCTCTTCCCCACAAACCAACTTCCTTTTATCATTCCCATGACCATTACCAAAGGCTCCGTTGTTCTCTTCGACTACACGCTCACCGACGATGACAAGGAGCTTATTGACTCCTCTAAAGACGCAGGCCCTCTAGCCTACCTGCAGGGCGAGGGACAGATCGTCAAGGGCCTCGAGAAGGCCATGGAGGGCAAAAGCGCCAGAGATTCCTTTAAGATCAGCGTCGCTCCCGAGGAGGGCTACGGCACGATCGATCCGGCGAAGATCGCCGTGGTCGATGCTGATCAGATCGAAGGTGGTGATGAACTCGAGGAAGGTATGCAGTTGGAAGCTTCCCATGATAGCGAGGAGGGAGAACAGATTGTGGTCGTCTCCAAGATCGAGGGAAATAAAGTGACCCTGGATGGCAATCATCCACTAGCCGGCATGAACCTCCACTTCGATATCAAGATCCGTGAAGTTCGAGCCGCTACCGCCGAGGAAATCGAACACGGCCATGTGCACGGTGACGGCGGCCATCATCACTAATACCGCAGCGTTTTAGATCTCCCGCAGAGGCGCGGAGAGTTTTTATTCTGTGTTGTTAAAGGGCTTGGAGAGTGGCCCTAAGTGACTGGAAGTTTTGATGCCGCGCTAGGCGCGGGAGCGAAGCTGTAGTGAACTACTGCGAGCGAACAGCAACACCGCGCGGCGCAAAAATCCCAGACACCTCAATTACTTGAGGTCGAAGCGGTCGAGCTCCATGACCTTCGCCCAAGCCGCAACGAACTCTTTCACGAAGAGCGCTTGCGAATCTGAGCAGGCGTAGACTTCCGCCAGGGAGCGGAGTTGGGAGTTCGATCCGAAGACCAGATCGGCGATTGTACCAGTCCACTTTAGCTCGCCAGTCTTCCGGTCACGTCCTTCCAGCACACCTGGAGTAGCAACGGACTTCGTCCATTTCGTCCCCATATCGAGGAGATTCACGAAGAAATCGTTGCTCAAGGTTTCGGGACGTTTGGTGAAAATGCCGTGCTCGGAGTGAGCGAAGTTAGCATCCAGCGCCCGGAGACCACCGATGAGAACCGTCATTTCGGGAGCGGTGAGCGTCAGGAGATTGGTCCGATCGATCAGTAGATCGGCCGCATAGGCATCGTGTCCTTTTCGGAGGTAATTGCGGAACCCGTCTGCAATCGGCTCCAGAACGGCGAAGGAATGTACGTCGGTCTCTGCTTGAGAGGCATCCATGCGACCAGGAGTGAAGGGAACCTTCACGTCTTGGCCCGCTTTCTTTGCTGCGGCTTCGACGGCAGCGCAGCCGCCGAGAACGATCAGATCAGCGATTGAAACTTTCTTTCCGCTTTTCTGCGCTGCGTTGAACTCCTGCTGGATGGCTTCAAGTGCCTTGAGAACCTTGGCCAGTTGGGCCGGTTGGTTGACTTCCCAATCCTTCTGAGGAGCAAGACGCAGACGCGCGCCATTGGCGCCACCGCGCTTGTCACTTCCGCGGAAAGTGGAGGCGGAAGCCCAAGCTGTGGTAATTAGTTCGGAAATCTTCAGACCGGAAGCGAGAATACGAGCTTTCAGATCCGCGATCTCGGCTTCCCCGATAAGAGGGTGATCGAGCGCCGGAATGGGATCCTGCCAGATTAGCACCTCGGAAGGAACATCCGCTCCCAGATAGCGTGCCCTCGGACCCATGTCGCGGTGGGTAAGCTTGAACCAGGCGCGCGCGAATGCATCGGCGAACTGGTCGGGGTTCTCAAGGAAGCGGCGGGAGATCTTCTCGTAGGCAGCGTCAAACCTGAGCGAGAGATCGGTGGTGAGCATAGTGGGCAGATGTTTTTTTCCGGAGTCAAACGCATCGGGAATGCTCGCTTCCGCATTCTTAGCTACCCACTGGTGAGCTCCGGCAGGACTTTTGGTCAGCTCCCAATCGTACTTAAAGAGGTTCTCAAAATAGTAGTTGGACCATTGGGTCGGTGCCTGAGTCCAAGTAACCTCCAGACCGCTGGAGATGGCATCGGGCCCCTTGCCGCTGCGGAAGTCACTGATCCAGCCGAATCCCTGTTCCTCGATTTCTGCTGCTTCGGGAGCCGGACCGACATGACTAGCCGAGCCAGCACCGTGGCACTTGCCAAAAGTGTGCCCTCCAGCAATCAACGCCACGGTCTCCTCGTCATTCATCGCCATCCGGGCGAAGGTCTCCCGGATATCGCGTGCGGCGGCAACCGGGTCTGGGTTGCCATTGGGTCCTTCGGGGTTCACATAGATGAGTCCCATCTGCACGGCGGCAAGCGGGTTCTCGAGCTCGCGGTCACCGCTATAGCGCTGGTCATCAAGCCATTCCTTCTCGGCCCCCCAGTAAATCTCCTCCGGTTCCCAGATATCTTCTCGTCCACCTGCGAAGCCGAATGTTTTGAAGCCCATCGACTCCAAGGCGACGTTACCGGTTAGAATCATCAAGTCCGCCCAGGAGAGCTTCTTTCCGTACTTCTGCTTGATCGGCCAAAGGAGGCGCCGCGCCTTGTCAAGGTTCACATTGTCGGGCCAGCTGTTAAGGGGCGCGAAGCGCTGGCTGCCGTTGCCTCCACCGCCACGACCATCGGCAATGCGGTAGGTGCCGGCACTGTGCCAGGCCATACGGATGAAGAGAGGGCCGTAGTGACCGAAGTCGGCGGGCCACCACTCCTGCGAATCCGTCATTAATGCGGTGAGATCCTTCTTCACAGCCTCGAGGTCGAGACTCTTGAATTCCTTCGCATAATCGAAACCCGCCTCCATGGGATCAAAAAGCGGGGAATTCTGGTTAAGAAGCTTCAGGTTGAGCTGATTCGGCCACCAGTCAGTATTACGGGATGAGCCTTTGAATGCTTGTGGATGCACTTTGCCTGTGAAGGGGCACATAGATTCGGTGTTCATGATGATCTCCTGTTTTAGAAATAAAGCGGGGTTATGCTTCAATGATAGAGTCATCGCCCTATTATTGAAAATACTAACTTGTTTCCTTTGACCACCCTAGGAATCACCATGATGCCGGACCTCGATCAGCTTCTCTCCTCGCCCGCCCCGGTCTTGTCATTGGCCCCGATGCAGGATGTGACCGATCTGCCGTTCTGGCGACTGATGACGCGTTATGGCGGAGCAGATCTCTACTACACCGAGTATTTCCGCGTCACGGCGACCTCAGGCCTCGACAAGCCGATCTTGGCCTCGATTACACAGAATCCAACCGGCTGCCCTGTTATCGCTCAGATGATCGGCAACGACATCCCGGCATTGGTTCGTACGGCTAAGGAACTGGGCCAGCATCCCATCGCGGCGATCGATCTGAATCTCGGCTGCCCCGCCCCCGTGGTCTACCGCAAGTGCGCGGGAGGAGGGCTACTGCGCGATCTTCCCCGTATCGATAAAATCCTCGGGGCTTTGAGGGACGCCATCCCCGGGAAGTTCACGGTGAAGACCCGTCTTGGCTTCGACACGGAGCAGACCCTTGAGGCACTTCTCCCCCTCTTTGCAAAACACTCCATTGATCTGGTGACCGTCCATGGGCGAACGGTGCTCCAGATGTACACCGGAGGGATCCGCCATGATCTGATTCGGATGGCGGCCGAATCACTTTCTTGCCCAGTCCTAGGAAATGGTAATGTCTCCACTCCTGCCGATGCCGAGAGTCTCCTGCGGGAAACCGGTGCCCGCGGTCTGATGATCGGACGCGGTGCCGTGCGAAACCCCTGGCTCTTTTCGCAGATCCGGGAGCATCTTGCGGGAATTGCGATCACCTACCCGACAGGCCGCGAAGTCCTTGCCTATATCCACGAACTCTACGAGACGGTCTGTGACCCAAACATTCCGGATCCCAAAGAAGTTCAGAAGATCAAGAAATACGCGAACTTCATCGGAGAGGGGATTAACCCGGAGTTTCTCCATGCCGTGAGGCGAGTCGGAACAAAGCAAGATTTCTTCGCCCTTTGCAGAGAGCATTTGGATCATGGGGAAGCGATGACGCTCGCGCCTGCATAGCAAGGCTTTTAGGCCGAAGCCTGTTAGGCTGTTAGAGGCTGAAATTACTGAATGCAAAAGATGCGAATCGGATCATCTTGGACGATGATTCCCATCACTTAAATTTTCCTGACCTAAAAGTCTAAAAAACTTTAGTCTACAGCCTAACTTATGTTCGAAATCAATCCTCGTGACAAGATTGTCGCTCGCGCCCTTCTGGTCGGCGCCCACACGGTTGGGGAATCGCGTGAGGATGCAGAGGATCTCCTGAACGAATTGGGCGAACTGGTGCGCACTCTGGGCGTGCCCATCGCGGAGAAACAACTGGTGCAGATCCGCGAACCGCAGGCCCGTCTTTTCGTTGGCTCGGGCAAGGCGGAGGAACTTTGCGAGCGGGCACGCGAGCTCGGGTGCGACGTGATCATCTTCGATAATGAACTGACCCCCGCGCAGCAGCGCAACTGGGAAACCATTTCCAAGATCACCGTGATCGACCGCCAGGAGATCATTCTCGATATCTTCGGGACGCGCGCCCAAACCCGCGAGGCGAAGATCCAGGTCGACCTAGCGCGCATGTCCTATTCACTGCCTCGGCTCACACGGGCCTGGAGCCATCTTGGCAAGCAGGGTGGTGGTATCGGATCCAAGGGCGAAGGCGAAAGCCAGCTCGAGCAGGATAAACGCAAGATCCGCGGCCAGATGGACCGCCTCAAGCGTGACCTCGTGGAGGTCCGACGCAACCGCGCCAATCAGCGCAAGGACCGCAAGCGGGCCCCTGTCCCGAATGTCGCCATCGTCGGCTACACGAACGCCGGCAAATCCTCCCTGCTCCGCCGACTCACCGGCGCCGAGGTCCTAGTCGAAGATGCGCTCTTCGCGACGCTCGACACGACCACCCGCAAGATTGATCTCCCGAACAAGCAGCCACTCCTACTCACCGACACGGTCGGATTCATTAGAAAGCTCCCCCACCAGTTGGTGGAGTCGTTCAACGCAACGTTGGAAGAGGCCGTGATGGCTGACTTCCTTGTCCACTTGCTCGATGCCTCCCATCCGCGCGTGCTGGAGTTCTACGGCACCACGATGAAGGTTCTAAATGATCTCGGCGCTGATCATAAGAAAACCCTCACCGTGTTTAATAAGATCGATCGGGTGGATGACCCGATGGTCCGAGCGATGCTTCGCAACGCCTATCCAGAGGCTATCTTTATTTCAGTCCACTCCGGCGAAGGGCTTGATCTACTGGTCGAACAACTCGGGAATCTTGTTGGCGAGGGGAACAAGGAGGTTGGGTTACTTATCCCGCACAGCCGTCCCGACATGCTGGCCAAACTCCACCGCGAGGGTGTCGTGCATGAGACCGCCTACGAAGAAGAGTGCAGCCGTATTCGCGCGACGTTGCCCGAAAGGCTTAAAAATGCACTTTCCGAATTCCTCATTTCCTGAGCGATCGAAAACTTCGGCACTATTGTCACTCTTTCTAGCTTCCCCACAGCCATACATCTCATGCTAGCTTCCTGACTCCATGAGCGACGACTCCAAACCACCTGCAGATCTTTCCTCCTTGGGGATCGACCTCTCCGACATGTTCCGTCCCGCGTGGACAACCGAGACCTCTGATAGCTCGGCTCGGCTCGCGGCACAATTCGATGAGGGGGACCGCCCACAGCGCTTCGAAGGACGCGGTGGAGACCGAGGCAGAGACAGGGGGCCGGGACGCGACGCACGCAGTCCAAGACCCGACAGAGGACCGCGTCCTGACCGTCCTCGTCCGGAAGGCCGTCGTGAGGGGCCTGGAGGATCTGGATCTGGACAAGGTACCGGCCAAGGCCGTGGACCCGGGGGAGCTCGTACAAACTCAGGCCCTGGCGGCAGAGATCGCGGTGATCGTAGAGGACCGCGCGATGAGCGTGACCGTCGTCCGGAGCCGGCTCCCAAGCCCATCCTCGAAGGATGGAAGCTCCAACTGGTTCCAGAATTCACGGCTATCGAGGGCATCGCCAAGCAGATCCGTTCCCGAGTCAAGGCCTACCCCCTCTTCGAACTCGCCCGACTGATCGTCCAGCTCTCCGATCGCTACAGCGTGAGACTGCAGGCTGATAACGAGGAGACGCCTCAGCTCTTCCGTGCGAAGGCCGACGGTTCGGTCTGGCAAACCCGCAAGGAGGCGGTCAGTCACCTACTCTCCAAGCATCTTGGCAAGTTTTACCGCAAATCTTCCGTTACCTCGGAACCACCGAAGGGAGCGTTCTCCGTGGTTGCCCAATGCGGTATGAGCGGCATCCTCCTCGGCCCGCCGAATCATCACGAGTACACCTCGCGCCTGATCTCACTTCATGCGGAGCGCTTTAGGAACATGCCCTTCGAGGCCTATAAATCCCGCATCAAGATGATGCGCGACGAGGCGCTGATCGAGCAGTGGAAGACGGAACAGTCCACCAAGACCGTCTATATCCCCGTCACGGAAGAAGTCGCTTCACCAGCGATCGAAGAGACCTTGGCAGCATCCCAACCAGTTACTGAAATCGTTCCTTTAGCTGAAGAGCAAGCGATCGTGGAAGGCACTACTGAGAGCGCCGCGGAGACGCCAGCCGAAGTAAAGACCGAGGAGGCCGCGCCGTCCGAAGAAGTGGTGACAGAGACCATTGCTGCGGCTGAAGAACCAGCTGCCGAAGAAATCAGTTCCGAGGAAGAAGAAACCGCACCTGCCCTTGATGGCAACCAGAGCAAGTCACAAGAGGGACTGACCCTGGAACAGATCACCGCCCATTTCAACGAGCACCATGCCGAGCGTGAAATCGAAGCTCTCGGACGTGACATCACCCTAGGGGGTGGAGTCGCCCTTCACGGATCGACCCCTCTCCTTCGTGAGCTTCTCCTCCAGAATCTCCAAGAGATGGACCGCTTCCCGCTTGTCCTGGCCCAGGTGCTCGGAAAGGAGCTGACCAACCGCAGCCTTCAGCTCTTCAAGTCCCACAAGAAGATCATCAATGTTTCGATGGCCCGTCCACGCTATCTCGACAGGGAAACCACCCCGATCGGTGAGAGTTTCAGGACCATCCTCGATTACCTGGAGGCCCATCCAAATCAGCACCGTGACAAGCAGTGGGCTGCACTCCTAGCTCTCCGCACAGAGACCTCAGCATCGGCTCCCTCAGATCCTTCAGATCCCTCAGCCACGATTAATACGGATGCCGCCGCTACAACTACGCCCGTGGAATCAGTTGCAGAAACAGTTGTGGTGATTGCTGAAGTAGAGGCATCGCCGGAAACAACCGAGGCTCCAATCCCCTTGGAAGTTGTGCCAACAGCTGAAATCAGGAAAGAAAGGGTTCCCTCTCCGGCTTTTGACGCAGAGACCTTGAAACGGCGTGAGCAGGCCCTGGGCGCCGATCTGCTCTGGCTCCTCCATCAGGGACATGTCATCGACTTTGCAATGGGGAATCTTCAGGCCGCCACGCGCCCTGTTCCCAAAGCTCCCCCGACCCCTCCCACCACAAAAGCTCCAAAAACTTCTTCTGCCCCCAAAGCTTCTCCGGTCTCCACTCACAAGGAAGAGATCACCACGGAAGCCGCAGACCTTACTCTCCAGGGTGATGCTGGCGAAGCTCTCGAGGGAGGTGCAGCGTCGCATTCAGCAGAAGCCGAGCAGGATATTATTAACGAACCAGCGGAGCATCATGAGCCTCTAGAAATCCCGGCGGGCACGACCTTGGAAAGCTCCACTCCGGTCGATCCCGGACAGGCCCTTCCTAACTGATCGTTTCCTGATCGTGGCATCGCTCTACGAGACGCCGAAACTCCTAGGGGAGTATCTTCTACTCCATTACGGCGGAGCGGAGGAGTTGTTCCATGAGGCGCTGCCCGTTGATCGGTCGATCACGAGGATACCGTTCCCCGTCCGATGCGTCCATGAGCTACTAGACACCTCGCTACTTTCGCCCGGGGCTACAGCATTTGAAGCTGGTTGTTCCGTTGGGGCCTCAGCCTTTGAGCTCGCACGCTCCTGCCATCGCGTTGAGGCCAGCGACTACTCCGACTCTTTCATTAATGCCTCAAAGAAACTCCAAGCCGAAGGGCGGCATGACGGAGAGCGCCTTCTGGAAGGAGCCATCAACGCGCCGTTCCAAGCCATCGTCCCGCCGGAGATCGACAGGAGTAGGGTTTCTTTTTCCGTCCAGGATGCCACAAGTCTTCCCGAAGGAATAGGACCCTACGATGTGGTGCTGGCGGCGAATCTGATCTGCCGCCTTCCCGACCCCGAGGCCTTCCTTTCACGATTGCCCGGTCTGGTGAAACCGGGTGGCCAACTCCTTCTCACCACTCCCTTCACATGGCTCGAGGAATACACGCCTAGGGATCGCTGGATCGGCGGCAGCGATGCCGATCGCCGTAGCGAGGAAGAGCTCTCTATGAGACTTTCCGGAGAGTTCCGATTGCATCGGCGCGTCGATCTGCCATTCCTGATACGGGAGCATGAACGCAAATACCAACTCGGCATCGCCCTCGGCACCTGCTGGATCAGGCAGTAATCGTGTGTTTGACCCCGTGGATTGGGAAGCCCGTTATCAGGCGGGAGATACACCTTGGGACGAAGGATACGCAGCACCAGCTCTGACGAAATTCCTGACGAGACACCCGATCCGAGGAGAGGTCCTCGTCCCAGGATCAGGACCGGGCCACGATGTCCGGGCGCTTGCAGCACATGGCGCTAAAGTCACCGGACTCGATCTTTCATCCTCAGCAATCACCCTCTCCCGCTCTTATCCGATCGCAGGCGGCGAGCATTACGAGCAGGGGAATCTTTTCGAATTACCAAAATCATGGAATGGCCGGTTCGACTGGGTCGTCGAGCACACCTGCTTCTGTGCTATTCCGCCGACACTTCGAGCCGAGTATCTAAAAGCTATCGAAGCAGTCTTGAAACCCGGCGGTCATTTCTTTGCAATCTTTTACCTCGATCCGGAGGCACCCTCAGGCCCCCCTCATGGTACGACTAGGGAAGAAATTTCTTCGCTCTTTGATCCGAGCTTTGAACTGCTTGAGGAATGGACGTCTGACGAGGCTTTTGAAGGACGCGAGGGAAGAGAACTTTGCCAGCTGAGGAGGAAGGCTAAGGGTAAATAAGGCCATTAGCCTTTTAGTCTGTTAGACTGTTGGGGATAGAAGTTTTCAGCTTTTGTAAAAAGTCCATCGTCTCCCAAAAAAGATGCTGTTTGTCCCTCCAATGGATCACCGCCAGCACTTGAGTTCAATTGCAGTAACCAATAGTCCAATAGCCTAACAGCCTAATAGCCTCTGCCCCCCATCTCCCCTCACCTCATGAGCCACTGCTGTCATCACGATCACCATAAGACGGCA
>JBAXXS010000053.1:0-13325 GCA_037127835.1 Verrucomicrobiota bacterium | reverse complement strand
AGAGTTTTTCCTCCGCTTCCTCGCGGACGAAATCCTCCAGACCGCGGCGACAGCGCAGTAGCACCCTCATGTCAGCGTCCCCATGACGCAGAGGAAGTAAGGCGTCGAGAAGAACGCCACCGGCATCTTCCTTGCGCAAGACGCCCGCCTTCACCTTCTGCACCGTGATAGCCGGCAGAGCCACTCCCTCCTCGATCACCTCGAGGGTCGCCTCGCCGCCAACCTTTTCCAAGGCGCGTCCTAGATGTCGCATCTCGCGGCCCTCCTTCTCCTCACCGACATCCTTTAGAAGCGAGAGCATCTCGCGTTCCCCTTCTTCCCCAACGCCGATCTTCGGCAGTGCGGTGAGGGCATAGCGGCGGACCTTCTCCTGCGGATCCTTGAGCAGTGTGATCAGCCAGATGCGGACGGAGGTTTTTTCTTCTTCGGTGCCGAATCTGGAGAAGATCATCCCGACCGCTCGGATCACGGCCACACGTTCCAGCCGCTCACGGGCCGGCGCTGCGTCGAATCGCGCCACCTCCCCATTCCAGAGATCCTCCTTGGGGAGATCGCGCAGCAGCTTGTAGAGATCTTGGTCCGACTTCATCGGCTTATCATGCCAGCTACGGGCCTAGAACCGAGTTTTAATCCGTCGGCGTATACCTTCTGCCGCATGTTTTCTTGGACTCGCATAGGATCCCTCCCTACAAGGGGATACGCTCCACATGAACCGACTTCTCCCACTCCTCTCGATCCTCATTCTTCCGCTCCTTCTTCTCCCAGCCTGCACCTCCCACTTGCAGCAGAAGGAGAACTTCCTGCGCGAAGCTGGGTTCCTAGCCGTAAAACCGACAACGCCCTCCCAGATCTCCAAAGTTCAGTCTCTCTCTCCTGGCAAGATCACGCAGATGACCCGCAAGGGACACACGCTCTTCGTCTACTCAGACCCCCGCAAGAAGCTCCTGCTTGTTGGTGCTAATCCCCAGTTTGAGCGTTACCAGCACATCCTCTATTCCAAGGTCGTCATTCCTGATCAGGCCGCCGACAAGGAAGATAAACTTCTGGCGGACGACTATGCCGGATGGGGTGGAATGATGGATCCCTTCTTCGGCCCCATGTTTTACTAAAAGCCTTACCGTCGACTCTCCTGCCTGATCCTCTAACCATACTCTTCGCATGAACCGTTATCTCCGACATCTTGCCCTCTGTTGCCTCTGTGGCCTCTCCCTCGCGCTATTCCTCTCCGGATGCGCCACCCATCTGCAGAAGAAAGAGACCTTTCTAGCTCAAGCAGGATTTCGTGCCGTGAAGCCGCAGACGCCTGCCCAGATCGCCCACTTCCAGTCGTTACCTCCCGGACATATCCGCCACGAAGAGAAGAACGGCCAAACCCTTTATATGCTGGCTGATCCATCGAAAAACCTCCTACTCGTTGGTGGCGAAGCCGAGTACGCGCAGTACCAGGAGATCCTCTATGCCAAGGAGGTCGAGCCAGGTAAGAAGACCGACAAGATCACCAAAGGGATCGCCAACATCTGGGATCAGGGTTGGGGGTCGGTGCTAGGCTCCCTCGTCCCATAGTAAACCCTCCCCATCACTTCAGCTCGATGGTTGTCGTGACGGGCTGGACGATCGGGTTCGGCGAGACCGTGATGACCTCGGTTCCCGTCTGCTGGCCCTGCTGATTGTAGGCGGGGACCCCCGTCCGGATCGGGCTCCCGTAGTTCACGAAGCCGCTCAGTTCCGTATCGCTCACGGTCAAGTGCCCCGACCTGTCAGTTCCCATCAAGGTCCCCGTCTGAACGGTTCTGAAGGATGTAGGTGAGGACGGGACGACTGTTACCCCGCTCCCCTGAATCACCTGCGGCGGCGCGTACTGCGCGGGCACCTGAATCTGCTGGCCCACCGTGATGGTCGAACGGTGGATGACCGCCACCGGATATTCCCTCCCGCTCGTCACGGCATCCGTTTCCTCCGAGGACTCCCCTGTGGGACGAGGCACCGAACTGTTGCGCGAAGTCGTCGGAGTGGGCTGCCGGGTGGGCGTGGGTGATTTCACACCCTTGGGAGGTGCCCCGCTCGGGACGGTCGGTATCAGGGGTGTCTTCCCGATGTAGCTCTCCGCATCCTTCAGGTAGCTTGTCCCCTGTTCCTTGATGATCTGCGGCGCGGCGGAACAGACCGCCGACATTGCCACCAGCAACGGGAGAAATGGGATCTTCATGGTACGTTACCCTTCCAGAGGAAGCGTCACACATCCCGGCCCTTTTGCGAATTCTTTCATTAGACAGGGCCTGGGACACTTGGTGTCCCGTCACGGTGCTGGGATGGTGTTCCTATGAAAGCACTATTCCTTCTTGGCTTATTAGCCACCACATCTCCCGAATCCTCCGTGCCCTTTGCCAAAATGAAGCAACAACTCAGGTCGCTTGTCGGCCTATAAGTTGGCTGCTGTTTTTTCGTCCCGAATTCAGGGATGACGCCGCGAAGGTGATTGATTGGTACGAGTCCAGAAGTCCTGGCCTCGGAGCCGCTTTCGTTGAGGAGGACTGCGCGGTCTAGTTCCCCTGCGGATGCTCCTCGGTAATCTCGGCATCAACCTGCTTCCTGATCAGATCGTCATCCCCTCCGCTTATCAGGCCTTCGGCCCCGACGGCCAGCTACTGGATCCCAAGCAGGAGGCCGCAGTCAAAGACCTTGGAGCGATGCTGGCGGTGCAGTTTGAAGAAGGCATCGACTTGAGACACTTGCGTTTTTGGTCTTGCCGCACTACTCGTCTACTATGGGTAGTACCTTGGATCCCAAGCTTGCCAACAATCCAGTTTTCCTTCGGGTAATGCGGGATGCCTTGTCAATTCAGGATCGCTTCTCCGCAGAGCCCGTGTATGCCAAGACAGGCAAAGGATTTCTCCAGAGTGCTGGGGTAAAGGAAATTGCTATCGCCAAAGTTGCCCGCGAACGCAGTAGATTATCCTAATGGCGCTGACCTTTGAATGGGACCCGAGGAAGGCAGCCTCTAATCTTTCTAAACACGGCGTCTCTTTCGAGGAAGCAACCGGTGTTTTTGCCGATCCGAAGGCGCTAACCATTCCTGATCCCTTACATTCCACTTTGGAACATCGCCAGATCACCATGGGCCACGCCATGAATTCAAAAATCCTCGTTGTCGTCCACACGGAACGGGGCGACAATCTACGCATCATCTCCGCACGCCGTGCCAATTCTCTCGAAAAGAAAACATATGAAGCGGGTTTCTAAATCTAAGCCAGCCCCCAACATGCTGGATCACTACGACTTCAGCAAGGGAGTCCGCGGCAAGTATGCCAAGCGGGTCGCCCAAGGCACTAATCTTGTGCTGCTTGAGCCGGATGTCGCCAAGGCCTTTCCTAATGCCGCCTCGGTAAATGAGACGCTTCGCGCCCTAGCTGGGATCATCCGACGGCAGAAAAAGATCGCGGTTTCTCGCTAAAGCATTTTGAGGCCTAGGACACTTGGTGTCTGGTGGAGGTGCTAGGATGGCGTTCCTATGAAAACACTATTCCTTCTTGGCTTATTAGCCGCCGCGCCCCTGCAGGCCGGTGATCTCACCACCACGATTGCCATCAATCAGGCGATTGCCACACCCGCCGACGGGATTCCCCGCCAGCAAATGATCAGGAACAATTCGCAACTCGCCACCGTGTCTACCGATGGTCACGGCAGTGCAGTTATCTTCGCACCCAAGGAGACCATCTACGTCCAACCCAACCCACTCGGGGGCGTCTCCATGTTCAGCTCCGCTCCGGATCGCCCTGCATGCAACGTGGAGAGGTAGAAGATCCGTCCCGGAGATGACCGCAGGACGGATCAGGGATTTAGGCTGAAGACTGTTAGGCTGTTAGGAAATACAGAAGAAAAGCACCATGAAGAGCATGACGAACCTGGCGAAGAGATTGGGGAGGCCGGCGGTGTGGATTGCCGGTGTGCAGAAGCGGTTTGGCTTGCCCGTGCTGGAGAGTTATTCCGAAGGGTACGAGTCGTTTCTCCGAAAGATCGTGCATCTGCGTGTGCTCGGCGTAAGCGAGGAATCTCTTCGCGAGTTCTGGGCTGTGGAACGAAAGCTGATCGAGGTTCTTCATCTGGATTCGCAGAGCTCTCCAACCTGGATGCTCGATGCCTGCTCCGTAGCCGCCGATCCCGATCGCCGACTCCTGCTCTCCAACATCGACCTCGGGTTCATCCTGCCGGCGACAGAACTCCAGGTCGGCTTAAACTTCGCGGCATCAACTCCCGAACTCTTCGCCGGAAATGAAATGGGAGAAGACGCCCTACGACTGATCAGCGACTACCGCACACGCCTTGCTGGGATTTTTTTATCAGTGGCCTCGGAATCGCGTATCCTCCGCGACGCCCTCAAGTGGGGGAAGGAACTATGAGGCGTATAGGCTCTTGCTTTTGAGCAAGGCATGCATAATTTCCATCCATGAATGAAACATTGCCTGATGTTGACACGCTGATCCGAGATATCCGCAGCCTTCGCGTGATTCTCGATAATGATTTGGCTCACCTCTACGGGGTGCAGACCTTCCGATTCAACGAGGCCGTCAAAAGGAATCGGGCGAGGTTTCCGGAAGATTTCTGTTTTCAGCTGACCGCCGAGGAGGCTTCCCTTTTGACATCGCAGATTGCGATGTCAAAAGCCGGTCGTGGAGGTCGCCGCACGAGGCCCTGGGCTTTCACAGAACATGGTGCCCTCCAAGCAGCCAACATTCTCAATAGCCCGAAAGCCGTAGCCATGAGTGTCTATGTGATTAGGGCCTTTATTCGCCTCAGGGAAGCTATCGCTTCCAACACCTCGTTGGAAAAGCGACTCTCAGTCATCGAGAAGACACTCCTTTCTCACGACTCAGCCCTGAGAGATGTCATCCAGAAAATCCGCCCTCTCTTGCTTCCGCCTCCGGATCCCCCAAAGAAGAGGATCGGATTCCATACGGACCCCTCTTGAAGAAAGTCGCCCCTACTCTGCGCCGGGAAATGAACGCCGAGTGCTGGGAGGCACGGAGTAGCCTACGCCTTAGCGTAGCCCGCAGGGCGCTGCTCGCGGGAGCGAGAGCGGCAAATGGGCGAGGACGCGCTCAAACTCCTCCAGGACTACCGCACCCGCCTTGCTGGGATTCGTTTGGTGGTTGGCTCAGAATTATCCGTACTGAAGGGAGCAATCCAATGGGGAAGGGGATTGGTTTAATATGGAAGTCAGGATGGCAGGGCTGCGAATCAACGAACTATTCAGCTTTGAGCTCTTTCGATTGTTGAGTATGAGAGATTCAGACGGGCTGTTTCCGTGCAACCTCCGAGCCTGGCATTTGTAGCTTCAAACTAAGGATTTTGCTTTAAGTCGAGAACAGCGTAATAATTTCCTACGATACCTTCAAAATTTCATTGACGCTATATTTGCTATATCATAAATGTCTTTTATGGCTTCTGCTATTGATCTATCTCCACAAATTATTCGGCTTCGGAATCACCTCAATCTTTCCCAAGAGGAGTTAGCTTCTAGGCTCAATGTCTCTTTTGCAACCGTGAACCGTTGGGAAGGAGAAAAATCCAAACCTCAGAGGGCGCAGTTGCAGTCCATACAAAAATTGATGGAGGAAAGTGGCTTTGACAATGGGGAGGGTTCGGAGAAGCCATCCGAAGTTGTCACCGTAGCAAGCAGCAGGAGAAGGAGGGGAACCTCTTCGAGTAAGGTGTTCGGGACTAAACCCATGGAGCAGATGCTCTGGGATGCCGCTTGCGCCATCCGAGGTGAAAAGGATGCGCCGAAGTTCAAGGACTACATCCTGCCGCTGCTTTTCATCAAGCGACTCTCCGATGTCTTCGATGATGAGGTTGCCCGTCTCACGGAAACTTACAGAGATGCAGAGACGGCACTCTCGATCATTGAGGGAGAAGTGGAACAAGGTGTAGCCGCCAAGGATCGGGTTGTTCGTTTTTACCTTCCTCCCGAGGCCCGTTGGCCTGTTCTGGCTGGTCGTCTTCCCTTCGCATGGCCCGAAGGAAAAAGGCCGGCGACACTTGGTGAACATGTGACCACGGCCTGCCGACTGATTGCCCGCCAGAATCAACAACTCATGGGCATCATTGATCAAGTGGACTTCAACCATGTGGGGGCTGGGGGTGAACGTGAAATTAGCGATGCAGCCCTAAAGGGCATTATTGAGGCCCTCTCGGATCCTCGTTACCGCCTTGGATTACGTGATGTTGAGCCTGATTTTCTTGGTAGGTGCTATGAATATCTTCTGCGAAAATTTGCGGAGGGCTCTGGCCAGAGCGCGGGGGAATTTTTTACACCTACGCAAGTAGGATTCCTCATGGCGGAGATCCTGCGGCCTCGTCCAGGTGAGTTTGCCTATGATTATGCGTGCGGCTCTGCGGGCTTGCTAATCAAGCTACAGCTAGTCGCAGAGAGAATAGATCCCGCGGCGAAAAAGGTTCCTCTCAAGCTTTTCGGTCAGGAGCTTCAGGCTCCCAGCTACGCTATTGCATGGATGAATGCGATCATTCATGACCTTCACGTAGAAATTGTCCGCGGAGATTCCATGAAGAATCCAAAGTTCCGCTCTCTGGATGGCACGCTTCAGAAGTTTCCGCTCATCGTTGCTAATCCGATGTGGAATCAACCCTTCGGCACCGAAGTTTTTGAGAACGATGGGTTCGACCGCTTTGAACGTCAGGGCGGTACGACCACAGGCAAGGGTGACTGGGCATGGCTGCAACATACTGCTGCAACTCTAGCAGAGGGTGGTCGAGCAGCCGTTATTTTGGATACCGGAGCTATTTCTCGTGGGTCAGGTAGCCAGAATGAGGACAAGGAGAGGACGATCCGAAAATGGTTTGTGGAGCAGGACCTGATCGATGGCGTTGTCCTGATGCCGGACAATCTCTTCTACAATACAACCGCTCCCGGAGTGATCGTCTTCTTGAGGAAGGGCAAACCCAGAGATCGGGCCGGCATGATCACCCTTGTGAATGCTTCTGGCGAAGCAACGAAAGGATCACCAAAGAATTATCTTACAGAGGAGGCGGTAGCAAAAATCGCTGAGGCATACCATGCCGGAAAGGATGTGCCGGGTTTTGTAAAAGTCATCTCGGTAGAGGAGGTCACGGCCAACGATTACAACCTCAGCCCGAGTAGATTTATAGTATTTACCTCTGAAAATAAGCAGCGCGAACTAGAGGTGATTATGGGTGATCTAAAGTCCCTAGACGCAAACGCGTCGAATCTTAGAGTCGAACTTGCGGAGGTTCTTTCACTCCTCACCCGATGAATCCCCCGCCCGGTGTAAGATGGAAAAAGATTTCTGTTGCGAAAGGATTGAACCCCGACCGCCCAATAATCCGTCCAGCGGTTAAAATCGCAGCACGGGCGTATCGGTCGTCTGGCGCTTTCCCTATCATAGATCAAGGTCAGCATTCTATTGCAGGTTGGACAGATGAGCTGGCGGCGGTTTTAAAGCCAAGCCGTCCAGTCGTGGTTTTCGGTGATCACACTCGCATTTTCAAATATATCGCATTCCCCTTTGCCGCAGGCGCGGACGGTACGCTGATACTTAATCCATCGGAAGACTTTGACCCCCTCTTTTTTTTCTTTGCATGCCTCGAGCTTGAAATTCCGGGCCGAGGTTACAATCGTCATTACTCTGTGTTGAAAGAGCTTCGGCTGCCGAAGCCGTCTCTTGAAGAACAGAAGGCTGTAGCCTCAGTTTTGAGAAAAGCTCAGGAAGCTATTGAGGTGGAATCTGCTTTGATCAATGTCTCTCGAGAGCTGAAACAGGCTGCGCTGAACGAGCTATTTACCAAACGTCTTCGCGGTGAAGTTCTAAAAGAAGAAGAAAGCGGTCAGGTCCCAGAAAGTTGGCAAGAGGTCAGAATTGATGAACTTGGCAAAGTGGTAACGGGAACAACGCCCAAAACGGCTAATCGTTCTTATTACGATGAGGGTACATTTGATTTTATTGCTCCGGGTGACATATCAGAAAACGGCGTTGAAATCAGATCTGCAGTTAAAAAACTGACATCTTCAGGCATGGATCAATGCAGGGTGCTCCCAAAGGGAGCTTCTTGTTTTGTCTGTATCGGATCAAGCATTGGGAAGGTTGGTATTACTACCCAGGACCTCTCTTCAACGAATCAGCAGATCAATTCGGTTATTCCGAACGAGGCTTTTAATCCTTATTTTGTGTTCTACACATTGCTCTGGAATGCCGAATGGATTGCCGCCCGTGCAAATCCAAGCCCAGTTCCAATCATGAGTAAAAGCCTCTTTGCCGAGGTGCCGATTTGGATCACTTGGGACGAAACTGAACAAAAGGAAATCGCCTCAGTTCTGCAAACAATCGATGCAAAACTGGCTTACCACGAGTCACGCCATAAACTCCTCCGCGAACTCTTCCAATCACTCCTCCACGATCTGATGACCGGCAAGCGGTGGGTTAACGATCTTACCAAAATAAACTCTGAAGAAAATGCGGCTGCATGAGCCACAAGGAATACATCATCTTCTGCGATGAGTCGGATGCAAAGGGGGCATTCTTCTCAAACTTTTATGGAGGAGTGCTAATCGGATCCAGTGACTACGATGTCGTCTCTGATCGGCTCAGGCAACAGAAGGCCGCTCTCAATTTCCATGGAGAGGTAAAATGGTCCAAGGTCACCGAGCGGTATCTTGATAAATATCTGTCATTGATTGAGACCTTCTTTGCGGAGGTACAAGCAGGGCGTGTCCGTGTCCGTATCATGTTCCAACAGAACGCTCAAACACATCGGGGAGATAAAAGTTCATTTGAGGAAAGGTATTTCAAACTCTACTATCAATTTCTGAAACATGCCTTTGGATTCAGGCACCGTGAGGGAGGGATCACTCCCTGTTGGCTACGAATCCATTTCGATGAGCTCCCCCATACACGTGAGGGAGCTTCTCAGTTTAAGGGCTTTATTCTCGCCCTGCAGGATGACCCCTGGATCCGCAATGCAGGTTTCAAGATCAGAGAGGAAGATATCGCGGAGATCCGCTCCCATGATCATGTTCTGGCACAGTGTCTTGATATTGTCCTCGGCTCGATGAGCTTCCGACTAAATGACAAGCACAAGGAGAAGCTACCCGGTGAACGCCGGAGGGGAAAGAGAACCATTGCCAAAGAAAAGCTCTACAAGGCCATCTACACACACATCCAACGCATCCGTCCCAGATTGAATATCGGGATCAGCACAGGTCTGAAGGAAGGGCTTGGAGGTAAGTGGCACGAGCCCTACCTGCACTGGGCATTTGTCCCTGCCGATGTCCACCACGACTCAACGCAGACAAAAAAGGGGCCCCGCGCCACCTAGTAACCCCTGACGCATGACGTCAGGATTCGGTGAGCGCCGAGCCAATTACAACCTTCTCCAGAAGCTAAAAAACGTCAACAATGAAAAGCCATGAGCAGCCTCGCCATTGAAGCTTCTTCCGTCCAATTTCCCCTCGTGCGCCATGCCGTGGATGCAGGGTGGGATTTCATATCGGAAACCGAAGCCCTAGCCCTTCGGCGCGGTGAAGAAGGGATCTTCTTCTATGCACAGCTGGAAGCTGCACTCCTGAGGCTCAATCCCGGAGTAGTCACGCCTGAAAATGTAGCTTCTGTGATTGCTGCTATGGAGGCAGTTCCTCCTACCATGGAAGGAAACCGTCATCTACTAGAATGGATCAGGGGCTTGAAAACCATTTTTGTTCCTTCGGAAAAGCGGTCTCTCAATGTCAAAGTGATAGACTTTGACCACCCTTTAGAGCCGGGGAGGAATGTCTTCCAAGTCACAGTCGAATGGGCCTTCAGGAAGCACTGGAAAAAGGGCAATCGTCCCGATGTCGTTTTCCTGATCAATGGGGTGCCTGTGGCAGTTGTAGAGTGCAAAAACCCAAAACTGAAAAATGCGATGGAGAAGGCATTGCTCCAGCTGCGTCGCTACGAATTGGAGACGCCAGAAATGATGTCCTCACCGCAAGTTTTCAATATCACCCACCTGATTGAATATTTCTACGGCGTTACCTGGAGCTACGAAAGAAAAGGGGTCTTCAACTGGAAGCAGCAGCTCACCGAAATGAAAGTGAAGGGCTACGCAGCTGTTCCTCCGCCCGCAACCGCGCTTCACTCAGATAATCCGCTTGATGAACTTCCTCTGGCTGCAGAGAGCCCGGGTGTGCCCCCCTCCTATGGAACTCAGGTGAAGTCCTTTTTTCACCGCAAGAGATTCATGATGCTCCTGAAGGAATGGATTGTCTTCTACATGAAGGATGACGAGTTGAAAAAAACCGTCCTAAGACAGCACCAGACTCGAGCGGCCACAAAGGTCGTCGAGCGTTGTCTCGATCCAGAGAAAACAAGGGGGCTTGTCTGGCACACGCAGGGCTCAGGGAAAACTTTCACCATGATCACCGCTGCCCGTCTTTTGCTGGAGGGGAAAGCGCCCTCAACCGAGGAAGTATGAAAACCCAGAGTACTACTCCTACAGTCCTCCTGGTGGTGGACAGAAACGAACTTGAAGGACAACTCTCTGGATGGGTGGAGCGCATTCTCGGAGAGGTGAGTCAATCAGGTGTTCAGGTGCGCCGTGCCGATACCTGCGCTCAACTCGAAGAGCTACTGAAGGCGGATTTCAGGGGGTTGATCATATCCATGATTCACAAATTCGATGGGATGCCCGCAAAAATTAATCTGCGGTCGGATGTCTTTGTGCTGATCGACGAGGCGCACCGCTCCACAGGTGGTGACTTTGGGAATTACCTAATGGGGGCCCTTCCCAATGCAACCTTCATAGGATTTACGGGCACTCCTATTGCAAAAACAGAACGAGGTGAAGGTACGTTCAAGACCTTTGGGTTGCAGGATCCAGATGGTTATCTCGACAAATATCCGATTTCTGAATCCATCAAGGATCGCACGACACTGAAGCTGCGTCATAGTCTTGCACCAAGTGATGTGGTCTTGGAGGAGGCCCTTCTTGAAAAGGAATTCCTCTCTCTTGCCGAAACAGAGGGGGTATCAGATATCGACGATCTCAATCGCGCGTTGGATAGAGCTGTCAATCTGAAGACCTTTTTGAAAGCGGATGATCGAATTAAGAAAGTGGCTGCCTTTGTTGCGAAGCACTTCCAGGATAATGTCGAGCCGCTTGGCTATAAAGCCTTCCTCGTCGCCGTGGATCGGGAGGCCTGCGCCAAATACAAGGAGGCCCTGGATCATCTCTTACCTCCTGAGTACTCTGTGTCCGTCTACACCAAAAGTTCCAATGATGTGGTTGAGCTTCCCCTCGTGGCGAAATACCAACTCGATGATGATGCGGAGAAGGCTGCTCGGAAGGAATTTCCCAAGCCCTCCAGTCTACCAAAGATTCTGATCGTTACGGATAAACTCCTTACGGGATACGACGCTCCGATCCTCTACTGCATGTATCTCGATAAACCGATGAGGGATCATGTTCTCCTGCAGGCTGTCGCTCGGGTGAACCGCCCCTATGAAGATGCCCGTGGCGTTGAAAAGCCCTGCGGATTGATCATTGATTTTGTCGGTATCCTCAAAGACTTGCGGAAAGCTCTCTCCTTTGATTCCGAGGACTACTCCGGAGTGATTGAAGATTTGGAGGTTCTCTTTCAACGCTTTCGAGAATTAATGGATGGGCCAGCTCAAAAGTATCTGAGCAAAACTTCTGATCTTCATAGAGATGAACAGTTGGAGAAACTGCTTTATGAGAGCCTCTTTACCAAAGAGGCCAGAGAGGAGTTCACGGAGCTTTTCAAAGAAATTGAGACCCTCTACGAAATCCTCTCGCCTGATCCTGGACTATCCAACGACATAGAAAACTACAACGCTCTCGCTGACATCTATGCGATGATGCGAGAAGCGTATGGAAAATCAACGAGCTTCATCGGAGAACTTGCTAATAAAACAGCAAAACTGGTTCAGACTCATGCTGCCGCTCATGGATTAGATCGCCTCACCAAACCGGTAGAATTTGACGAAGAGGCTTTGAATGCCCTTCGCAAAAAGAAAGGGCCAGATGAGGGCAAGGTCATTAACCTTATTCGTTCTCTTCAAAGAACAGGAGAGGGCGAAGTACAAGAGCCCCATCTGATTTCCATTTCTGAGCGTGCTGCCAAGGTGATGGAGGCGCTAGAGGAGCGGCAGACAACTACAGAGGAAGCTCTCAAGGAGCTTGAATCCTTAGTCACTGAACGATTTGCTGCAGAAAAAGCTCGCAAGGAAAGCGGCTTAGATTCCGGTCCTTTTGCAGTTTATTGGGAACTTAAAAACGAGGGATATGCTGAAGCTCGGGCCAAAGAACTGGCGCTGGAAATTGAAGATGCCTACCACCGATTTCCAAATGCAGCGGCTAATCCAGATGAAATGCGCCAACTAAAGGCAGAAGTCTACAAAGTCCTTCTGAAAATTGTTTCTGGAAAGCAGATGATCGATCTTGCCGAGAAAGTCATGGGGGCTAGACCGTCCTGAAAGAAAGATCCGCTGGGGTTATGAACGACTTCAAGCAGCGCGTCTCAGCATGGGCGCAAAAGCTCAGGACAACCCCCAAGCAGATCGTCGTCATGAAGATGAAATGTAAGTGGGCCTCCTGCTCTGATAAGGGCAGAATCTGTTTTGCTCGGGATGTGCTTGAACTACCGCGCCGCCTTCAAGATTACATCATCATTCACGAACTTCTTCATTTGAAGCATCCCAACCATGGCCGGGTATTTCGCAGTGTGCTGACAGCTTATCTTCCCGCATGTAATAGTCTACATGCTGAGCTAAAAACCCGTGGTCGGGACTTACTCTCTTATTGAGGCGCAGCAAGTTTGGATGCAGCGCAAGGCCTGCAAGCGAAGCTGTATAAATTATACTGCGAGCGCAGCAGAACGCCGTGGGGCGCCAAAATCGCAAGCTCCCACGCTTAGGCAGTACGGCCGCAGCAACTCTTAAACTTCTTGCCGCTGCCACACGGACAAGGATCATTCCTTCCCGCCGTCTTCTGCGGTCTCGGAGCCGGAGCCTTTTGCATGGCCTGATCAAAAGCGGACTGAGCGGCTGGAGCCGATTGCATGGTATCCGGCATTCCGTCGTTCGCTCCGAGGTGTCCGTCGGATCCAAGCAGATCCTTCTGCATGAGGTGGCGCGGCATAGAGGCGAGCAACTGCTCGAAGGCCTGGAGGTTGGTCGTGCTGCGGAAGAGGTTATTCAAGACCTCGTTCTTGATGCTCTCCATGAGCTCGACGAACATGGCGTAGGCCTCGGTCTTGTACTCGGTGAGCGGATCCTTCTGGCCGTAGGCACGGAGGT
>JBAXXS010000052.1:0-13518 GCA_037127835.1 Verrucomicrobiota bacterium | reverse complement strand
TAACATGTTGTCATATATAGAGTATACAAAGCATTAGATTCTTTGTTTAAATGGTATTTTTTCTTGATAAGCAGTTCTTATAATCTACATTTCCTTCATGCCTAAACGCCGCGACGGGATCATGACAGTCCGCATTCCCACGGACGAAAAAGACCTACTTCAAGCCATCGCAGACCATGCCGATGTCACGCTCAGTGATGTTGTCGTGCGTGCTGTGCGTGACTTCATCGAAGCCAATCAGGGTTCCTTAAAGAAGGGTGCAGCCAAGCCCAAGGTTCGTCCTCTAGGATTCTAAAGCTTCCGAAGCTTCACTTTTAAGAAAGCCGCGTGCGAAACACGCGGCTTTTTCTTTGCACTCCTTATCGCGCAAAGGTGCGAACGAAACAGTTATCAGGCTTTAAAAAAGCAACGAAGGTTGATTCTAGCCGAGGCCACATGCATCGCCTGAAATTTGCTCTGCGTCTCTGCGCCCCTGCGGGAGAATGTTCTTCCTTATTCCGCGATTTCGACAGCAACCTTGCGGCCATCCTTCTCGGCTGAGGCCCTGAGAAGTTCGCGGATTGCTTGGATCGTGCTTCCTCCCTTGCCGATCAGACGACCCACATCGGTCTGACACATGGAGAGAAAGTAGGTGATTTTTTCACCCTCCTGACGATGCTTGATCAGCACTTCGTGCGGAAACTCGACGAGTTGCTGCACTACGTAGCGCAGAAACTCGTCCATAACCGTATCAAATTAGGCAGCGGAAGCCTCGGAAGCCGCAGCAGGAGTCTCAACGGAAGCCCCGGATGCTTTTCTGGCCTTCGTGATGAAGCTCTGAACTGTCTGGGAGGCACGGGCCCCAACGCTGAGCCAATACTCGGCGCGATCCAGATTGATCTTGTAGTTGTCACCGGCCTGCTTCGGGTCGTAGTGACCGATGAGCTCGATGAACTTGCCGTCACGAGGGCAGCGCTGGTCGGCTACCGTGATACGGTAGAAGGGATGGTTGCGGGCGCCTTCGCGTCGGAGTCTGATTGCTACTGCCATGGGAGTCGGTTCGGTAAGGGTTGGTTTGGAGAGAGGCCGGACATTCCGCCGGAAGCGAAACGAGACATCATTTTTTTCATTTTTCCAGTGTTCTTGGCCAGTTTTTTCATCTGACCAAACCTCAGGAGAAGGTTGTTTACCTCGGTGACGGAATTTCCACTGCCGCGAGCGATTCGTTGGCGACGTCGCGCATTGAGGATATCAGGGCGCTTTCGTTCGCCGGGCGTCATGGATAGAATGATCGCCTCGACCCGCTGCAGTTCTTTTCCATTCACTGCGGGACTAGGGAGATTAGCTGCGCCGGGGATCATGCCAAGCAGATTTTCAAGGGGGCCCATCCGCCGGATCATTCGGAGCTGGCTGAGGAAGTCCTCTAGGTCGAAGGAAGCGTTCTTCATTTTGGCCTCCAGTCGGGACATTTCCTCCACCTCGACGACTTCCGCAGCCTTCTCAACCAGACTCACGATATCCCCCATCCCCAGGATCCGGCTGGCCAACCGGTCCGGATAGAAGGGCTCAAACTGCTCCACCTTCTCGCCCACTCCAGCAAACTTGATCGGCTGTCCGGTCACCGACCTTAGGGAAAGAGCCGCTCCTCCCCGGGCATCGCCGTCGAGTTTGGTCAGGATCAGCCCCGTCAGACCGAGGGCCGCATGGAACTTCTCCGCGACGCTCACGGCCTGCTGGCCGGTGGCGGCGTCGCAGACCAGCAGGATCTCCTGAGGACGGAGGAGCTCTTTGAGCCGGACCAACTCCTCCACCAACGAATCGTCGATTTCGCGACGCCCGGCGGTGTCGTAGATCTCGACATTGCCGCCTTGGCTCTCGCACCAGCTCTGGGCACGACGGGCTACTGCAAGGACATCCTTCTCGGAAGGGTCGGGACGGAAAACAGGAACCTCGATCTGCTCGCCGAGCGTAGCAAGTTGTTCGATGGCGGCGGGACGGACCAGATCGAGGGCAATCAGCAGCGGGGAGCGGGCGGTCTCCCCCTTCATCGTGCTGAAGAGACCGGGATTCTTGAGCAGTCGCGCCAGCTTTGCCGAGGAGGTGGTCTTTCCGGCGCCATTCAGACCGACGATTAGGATTCGGGTCGGCTTGCCAAAATTGATCGGCGAAGCATCCCCACCCAGCAATTCAGTCAGCTCGTCCTGGAAGATTTTGACGATCTGCTGGCCGGGCGTGACGCTCTTGAGGACCTCCTCGCCCATGGCGCGCTCTTTGACCTTGGCAATGAACTCCTTCGCCACCGCGAAATGAACGTCGGCGTCGAGCAATGCCATTCGCACCTCACGCAGGGCATCGGAGATGTTCGACTCGGAGAGACGACCGTGACCACGAAGGCTCTTGAAGGTTTGCTGAAGCTTGTCTGAGAGGTTGGAAAACATGAGCGCTAGTGAAAAGTATAAGGTGGGAAAGTGAAAAAGTCGGAGCCGACTCAATGATTAATGTGATCCACGTGCATTTCTACGAGGGAGTTTGCGCTGAATGCACTGATAATTTCAGGAAGATGACGTTGAAAAAGATCCAATAACGCCTTGAGCCGCATATTGCCGATCCTAAGCAGAAGGAGCTTCTCGGGACGGCCCGCAAGAATGTGGGAGAAGTAGAAATCAGAGTCCTTGGTGACAACTATCCACCCACGATCCTGGCTGAAGGACGAGATGCCTGCGTCGGGAGTGGCATTACCTTCGGGAAGACTCGATGTATGGATCGCCTCGTGACCAAAGGACTCAATGATCCTGCAAAGCGAGGGCGGAAGGTGAGCGTCTATAAGAAACCTCACGCCAGTTCCAGATGAGCACCTCTGCCCTTCAATGAGCGAGCGGCGAACTCAAGGCAGGCTAAAATATCCTCGGACTCTAAATCAGGAAATTCCCTGAGAACATCCTCCATGGAATCCCCCCCCGCCAGATATTCCAATAATGATTCAACGGGATACCTCAGACCGCGCACCACGGGCTTTCCATGGCAGATTTCAGGATCGATAGTAATGCGATCTAGGAGAGGCACATCTTCAGCAAACGGCAGGAAAGGGGAGATGTCAACAGGAGGTAACTTTAGAGAAAATCATCCGTTAAAGCGTCAGCGGGGCGGAACAGGTGAAATTCTCGCAGCGGTAGAGAGCAGCTTTCCCATCAATAGGCTTCATGCCGGCGATAGATGGAATTCTTTCGGATAGCCATGCCTGCCCCTCGCTGCCATCAGCCAGCAGGATGACCTGTTCCGGGTGAAAGCCCTTCCGTGCCTCAGCGATCAACGCCTTCGTGTCAGGTTCCTGCGGATTTCCCGCAATCACGATCTGGCGGCTTGGGGAAAGATTTCGTTCAAGAGCCACGAGTAACTGGGGAACCGCCGCCGGCATTCCATCCAAGGTACGGCTGGAAAGAGCAAAAATCCGCTCCATCTTTTTAGCTGCATCCTCATCCCCAATCATCTGTGAGAATCGGAGGAGATTGAGCGCAGCCACCGAATTCGCCGAGGGTTCGGCTCCGTCATAGTCCTCCTTCATTCGGACGAGCAGATGGGGATCCCCCTCGGCACTGCTGAAGTAACCTCCCCCCGCTTCGTCCCAGAAAAGACGGTCTATAATGCCTTGTAGGTCCACAGCCCACTGAAGCCATCCGATCTCAAAGGTCGCCTCGTAGAGATCAAGGAGACCCTGGATCAGAAAGGCGTAATCCTCGGCAAACCCGGCCTCCAACACCTTCCCACCGCGCCAACTGCGACGAAGTTCCCCGGTGTGAGAATCGGCGAGATGTACTTTGATGAACTCCGCCGCCTTCACGGCAGCCTCGAGATACTTCACCTCAGCCAAAGCCGCGCCAGCACGGGCAAACGCGGAGATCATCAGTCCGTTCCACGCACAGAGGATCTTGTCATCCAGATGAGGTCGGGGTCGTCGGGAGCGTACTTCAAGAAGGATTTTCTGGGATCGGGTAAGCAACTCCCCTTCATTCTCAGAAATCACACCCTGCTGTTCCATGATCATCAGCACATTCTTTCCGGTTAACTCTTCGTGAGGATCGCTTGAGGGATTCACGTTCCCCTCTGGCCTCACGCCGTAATGCTTACAGAAAAGAGCTGCCTCTTCGGATGGAAGTGCCGCCTCGATCTCCCCCTTAGTCCAGACAAAGAAGGCTCCTTCGGCATGCTCTGTGGAGCCTTGCTTGATCAGACTGTCGGCATCTTCAGCCGAGTAGAAGCCTCCATCCGGAGATGTCATCTCCCTCTGCACATAGCTAAGGATATCACGAACGACTTCGGCGTGTCGCTTTTCCCCGGTCATTTGCCAGGCTTCCAAATAGGCAACGGCTAACTGGGCCTGATCATAGAGCATTTTCTCGAAATGAGGCACGTGCCATTCCCTATCGACCGAGTAACGGTGAAAGCCTCCTCCGAGATGGTCATGGATTCCACCGGCAGCCATTCGGTCCAGCGTGCCGAGAACACTGCGCAGCAATTCCTGATTGGAAGACGAAGATTCAGAACGGGCTTTCCTTAGCAGAAAATAGAGCACCGAGGGGCGCGGAAACTTAGGAGCAGAACCGAAGCCTCCCCATTCCTCATCGTAGGTCCGCAGAAAATACTCCGCAGCCCTTGCTAGAGGTGCCTCGAGATTAGCCGCTGTCGCTGCATCGAACTTGGCGCTAGCTTGAAGTGCCTCCAGCGAACGGGTCGCCTCTTGTTCGATCTTCTCCCTGCTTTGCTCCCAGAGTTGAGAGAGTTGCATGAGGACGGAGGGGAATCCGGCCCTGCCATGCCTATTCTCCGGCGGGAAGTAGGTGCCGCCGAAGAAGGGCTTGAGTTCGGGTGTGAGCCAGACACTCATCGGCCATCCGCCACTGCCGGTCAGCCCCTGCACATAGGCCATGTAGAGACGGTCGACATCGGGACGCTCCTCGCGGTCGAGTTTCACATTGATAAAGTGCTCGTTCATCAGGGCGGCGATCTCGGGATTCTCGAACGACTCGTGGGCCATCACATGGCACCAGTGGCAGGTGGAGTAGCCGATCGAGAGAAAGATCGGCTTCTGCTCCTCTCGGGCACGAGCAAACGCCTCCTCACCCCATGGGTACCACTGCACGGGATTATCCGCATGTTGGAGAAGGTAGGGGGAGGTGCAGGTGGAGAGGTGATTCATGGAAGCAGGACTGTTAGGCTTTTGGCAGATTGGACTATTGGCTCAAAGAATTCTGTGCGCCACACCCAATAGTCTAAAAGTCTAATAGCCCAATAGTCTCTCCTAGCGCCTACGGCAGTAGGTCCGGTTGCGACTCGGAGGCCTTATTCCTTGGCGCGGGAAGGCCGAGCTTTGCATAGGCCTTGGGCATCGCAACACGACCTTGAGGCGTGCGGGAGAGATAACCCTGCATGATCAGATAGGGCTCGTGGACAT
This sequence comes from Verrucomicrobiota bacterium, assembly GCA_037127835.1. GTDB lineage: Bacteria > Verrucomicrobiota > Verrucomicrobiia > Chthoniobacterales > UBA6821 > UBA6821. The sequence continues at coordinate 8,090 of JBAXXS010000052.1, read as the reverse complement.
CCTCTAGAGTTCCTGATTCTTCTCCGACAGCAACCGCTAGGGAGTTGAGCCCCACGGGACCACCGCCGAATTTATGGATCAATGCCTCGATGATCCGTAGATCCATCTCGTCGAAGCCCTCAGCATCGATGTCTAGCATCTCGAGTGCCTTGGAAGCGGAATCCTTGTTCACTAATCCTCCAGCGCGGACTTGGGCAAAGTCCCTTACCCATCGGAGAAGATTATTAGCGATACGGGGCGTGCCGCGCGAGCGGCGGGCTACCTCGAGAGCTCCCTCCTCGTCGATCGTCATTCCGAGTAGCCCACCCGTGCGCAGTACGATCTTCCTTAGCTCCTCAGCCTCGTAGTAATCGAGGCGGCAGTTCATCCCGAAGCGAGAACGTAGCGGCGAACTGATCATGCCAGCACGCGTGGTGGCCCCGATCAGAGTAAAACGGGCCAGATTGAGCCGGACGCTCCGGGCATTCGGTCCCTGGTCGATCATGATATCAACTCGGAAGTCTTCCATCGCGGGGTAGAGATACTCCTCGATGGCAGGTTGGAGTCGGTGGATTTCGTCGATGAAGAGGACACCTCCACGCGGCATCGTCGTGAGCAGACCGGCCAGATCTCCAGCCTTCTCAATCGTTGGACCACTCGTGGTGCGCACCTCGGCCTCCATGGCATTGCCCAGGATATAGGCTAGCGTCGTCTTGCCGAGTCCGGGAGGGCCGCTTAGCAGGATATGCTGGAGCGGTTCGTCCCGTTGACGAGCCGCCTCCACCATCAGCAACAGACGCTCGATCGTCTTTGTCTGCCCGCAGAACTCCTCGAACATCGGGGGTCTCAGCGACACATCGAACGGCGTGTCCGGGGTCTCGGGATCGATGGAAAAATCTTCGGGGTTCATAAAATAATCAGGAAGAAAGAGATTCCTCAAAGGCAACGAGTGCAGCGCGAATTCCGGCAGGATCGCGCAGGAGCGAGGTCCCCACAAGAGCGGCCTGGAATCTCTCCCTCACCGTGGCGATATTCCCGGCATCGAGACCGCTTTCGGCTACCCGGATCGTGTTCTCCGGCAAGCGATCCACCAGTTCAAAGGTATCGAGTCGGATACTGAAGTCCTTCTCTGAGGATTCTCCTTTAGCAACGAATCCTCCGGATTCCACAGGCGCCTTGAATCGACGGCTGTTGATCCCCACGATCCGCGCACTCTTGGGCAGGGCGTCCACCTCCTCCTCATCGTGCACCTCGAAGAGAGCCTCCATACCGAGCTCCAAGGACAGCTCATGAAACCCCTTGAGCCTTGGCGCATCGAGCACACTGGCCATGAGCAGGATCGCATCGGCGCCGAAGGCACGGGCCTCACGGATCTGGTATTCACTAACCATAAAATCCTTTCGTAGGACCGGCTTGGAGACCCTAGCCCGAATCTCCTTCAGTCGTTCCATATTGCCGCCGAAGTGACGACTATTGGTAAGTACGGAAAGGGCCCTCACCACGGAGCTCTCTTCATAGGCATCGGGTGCCTCAGCGACATTCTCCAGCCTCATGGCTCCGACACTGGGAGAGCAGGCCTTGATTTCCGCGATCAGGCCGAAGTTTTGGACTAATGCATCAGGAAGCGAGCGCACGGGTGGTGCATCGGCGATCATTCCCCGCAGGTCAGCCTCGGAGCGCAAGCGCTTCACATCTGAGATCTCTTCCTGAACATCTGCAAGAATCCGATCGAGAATCGTGGGTATGGAGTGCGCGGACATGAAGAAGAAGGAAGTGAACCTATTTTCTAGCTACTTACCCATTCTTACTCAAAGACTCTCTTATAAAACCGCTAAGTTTAGTAGTGAGATCAAAAAAGCTCTTTTCGGAAACCCATCCCTCCCGGAACATCCCCTGATGACCGATCGAAGCAGCCATGCGAAGCAAGGTATCCACGATACACTCTCCCCGTCATGGGAAGTGGCACTCCTGGTGATCGTCGCATTCTGTTATTACGCCTTTTACTGGAGATGCGGCTTGATGCTCAGCGGAGAGGAAGGCATTGCCGCCGTCGTGGCCCAACGTCTGAATGGGGGGGAGCGCCCGATTGTCGATACCTTCTTGGGATACAATCTCGGGTGGTTTTACCCCATCGCATGGCTCTTTAAGTTGGCCGGACCGAACTATCTCATCCTGAGGGCCTACTTTTTCCTTCTTGGGATCCTCTCCGGTCTGACGGCTTATTTCATTATCCGCCTGGTGACGCGGAAGAGTCTCATCGCCTTGGCAACGGGACTCGTGGTGATTCTTATGCCTGGAGTCATTGGCAGGAATTACATGGGACTGCTCGGCAATCTGGGAATGCTCAGCATTCTCGGGGTCTTTGTCATCACTTCACAAAAGAGACTGGGCCAACTACTCTGGATGATCGCGGCCGGAGTCTCTGTCACACTCGCGTGGCTTATCAGAATTGATCTCGGGTTCTTTCAAAGCATCCTCTTTCTGCTCACGGCGCTTCTCTATCTTCTCAAACCGGAGCCTGGGCTTTTGCGCCGAATGGGTAGTGCGGCGATTGCCATCCTCATTCTTATCGGATCTTTTCTGGCCATTCAGGGCCCGCTTTACCGTGATGCCATCCAACGTAGTTTCGCTCCGCAGTTTACGCAGCAGTATTGGGTCTGGCCATCAATGATCAGAAACGGCGCCTTTCAGCTCTTGCATCAGCTCTTAAAACCCCAGATTGCTCCGACCGGCACACCGGTGACTGCCGCAATCGTTAAGGAATCCCCGCCTACTCCAACTTCCCCCACTACCTCCCCCATTCCTTCCGTCGCCCACGAGGAGAACGACTCCTCCTCTTCCGTTTCTTACAACGATGTCAGCCTGAAACGCCCTCCGGTCAGCGAGATCCTCCATGCTCGCAAATTCAAAGAACGGGTCTTTGCCCTCTTAATTTACCTGCCGATACCAATCGCGCTTCTCTTCATCGGTTGGGGACTTTCTTCCATCCTCAGTTCCTGGATTTCACGCAGTCTTGGATGTTGGCAAAGCGGAGGTATCCTCCTTGTCTCCACGGGCAGCGCCCTGGTGCTCTTCCCCCAGTACTTCTTCTGGCGGCCTGACATGGTTCATTTGGCTGAGTTCATGGTCCCCTTCATGGTAACGCTGGTTATCGGACTCTGGCTTGCGACCTCAGCTTGGCGGAACTCCACGTCAGGAAAACGCGTTCTACTTGTTCTGATCATGCTTCCTGCAGCCCTTGATCTCGGACTCTATGCCATCAAAGGCTGGCAGACAGATAGCGCAGGAAGCATCGCCGCATCTCGGAAGAGGCATCTTGAATTTGCGGCCCTGAACGGCGTCCGGGTGAAACTGAATCCACAGGAACTCACCCGCAATACACTGCTGCGCGATGCGATCCTAAGCCATTCCAAGCCGGGTGACTATGTCGTCTGCTATCCTTATTTCCCGATGGTCAACTTCATGACCGACCGACCCTCCTATGAGTATAACCTGTATGCAGACAATGCCATTCCGCCGCAGCAGTTTTTTGATCAGGCCAAACTCAATATCGAGCGTTACCATCCGGCCGTTATTGTCATCGGCACCGGCAAGGTGAATGACACCGAGTCGTCCCGCTTTCAAAATTGGGCATCCAAGACCTATGCCTACATCAAGGATCATTGCACCTTGGTAGCCTCGGACGATGAGGTGGAAATATACACCCTCAATCAGGAATCACTTCAGCCTCTTAAAAAACCGCCGGTTCCTTAGAGCGTTTTCGGTTTTTTCTGACGCTCTGAAAATGAATGCGATGAGGGAATGAATCTGGAACTCAGGAACTCAGGAAATGAATGAGACTGGAGCGGCGTCGTGCCGACGATGAAAGAACCGAGGACTCCTGCTCCATGGATATTGAGCACTCTCCGCTGAGCCCCAGCGTCTTGTGCGGATTTCTCCCTCACAAGAGCTCGTCTCCCTCCTTGGCATGCTTTGCACCAAATTTACGATTTGGTTCTACATTTTCCCTTCCTGAGTTCCTGAGTTCCATATTAATCATGCAGTCTCCCCTCAGGCGACAGATTGACTAGAAGATGCTCTAACGAACCGCGCTGATCAGTAACTGCTGATACTGATCGAGGGAGTGCTTGATATCAAACTGGGCAGCCATCGACAGAGAGGCAGTACGGGCCTTTATCAAAGCGGCCGAGTTCAGAAGAAGAGGTTGCAACGCAGCGGCAAATCCTTCCGCTCCTTGAGCCAGCTCAAAGAGCCGTGCATTCGCATACTCTCCGGTCTCATGAGCCACATCGGCAAGGCCGCCGATCCGGCTACCGACGATGGCAAGTCCGTGAGCCAAGGCCTCCACTGCAACCATGGGCAGCCCTTCGGAGAGGGATGGGATTAGCAGAACATCAGAGTTCCCCATGGCCGCGCTGACCTCCTCGGCCGAAGCCCATCCCCGGAAATCAATCCTCTCCAAGATTCCTAGGCGAACAGCCTCAGCCTTCACCTTGGCTAGGAGCGGACCATCCCCGATCATCGTGCAGTGCCAGTTAAAATCCTTGAGCAATCCCAGGGCCTGAACCGTCAGGAGCGGATTCTTTTGAACGCTCATCCTGCCGACCATGAGGAGTCGTGTTGGTTCATGAGTCTTTAAAGTGGGTGGAGCTGACATCTCCATACCATTGAGAATGATCTGCGGTAAGCGTCCGTAGGCCTTCTCAGCAAGTCCTGCGACAAAGCTGCTGACTGCTGTGGTAGCTGCCGCGTCTTTCCAGATCGGGACAGTGAAGGGCTTAATCCAGCTGAAGAGTCTACCTGTCTGCTCAGGCACCCCTCCCGGCACATCCCCGAGATGAGCCGTGAGTACATAGGGAACGCCGGTGAACTTGCTGACTAACCACGCAACCGCACCTGTCGGAACGGCGAAGTGGGCATGAATCACATCGGGCTTCCATCGGTACACTTCGGATATGCCGGCGGGAATCGCCAATGCTACCCAAGCTGCCATCTCCGGCAAACTGCAGGTATCTTCACGCTTGCGAAAGGCTCTGATCCGACGGATCTCCATTCCCTGCTCAACAGACTCAGGGGGAAGATGAGGCATTCCGGCGGTCAGCACTCTGACTTGATTCCCGCGGGCGACCAATCCCGCGCCGACTTTTGCCGCCAACCTGCCTCCTCCGCCCCCGATGGGAGGGTGCTCGTAGTTGAGGATAAGGATTCTCATCGGCTCGCGACACCTTTCCTCCACTCCCCCAGGACATGCTGGCACCAGAGGAAGAGCCTCTCATCGCCGCGACCCTTCTGGTGCGAGTGCAAAGCCTTCTCCACAAAACTTCCGGCTATCCCTCCGGGAATTTCCGGCACAAGCCCCCCCTCGCGGAACCACTGCCCAAGGGGCGTGCCGAATCCTTTCTTTTTCCGATAGAGAATCGAGGCAGGAAGAATGGGCTCCAGCGCCTTCTTGAGAATCCATTTGGTCGTCCCGACGCGAAGTTTCACCGAGTGTGGGAGCTTGCGAGCAAAGTCGACAACTTCCAGATCCAGAAATGGAGAGCGGGCCTCGAGCCCATGGAGCATGCTGGCGCGGTCTACTTTGGCCAGGATATCATCCTGCAAATAGAGGCGCGTGAAAAATTGTGAGGCCCGGTCCACTGGATCGGCTCCTAGCCCGCACGATTCCCATGCCTCGATGGCCTCGCTGAAGAGCTCCTCGGGTGGAGTGTGGTCTCCGAAATACTCGTTGATTTGCCTCGGCTCCAGCGGTCCCATCCAGACGGGCAGGCGGAGCCTCTCGTCATAGGATAGTCCACGGAGCATCCGCTTGATCTTGAAATCGAGGCTGATATTGGCGTGCGAGACCGGCAGACGCGTGGCCAGCATGCGGATCGCCGGATGGATGGCCCGAGGCACCAGGCGTGAGTAGAGGTCAGCCGCATGGAGGGCCTTGAAGGGATCATAGCCGGCAAAGAGCTCATCGCCTCCATCTCCACCGAGAGCCACGGTGACGTGCCTTCTGGTGAATCCGCAGAGGAGCCAAGTCGGCAGCAGCGACCCGTCCCCCATCGGCTCATCGAGTCTGGCCAGAAGTCCTGGAATAAGTTCACGCGCACGTGAAAGATCGAGAATCTCGGATTCATGAACAGATCCTATGAAAGCGGCAGCCTCTCTCGCATAGGGAAGCTCGTCAAAACTCGGATCAGTGAACCCGACACTGAAGGTGCGTAGTCTCCCCGCTGGCAAGTGACGAGCAGCCAGAGCCGCGATCGCTGAGGAATCAATTCCTCCACTAAGAAAAACCCCGAGCGGGACATCGGCCATCAGGCGCCGCTTGACGGCCCCATCCAGCTTCTCGAGCAACTCCTCGGCCCAACTATTACATTGGGCATCCGTAGGCTCTGCGGAGGAGGGCTCCAAGCGGAACTCCCACCACTTGCGCGAAACCCATTGGCCGCTGGCGAGATCCAGCATACCGCACCACCCGCCGGGAAGCTTGCCTATCCCCTCGATCGCTGAGTGGGGTGCGGGGATATATCCGTAGGCGAAGTATTTCTTGAGGGCGATAGCCGACTCGTTCCTGGGCGCAGCGGGATGCCGCAGCAGGGCCGTCAGTTCGGAGGCAAAGGCGAATACCCCGTCGCGCTGGAACCAGTAGAGCGGTTTTTTACCGAAGCGGTCGCGTGCAATGAAGAGCTTGTTGTGAACTTTGTCAAAAATGGCAAAGGCGAACATGCCGTTCAGGCGCTCCAGCATCCCCTCACCCCACTCACGGTAGCCCTCGAGCAGCACCTCCGTGTCTGAGTGATCGGTCTGGAATAGATATCCCTTCGACTGCAGCTGAGCCCTCAGCTCACGGTGATTGTAGATCTCACCGTTGAAAACGATCACCAGATCACCACCTGAGGTCACCATCGGCTGCGCTCCTCCGGAGAGATCGACAATGGCAAGGCGGCGGTGCCCGAGATGCACTCCTCGTTCCTCATCAATAAAATACCCCTCAGCATCCGGTCCGCGGTGGGCCAGCGCCCGAGTCATTCGTTCAAGAACCTCCCTGTCACCCGTGCCACGGGAGGCGACAAATCCCGCGATCCCGCACATCAGCTTTGTGGAAAATTCCTGGTCTGCTTTACCAGGTAGATCGATTTATTCTGACTTTCGTGGAAGGTGCGGGTGATCATCTCGGCCAGCAGGCCCAGCAGGATACAGAGAATTCCCGTCATGAAGGAGAATACTGTCATCATCGGAAGCGGAGTCGCCGTGAAGTAGTATCCCCTGTACCGCATCCAGAGCGTCAGAACCGCGAACACAGCCGAGGCCACAAAGAAAATGCATCCCCAGAGACCGAAGAGGTACATCGGCTTCATCATGTACTTGTCCAGGAACTTAACCGTCACCAGATCCAGGATGACCTTCAGGACGCGCTCAAGCCCGTATTTCGAGCTGCCGGTGGTGCGGGCGAAATGATTGACCGGGATCTCGGTGATGCGGGCTCCATGCCACTTCGCGTAGATCGGCAGGAAGCGGTGCATCTCACCGTAGAGCCTGACATCCTTGACCACCTCCGCCCGGTAGGCCTTGAGCGAGCATCCGAAATCATGGAGCTTCACCCCGGAGAGCGCGGAGATGAGCTTGTTGGCCAGCATGCTAGGCAGATTGCGTTGAATGGCGCTGTCTTGGCGGTCACGCCTCCATCCGGAGCACACATCATAGCCCTCCTCCAGCTTGGCCAGCATCTTGGGGATATCCTCAGGATCGTTCTGGTAATCCCCGTCCATCGGGATAATCACGTCCCCAGAGGCATGGTCGAACCCGGCCATCATCGCGGCCGTCTGGCCGAAATTCCTGCGGAAGTGAACCACCTTGGCTTCCGGATGTTTTGCAGCCAGTCCATCGAGCATTGCTGCGCTGCCATCCGTGCTGCCATCATTCACGAAGATCACCTCGTAGCGGCGTCCGAGACGGTCCATCACCTCCTTGATCTTTGCAAAGAGAGCCTCGATGGCCCCGTGTTCATTGTAGATCGGAATGGTGATGGAAATCATGTCGTACGGTGAAACATTTAGAAAACCGCAAGCCTTTTGCGAGGTCAAGGTTGGGGGACAGGGATTGAGGAAGGATGAAAGCTG
>JBAXXS010000051.1:0-13850 GCA_037127835.1 Verrucomicrobiota bacterium | reverse complement strand
CCCCCCAACTTCTATCTCCTAACTCCCAGCTCCCATTTATCCCCTATCCCCTGAACCCATCCGCCCACGCCTTAGTCGCCTCGTCCATTTTCACGAGATCGGGCCAGCCGCGCATGTACCCTTCGCCGGGGATTTTCTTCGTGGCGTCGAAGCCCATGTGCCCGCCCATGTTGGGAACGGTCGGGGCATGGTCTAGGCTATCAAGCGGGTTTTTTGTCAGGATGCTGTCGCGCTGGGGATCCGTGTTGGCCATCCAGCGGAAAAGAACTTCCGAAGTGTTCTGCACGTCGCAGTCTTCATCCACGACGACGATGTACTTAGCGAACATCATCTGGCCCATTCCCCAGAGCCCGTGCATCACCTTGAAGGCCTGCCATGGGTACTGTTTCTTCATGGAGACAAAGACGAGGTTATGGAAGGTCCCTTCGGCCGGAAGCGCCATGTCGACAATCTCCGGGAAGTTCATCTTGAAAATCGGTAGGAAGATCCGAACGCTAGCCTCTCCCATGTAGAAATCCTCCATCGGCGGAATCCCAACGATCGTGCAAGGGTAGATCGCCTCCTTCCTGTGGGTGATCGCCGTCACGTGAAAGACAGGATATTCATCCACCGGCGTGTAGAATCCGGTGTGATCGCCGAACGGTCCCTCGGGACGCATCTCGCCGGGCTGGACATACCCCTCGATCACGAAATCACTCTCAGCCGGGACCTCCAGCGGCTGGGTCACGCACTTCACGAGATCGACCGACTTCTTGCGGGCGAATCCGGCGAAGAGGATCTCATCAATTCCGTCTGGGAGCGGCGCTGTGGCGGCCAGCGTGAAGGCGGGGTCGCCGCCGAGACAGATGGCAACGGGCATCTTCTCACCACGCTCATAGTAGCGCTTCCCGTGGCGGGCACCGACCTTGTGAACCTGCCAGTGCATGCCGGTGGTCTGACCATCATAGATCTGGATCCGGTACATGCCGACATTCCTCTCACCGGTGTCGGGGTCCTTGGTGTAGACAGTCGGAAGGGTGATGAATCGACCCCCGTCCTGCGGCCAGCACTTGAGAATCGGAAGATGATCGAGTGAAAAGAGCTCCCCATTATTCCCCTCCCCCATCCGATTCACGATTTCCTGACAGGGAGCGCTCTTTACGGAGCGAGGACGGGCATGGATGAGATCGATCCCGTTGCGCAGGAGCTTCAGGGCGTCCTTGAAGCTCTTCGGCGGCTTCGCCTTCATCAGGAACTCAAGTTGTCCAGCAAGCTCATCCACGGAGTCGAGTCCGAGAGCCATCGCCATGCGGCGCTTGGAGCCCAGGGCATTGATCGCTACAGGGAAGGCGGAGACCTTGCCGTTGATCGTCGGTTTCTCGAACAGCAGCGCTTTCCCTCCTCCTGGCGACTTCATCTCACGGTCGGCGATCTCCGTGATCTGGAGTTCGGTGGCCACGGGCTCAGAGATGCGCCGGAGCTCACCGGCTTCTTCGAGAGCCTTCAGGAAGGCAGCATAGGATGGATAAGCCATAGTCTTGTGTAGGCGAGAATGACCGGCAACTGCAGGAAAGTCACAAAAAAGATTGCCCGGAGCGCGATTGCATGGATGATTACCAACCCTCGGTAATTTGCCGAGAGATCCCTGGAGTTGTAGCTCAATTGGTCAGAGCACCGCCCTGTCACGGCGGGGGTTGCGGGTTCGAGCCCCGTCAACTCCGGTGGGATTTTAAGAGGGATTTTTCCTCTTTTAGCCTCATAAATAAAGGCTCCACGGACCATCAATGCGAAGACCTTCAAATTGCCACTGTTTGCAGTATTAGCGGAAAATTTGTTACCTTTTGTTACCTTTTACCCTGCGTGATCCGGAAGGGTCCGCCTCATGCCACGCCGAGAACTTCATCTGCCGGCCATCACATCGGCCAACTCCTGATACTGCAGGTCGAATCTTTTTCTGTCCTTGGTTCTTAGCTTCTCAAGGTTCTGAAGCTTCCATCGAATGGCAGGAAGCTCCGCGAGGTGACTGCACTTCATGAGACTCCAATCGGGAGTGCATTGAACCAACCCTAGAAGAAACTCCCGGTGGCGCGACTCCAACCCCTCCGACAAATCCTTCTTCAGCCTCTCACGGGTAGCCTCCAAATGCGGGAGTGAAATCTGCTCACGCGTCATTCCCACGAATTCATTTTCATACGGGCGTGTAAGATCCTGATTGTTGGGTGAGAGAACCTCATGAACGGTCCGATTGTGGCCCGCCAAGTAGCTGACGAAGCATTCGATGATTGCGGGGGTCAGTCCTCCCTGCTCGTACATTTTCGCCACATCGAACAAATCTCTCGGATGCTGTCGGTCCATCGCGGCAACGAGTTTGCTCCCGAAAAGCTCCGAGCGATCCAAAGTCGGAAGCTGAAGATCGAGAGTGAACAGCGATCTGGCCTCCTCTGCCAATCTCGACTGGACGACCGGCAGCACTGTCCCTCGGAATACCTGGTTCACTTCGACCTTCACCATCGCATCCCCTCGTCTCAGGAATAATTTGATCTCCTCTCCTACAGGAAGAGGCCGGAACTCAGCTACTATGGCCCTTCTCCCAACACGTTCCTGGACTTCCTTGAGTTTGGATGAAATGCCTTCAATGGCTGCATCCCGCGAGAGCGTGTGATCGGTGAAGACCACATCGATGTCGACAGAGAGCCGGGGCATATTGTCACAGAAGAAATTGATGGCCGTCCCTCCCTTCATCGCGAACCCATCCTGCGAAAAGACCTCAGGAGCCACATTCAACAGCAGCCTGACGGTATCGAGATAGCGGCTGTTCATGATCCTTTAAGAATCAATGTATGGCCGCTGGCAAGTTTCCTGACCCACCTTGCCCCTCCCGTCACACCCTTGATCGTCTCGGCCGCTTGAGGTGCCCAGGGAAGCCCTAATTCAGCAGCCCATTGGACGCAGAGTCTCGCTGCCTTGGTTTGGCGGCAATGGGTCAGCAGAGGCAGCAAGGATTCCACGCGCAGAGAACTGAGCAACTCGACGATATTGCGGGCCTCATCCACCTCCTGATGAGTACCCACCTCACTGAGCAATTCCAGCGTCGCCCTCTCCGGTTCCGAGACCGGAACGCCTCCATGCTTGTCAGGGAGGTTGCTGATGGCGGTCGTTTGCCTAATCGGCTCTTCAAAAAGCAGCCGACTCGTATAGCGGCATGGAAACCTTTCTTGAAACCACGCGGGGATCCTGACGTCCTTAGGGCCCCAGAGACAGAGTGTTTCCTGAAATGGCACATTGTGGAGCAATCCTCTCCATGACAGGGCAGTTTTACCTCCGATATGAAGACCTGGATATCGTTCCGCTAAAAATTCCAGACTCCCATCTTGGTTGAGCTCATCTCCCACAAAACCGAACGTCCCTCTCTCAAATCGCTTCAACCATCCCGACTTGACATAGCGATAAGCCAGCTCATTGGACACACCGGCACGACGGAGCTGCAGTGAGCTGATCGGCCTATCCTTGGAAAAGGCCGAGAGCACTCCTTTGATTATTCCAGTGCGCCGAGATGAACTCATGGTTCATCTGTAGCATTTCAAATAAACAAAACAACCGAAATGTTTATTCCGTCGGCATGAAATGAATCATGAGTTCATTTTACGCGCTTGCAATAAACAGTTCACCGCAAAGTCACAAAGCCCTCCTTTAAATTATACACGGTTTTCCTGATGAAGGGGCTCCCGCCCCTTCCGCTCCGCTGCCTGCTACCCCAATCTCCCTGCCATTGACCAACAACCAAAACACCAACACCATAACCAAACACTCACGTCATGTGTTACCCATGTCTTGAACCACATGTGTTACCTATGTCCTGACCCGTGCCACGGACTATCAATGCGAAGACCTCCAAATTGCCACTGTTTGCAGTATTAGCGGAAAGTTTATTACCTTTTGTTACCCTCTGGAGGAGATTCTTGCTAACCCTCCCCCACTCATAGAGTGGGCGGCGTCTTCAAGGCCATACTAAGAAAGGCTGAAACTGATCTTCAAAATCGAGACCCACCTCGTGATGAGTCTCCGATGTTGAAATGTCCATTCAACCAAGGTGGATTTAGGAGGTCTTGATCCCGAGATGATTCTAAAATCCCGGTGCCTGCACAAGTCACCCGCACTTTTTACATCTCAGCGACCTGGGAGCGACAGTATGAAACCGACGGGAATTTATGCCTCAGCGCTTCCCTTCAAAGGATTCTTTGATGTCTTCTTGGCTTTAGTCGCCTGACGTTTTGGCTTTAGAGGCTTTTCTATCGTTATTCGCGCCATGGGCAGATCGTCATTCTTCTTATGAAGTCGATCACTTAGCCACTGGCGCTGCCAGTGATTCATTCCTGAATGAAACACTCCCATGGAGGAAAAATATCATACTTCCAAGGACCTGCAAAGGGGCCTCAGTTCCTGAATCGTCAGAGTGGGGTGCAACCCACGATCCAGAAAATCCACGACATCTAAGTGGAAGTGAGGTCAAGACAAGCAATCGTGCTGATTGTTAAAAAAACATACTTGTTTTTTTAACACTCTAAAGAGATGTTTCCCTTGTCATGAAAAGCAATCAGATCACAGGAAGGATTCTACGAAAGGGGCCCGGCTGGGTTTTTACCCCTTCGGATTTTCTCGATCTCGGATCCCCCCAGACCGTGGGGATGAACCTCCTTCGTCTTTCTCGACAAGGGAAGATCCGAAAGATTGATCGCGGCCTCTACGACTCCCCCAAGAGTCATCCCAAGCTGGGCAAACTCCATGCCGATCCGCAGGCCATCCTCGCTGCTATCTCCCGCAGGGATGGTACCAAGTTCCGCGAACATGAGTCCTTCGCGGCCAATCGACTTCGCCTCACCGAACAGGTGCCCGCCCGCATGATCTACCTCACCCCGGGCCGCAGCCGCAGGGTGAAGGCCGGCCCCCTCACGATTGAACTTCGCCATCGCTCTCCCCGGAAACTCACCGCTCCCACACCGATGAGCGTAACGGTTTTCTCTGCCCTCAGGAACATCGGGAAAGCCAACATCACCGAAGAACGCATCTCCCATCTCCGCGCTCTCCTTTCCGCGAAGGATATCAAACAATTGATCCACGACCTTCCCAAGGCTCCAGCTTGGATGCACCCATACCTGCGACACCTCACCGACACGGAGATCACAGCATGAAGTCCTTTGCCCTGGAGAGCAGCGACGAGCGCTCCGCCTACATCACTCAATGCGCCGCTGCCCACAACATCCCCGCCTACATCGTTGAGAAAGACTTCTGGGTCTGCTGGCTCCTCGCCCGCATCTTTTCCACACCCAGCCTCGGACCAGCATGCGTCTTCAAGGGAGGCACCTCCCTCTCCAAGGTCTTCGGAGCCATCGAACGCTTTTCCGAAGACATCGACCTCGCCCTCTCCAGCGACTCCCTCGGCTGGAGCGAAGAGGAACTCGACGACGCTCCCTCCCCAACGAAACGCCGTAAACTGGTCAAGAAACTCGATCAAGCCTGCGCCGAAGCCGTCCAAGGCCGATTTCACCACGAACTGGAAACCGCCGTTTCCGCCATCCTCGGCAACCCATCTCCCGGAACAACCTGGCTCACCTACGAGTTCAACCCCAAGACCAACTCTCCTGAACTCTACTTCGCTTACCCCCAATCCGTTCCCTCGGGTTTCTACATCCCTCCTGTAGTCAAAGTGGAGTTCGGCTCCCTTACCGACCAGAGACCCACAGGCTCCCACCGGATCACCCCCATGGTCGCCTCCCTAGCTCCAGAAGAATTCACAGACTTTCAAGCCGAAGTCGTCGCCCTCGAAATCGAACGCACCTTCTGGGAAAAAGTCACTATCCTCCATGCGGAATATCACCGCCCCGCCGATCACCCACTGCGCGACCGCTTTGCCAGACACTACGCCGATGTCGCTGCCTTATGGCTCCATCCCGCGAAGGAAAAATCCATCAACCGCCTAGATCTGCTGGATCGAGTCCGAATCCACAAGACCCGCTACTTTGAGTCCTCTTGGGCGAACTATGACACAGCCATCCCCGGCTCCCTAAAACTTCTCCCTCCCGACACCCGCATTCCGGAACTCCGGCGCGACTATGCCGCCATGGAACCAATGTTCCTAGCCAAGGAGATTCCCACCTTCGAGCAGATCCTCTTCATCCTCAGCGAGGCAGAGCATCAGCTTAACCGACAGCCCTAGAGCACTTCTTCCGGAAGCTCAGAAAGAGAGTTAATCATTCTCGCTGGATTCTTTTCCAAATGAAGGTCTCCCCGATTGGGAGCAACATGGCGCGTCTCGCATGGCTATCCGTGCGAAGATCCTTAGTTGATGGAATGGAGGCCTATTCTAACCAGTGCGGTATATTGCAGCTATGTGCAGTTGGATGCAGTTGAATGCAGATACATCTTCGAGCCCCGTCAACTCCGGTGGGATCTCATTCTCAACGCGTCGTGGCGTTGATAAAAATGAGAGCAAGAATGAAGGCCACCGCCTGAAGAACCACGCTGATTTTGTCCACCCACTGAGCCTTCTTGAATTCATTGAGCAGGTGCCTCTTTTCGAGTGCCCCTTGGATCACGACCTGAACCAATGAGGCAATAATAAGCAGATAGACAACGACGTATATCTTATCCATCAGGACCAGATAGTTCACCTCGGGCAGATTCGAGGAGTATCCCTGCTCCAGAAAGACCGTTGTCAGCAGGGCTGTTCCCGTCATGGCGACACGTGAGGCCAACTGAGTCGGATGCAGCAGGAGTGCCGTCCAGTTGGCTATCAGGACGATCATGACCGGAAGCATCATCTTCCAGAAGAAGAAGTTCACAGGACGCGTGACCTCGACCTTGAAGGTAATCGATCCATAGTCCGAGCCCACAGTTCCTATGTTTGGGTCTCCGAGATTGGTTGAGTAGTGGTGGATGCCGGCAACACCGGACCATGATTTCGCGCTCCAACCGGGGATATTGATACCCGGATCGATACCTGAGTTTTTTTGATCCAAACGGTAAATAATCTTATCGACTGTGTAGGTGTTATCCTCCAGCGAGAGTGTAAGGGTATGGTGCTCCAGAGGGAATCGCTTCAAGCTGAAGGGCTGAAAAAATCGTCCCTCGATCCTGAGGCACTGGTACTTGCGGCCGTCGGGGAAGGTGATCGGCTTGGGGTAAGTTCTCACCTTTGTCAGTCCCCAACTCTCCACATTGTTGATTAACTCGGCAGTCTCGCTCGGATCGATGTCACCCTTCCAGATGAACCAGACGTAGGCGGTCATGTAGAAGGTATTGGAATGGACATCCAGGTTGTAGATGACCGTCGGCCAGACGCCGACATCGACGATCTCTGGCCCCGCTTGCGGAACGACTGCCTGCGTTTCGTGTTTCTTAACCTGATTAGCGCTGATGGATGCAGGAAGAACCATCGCAAGAAAACCGGCTAGAAGCAAAAACCGCATGTGATTCATCATCTGCATGGCAGATGCCTAGCCCCATCTGCATTGGCAAGGCAAGCCCTGGCTTGAAAAGAACAGACGGGGAGTAGCCTCATGCGGCCTGAAACGCCATCAAGGCGTAGAAATCCGTCCGGTCCATGAAGAGGACTTCGGCAGAGTGGAATCCGGCAGCCACAGCCATCCTGTTCAGCGTGGAGAGCTCCTCGGGGAAATCGGAAGTCGTGACATGCTGAACGGCGCTCTCGACCTCCTCCACGGTCAATGCCTTCCACGCCCACTGGGCATGATCGGACCAGCGCCCCAGATAGGAAGCACGGGCCTCGCCGGGCGTCAGCACGGGATCGAAGATCAGCAGTGACCCTCCCGGTGAAACTTTGCGACGGAGCTCGCCTAAAAAGAATTCCTTCTCCTGACGGGAAAGATGATGGAGCGAGAGGCCGATGTAGATCAGATCGTATTCTTCAGGTAATGCGCTTAGGCTCAGGAGAAAGTCTCCGACAATCAGGTTGCAGGGAACGCCGAGCGAAGTGGTATTATGATGCGCAAGGTCAAGAGCCACCGGGGAGAGGTCGATCCCGGTGTAAGAACGAAGCGGCCTTCCACTCAGGATCCCGGAGCTGAACTCCGCATCGCCACATCCCAGATCAAGAAAACTGAAGGGGCCGTCCACACGGTCGAGCCACCTTGAGAATACCTCCCCCACCGAGCGATGGTAGAGATAGTCGTTATCGACGATCCTGCGATAGAGCGTCCAGCCATTGAAGAAATCGCGGACGGCCACGGCATCGCGTTCGCTCTCACTGATCAGCTCTTGAGTTTCCATTCGCAGAGGCTAACCAATCCCTTCTTAAAAATCCACCACGGCACGCATCCCTACCACAAGGGCATTCCCATTCTGTTGTGTTCCTCCAGGATGCATGACGTACTGGATGTCGGGTTGGAGAGCGATGGCGGGGGCAAGGCGGAACGAGTGGGTGAGCTCGATCACCGCCTCGAAAGAGGGGCCCGGAATTCCCTGGGCATTTGCCAGATTCATGTAGCCGCTGCTGACCTGTCCGTAGCAGAAGGCAATGCCCGTCTTGTCTTCCTCACGGCCCGGGATCAGTCCGGTATAGACCAGACCTCCGTCCGTGTAGATGGAGAGCGGGTTGTAGGACTGGGGGCAGAAGCCGAGCCTCAACCAGGAATTCAGACCGCGTACGGGCGCCTCCGAGGCGGAGCTTTTGCCGTCGGCACCCTTGCCATCCACGACCGATTTGTCGGTAACGGGGTTTTTCGACGGGGCTTCATCCTGACCCGGCGCACGGTACAACATCTGGTCAATGATCCCATAGAATCCGGTGCAGTACTGGAGTGAATCGGGGGGGCCGAAGGACCATTTATCGGGAACCGCGGGACTCTGTCCCGACTGGATGAAAAAGCCGGCCTTTGCGGAGCCAGGTAGCTTCCTCTCCTTGAGCAGGGATTCCCATCGGGCCTCAGCTTCATTCATGCTGAGGAGCCCTCCGGAGGAACCGAAGTTCCAGTTGAAGTTGTGAAGGTTCTCGCTCTGCGGAAAGGGGTTGGCTTGGGAGAAGGCGCTGCGAAGGGTAAGCCAGGAGACAGGTCTGACAGCAAGCCTGATGCCCGGTGTTGCCATGGGATACTGAGGGCCGCTGTTAACGAGATTCTGGGACATGAGTGCCGGCATACCAAAGGAGCCGTTCATGAAGAGTAGTGCCGTCTCAGGATAGCAGAACTCCGAGTCAAGCCCGAGAAGACCGCCGCGCAGGGAGAGGGCGTCCTCCATCACATTCTGCTCATACCAGAGTTCGTAGCAGCGGAAGGAAGGGAGGCCCGAGATGCCGCTGACTCCGTTGACATCCCCGACGTAGTTGGAGGGATTGCGGCCGTAGAGCCAGAACCATGAGTTCTTGAAGCGCCCCCCTGGCAGGCCCACAGTCTTGGCGAGATCGATCTCCATTCCGAACTGAACTAATCCGTCGCAGGCACTCCCGGTGGAATTACCACCGACAGTGTTCCAGAGCATATCGGTGACCGACTGAGCGAAGAGAGAGATCCCATTTTCCTCAACTTTGGGTCTGTAACCGTAAAGATCCCCCGCAATCTTCTCCCGCAGCAGGGGATTGAACGCCGGATCCAGAATCGGCGGCTGTTCCGCTTGCAGGAGCGGGGCAGCCAAACCGATCAGGAGTGTGAAAAAGATCCGAACAATCCTCATACGAAGCACTTCATTTAGCGGCTTCGCTGACGGATGACCAGCCTGTGCTCGGATCCGAATCATCGGGTTTATGTTCCCGTTAGCATAGATTGATGTATCGAGTGAGGATGGGTGTTGCACGAGATGAATGATAGTGATTGCCTCTTATCAATAGCACTCCACGCTGTCAATAATCTGCTCTTAATAGCGTCATGAAAATCATCCCCTCTCTTCCCCTGTTCCTCGCCGCGGTCGTTTTCGGATCATCATCGGGCCGCGCCGACCTCACCGTGGCCTCTCTCTCAACCATCACGACAGATCTTGCGAAAAACATCGGGGGCAATCACGTCAAGGTGGTGGCTGTCATCAAATCGGGAATCGATCCCCATGAATTCGAACCTACACCGGGTGATGTGAGAAAAGTCGCTGATGCGAATCTTGTCCTCTTCACAGGGAAGGGAATCGAGGGATATCTGACAAAACTCGAAGAGGCTGCCGGGGGCGCTTCCTCCAAGTTCCTGAACATCGGCGGAGACATTCCCTCCCTGACCATGAACGAGGATGGAAAGAAAGTGGAGGATCCCCACTGGTGGCACAGTGTTGAAAATATGAAGATGGCCACCAGAGTGATAGCTGCCGCATTTGCTAGGGCCGATCCAGCCAATGCAGCCAGTTACCAAAAGAATGCCCAGAGCTATCTTGCCTCTCTGGACGAATTGCAGCGTTGGATCCGGGTGAAACTGGCAGGACTCTCCCACGATCAGCGCAAACTCGTCACCTCGCACGATGCTCTCCAATATTTTGCCCATGACTACGGATTCACCATTTATCCCTTAAAAGGAGTCTCAACGAATGAAGAGCCATCCTCCCGACATGTGAGGGAGATCATCGAAGTGATCAGAGGAGAACGTGTGAAGGCTGTCTTCTTCGAGAGCATCGAGAATCCCCGCACCGTTCAGCAGATCTCCAAGGAAACAGGGGCCAGGACGGGATACACACTCTACTCCGATGGACTAGGTGAGACCGAGGCAAATACCTATGACTCCATGATGAGGCATAATGTCTCGGCCATCGTCGACGGCTTGAAATAACGATCTCTACCGGGCATAGTAACATCTTGGCTATCGAACGACGCACAACCCGCCAGAAGGAGGCCATCAAGGCCGTCTTGACCGAGCAGGAACATCCACTCCTGCCAGACGAGATCCTGACCCTTGCCCTGAAGAGCGCCCCCACTCTCGGGATCGCCACGGTCTACCGCACGCTCAAGACCCTTCAAGAAGAGGGCCAGGTCTGCTGCGTAGAGATCCCTGGACAGGCGCCACGCTATGAACGTGCCGACAAAGGACACCATCATCACTTTCACTGCCGAGAATGCCATGCGGTCTTCGACCTCGAGAAATGCGTGGAAGGTCTTAAAAAACTAGTCCCTGCGGGGTTCCGGGTCACAGATCACGAGATCACTCTCCACGGAGTTTGCAAATCGTGCGCCTGAGACCCTCCTTCATTACACTGAGCCTACTGGCTTTTGCGGCGATCGTATCATCAGTCCACGCTGATTCCCCTCCCCTGCTGAAACCGAAGGTTGGCGAGCCTTTCCTTCAGGATCTGATGGGTGGATGCTCGCTCCGCTGTGCCTTCTTCTGGGAAACGCTGGCAGGTAGTTATGTTTCCACACTTAAGCCCGCATCGGAGCTCTGCGATGATGACGCCAAGACCCTGGCTCGTGAATAAAAAGAGGGTCGCCCGCCTCTATCTCGCCGATACCTGGCGCCGGCAAGACTTCCATTTCCCCGACATCCTCTTGAATCAGGGAGATCTCATCGAACTGAGTATCGACGAAATCACTCCCGGCAAAACCTCACAGCACCCCGGCATCACCGAGATCATCCTGCAGGGGGCGCACTAGGGAGTGGCCAAAAATCACAGACCCAAAGCTCAAAAGATTTAATCTGGAACTCTGGAACTCAGGAAAAGAACGAGCTGACCTTAAACCTAAAGATCATGAAGGGGAGCCAGGGGGACCGGCTCATCCAGTTGATGACACCAATTCATCCTTGTCACCTTTCATGAGTTCCAGATTCATTGGCTTGTTCCGGAAGAAAGTCCAGCAATCGTAAATCCTTTTCTAGTCCCGGCGTCGGCCAAGGCCGAAGATCCGTCCGATCACGCCTTTCTTCTCACCTGTAGATTTCTGACCGGACTGAGTGCTGCCGGAACCGCCGCCTGTATCAGCACGACGCTGGCGTGGCTGGCCTCCGCTACGATAAGAAGAGGAGGATGAAGAGCGGGGAGCTCTCACTTCGCCCGGCTTGCGCGGCGGACGACGATCGCCGCCTGCACCTCTCTCTCGGGGAGGGGCGGGCGCCCTGTCATCGAATCCCTCGGCCTTGACGCGCGGGATCCCACGGCGGGTAAAGCGCTCAAGAGCGCGCAGGGCATCGTCGTCCTCCTTGGAGACGAAGCTGATCGCCTCGCCGACGGCCTTTGCGCGGCCTGTGCGTCCGATGCGATGAACATAATCCTCGTGGTGTGGGGGGAAGTCGTAGTTCACCACATGGGTGATCCCATCGACATCGATGCCGCGTGCGGCGATATCGGTCGCCACAAGGACGCGAATCTTGCCGTCCTTGAATTCATTAAGGGCCCGCAGACGCTGATTCTGAGAACGGTTCGAATGGATCGTTCCGGTCGTGATACCCGATTGCTCTAGGCGCCGTGCAATA
This sequence comes from Verrucomicrobiota bacterium, assembly GCA_037127835.1. GTDB lineage: Bacteria > Verrucomicrobiota > Verrucomicrobiia > Chthoniobacterales > UBA6821 > UBA6821. The sequence goes on along the minus strand of JBAXXS010000051.1, from coordinate 1,482 downwards.
CGATCGGCCCCATGCTTTGTCCGCGTGAAGACAAGCACCACATTGAGCGCCTTGTTCTGAAGCAAATGGAGAAGAAGGCCCGGCTTGAGATGCTGGGGAATCTCATAGACCGACTGAGTGACGGTGTCGGCGGGATTGGAACGACGGCCGATCTCGACTGTCTCGGGCTCCTGCAGGAATTCCCCTGTCAGCTTCTCGATCTCGCGGGAGAGCGTCGCTGAGAAGAAGAGCGTCTGACGCTTGCGAGGCAGCAGCCTCACGATCTGGCGGATCGCGGGCACAAAGCCCATGTCCAGCATCCGGTCGGCCTCGTCGAGCACCAAGAACTCGATGTGGGCGAAAGCCTTTTCCCTTCCACGGATCAGGTCGAGTAGGCGTCCCGGAGTGGCGACCACGAGGTCGGCCCCCTGCTCGAGTGCCTTGATCTGCGGGCGCTCGCTAACACCCCCGAAGATCGTGGCCACGGTGAGCGGCATGTGCTTGGCGTAGGCCCGGACATTCTCCTCGATCTGGACGACCAGTTCGCGGGTCGGGGCAATGATCAGAGCTCGAATGCCCTTAGAAGGTGATGCGGCCAGAAGCGAGAGAATCGGCAGTGTGAAAGCGGCTGTCTTGCCGGTGCCAGTCTGCGCGATACCGATCAGATCCCTGCGCTGCAGTACGAAGGGAATCGCGGCGGCTTGGATTGGGGTCGGTTCCGTGTAGCCAGTCTCTTGGACGGCTTTGAGAATAGCGGCATCAAGGCCGAGCGAGCGAAAGGGCATGCACGGAGCAAAGGGATAAAAACCGTAGCGGAAAAGCTTAAACGGGGAGTAAAACTCCCGGAAAGCACTACTTATTCATAAACAGCCCCATGGCAGACCGCTTGGCCTCATGAGCCGCTTCGTGCAACTGCTTGTACTCCAGCACTCCGAAAATCACGACCGCAACCAGGATAGCCAACCCGAGCAGCTTGAGATTGCGGCGATCTCGGGAATCCTGCGGCGTCTTGATCCCCAGGATGCGGGGACGGAGTACGGAGGTTTCCTCAAACTCCCGAAATCCCGAATCGACTATCGCCACCTTGCGCATAACAGGTTTGTTTTCCCCAGAAACAACGGGGGAAGCGCCATCATCTGGAATCTGGTCAAGAAAATCAGACATCTTATTTTTTAAGGACTTAAGCACCCCCCCGCGGTTTGACTAGCTCTTTTTTGTAAAATTCACCCCTAGTTAGTAGAGTCACGAGATATTAGCCCAGAGGGCAATGCAACGGATGTGGATGGCAGCAAGGAAAGAAGAGGCATTCTTCGCATATCGGGTAGCGATACCGCGCCACCGTTAGAGGTGAAGGAAGGCATTTTCAACGAGATGTCTCAATCGGTAGAGATCTTTGTCGTAGGGACATTGGGACATTGGGTCATTGGGTCGTGGAGTTCTTCTGTTCCTTTTTTGGGGGGGATGACAACCTGCATGCCTTGCTCTTGGGCCTGAGCCACGATG
>JBAXXS010000050.1:0-13920 GCA_037127835.1 Verrucomicrobiota bacterium | reverse complement strand
TTTGCTATTTGGAATTTTTGCTTTGTTGTTCACGATTTTAGCTCGGAGTTTTATCGGCAATATTTTCAGACAAGCAGGAATCAAATGCGTTCAAAGATTTTTTCTTGAGAGCCTGTCTGAGCCTTCTCCGGACTTTATCAGTTCGCGCAGTTCGATCGCTCTCTTTTGTGCTTCCGGAAGACTTGACTGAGCGGAGAGCAAGGTAAAGTGACCCATCTTGCGGCCAGCCTTTGGCTCCCGCTTCCCATAGAGATGGAGGAAGAGTCCAGTTTCGCGCAGCAGGAGCTCCCAGTCGGGTTCGCCTGACTGCCAGAGATCGCCCAGTAGATTCACCATCACGCCCGCGGAGCGGAGCTCGACCGGTCCGAGCGGCAGACCGCAGACCGCCCTGACATGCTGGGCGAACTGGCTAGTCATTGTGGTCTCGAGCGTGTGGTGTCCGGAGTTGTGGGGACGCGGAGCAAGTTCATTCACAATAAGGTCGCCGTTCTCCATCACAAAAAACTCGGCGGTGATCAGCCCGACGACATTGAGTTTCGAGGCGATCGCTGAGGTGATCTCTTGGGCTTTAACAAGCACATCAGGATCCAATTGCGCGGGTACCGTCGTGACATCGAGAATGCCATTCCGATGGATATTCGCCTGGACAGGGAAGCAGAGCGTTTCCCCTCTGAGAGAACGCGCGCAGATCACGGAGGCCTCGGAAGCAAAAGCGATTCGTTGTTCCAGCACAGCCCGAGGTGCGGCCAGTTGCTTCCAGGCGCTTGCGGAATCATCCCCTGGCTTGAGGGAAATCTGCCCCTTGCCATCGTAACCGAGGGCCGCGGTCTTCAGAATGCAGGGGGCGTTCAGTTCTGACAGGGCTGAGGCAAGCTCCTCCGCAGAGTTGATGACCCGAAAGGGAGCCACGGGAAACCCGTTGTTCTGCAAGAACTCCTTCTCCAGCACGCGGTCCTGGCAGATCCGCACGACCGAGGCGGAGGGCCTTACCGGAACGCGCGTCTCCAGAAACTCCAGCGCGCCGATCGGGATATTCTCGAACTCCACGGTCACGACATCGACCGCATCGGCAAAGTGGGCCAGTGCATCGAGATCGTCGAAAGCTGCGGTGATGGAGAGATCCACACAAGAGCAGGCGGGACCATCGGCAACTTCATCCAAGACCGCCACGCGGTAGCCGAGACTCTTAGCCGCCATGGCGGACATCCGGCCCAGTTGGCCGCTTCCCAGGATGCCGATTGTCGTTCCGGGAAGGAAGATCGCCGCGCTAATGGGGGATTTGCCTTCCGAAGCCGCAGGGGCCTCGTTAGTGTTGTCACCTTCGATTTTGATCATGGATCGTCTTCTGTATCTGCTCGCTTTATCGGTTGTCACCCTTATCCGATTGCTCCCCATCACGGTCTGTTTCGTCTTGGGACAGGCAATCGGGCTTCTGGTGTGGATGATTCTGCCTCGCTACCGCCGTCTCTCCAAACAGAATCTCCAGATCGCTTTCGGTCCCTCGCTGACCGACCGGGAAGCCTCGCGGATCACCCTGACTCATTTTCTCAATCTCGGGGCCAATATCGTTTGCTCGGTCAAGATCCCGGCCATGAGCATGAAGCAACTTCGTTCCAGACTCAGCATGGAGAAGGAGGAAAACTGGATCGACTGGGTTATCGGGAAAAAGGCCGGTCAACAAGGAACCGTGATCGCTCTCAGCCATTCGGGTAACTGGGAGATTAGCGCTCAGATCGGAGAATCCATCAAACCCCGCCCGGCGGGTTGTATCTATCAGGCGCTCCGTAACCCCCTCATGGATGATCTAGTCAACGGGGATCGCCGCAGTCGCGGGGTTGTCACCTTCGACCGCAAGAAGGAGATGCAGGCTGCCGTGACCATGCTCAAGGAGGGAGGTGCGGTCGGCGTCCTGACCGACCAGCACGCGGGGAATGCCGGAATCTGGATGCCCCTCTTTGATAAGCTCGCCTCCACGTCACCCCTGGCGGCAAGCCTAGCGCAGCGCACTGACTCCCTGCTTGTTCAGGCCACGGTCAGAACCGTGGGGCTTGCCCGATGGGTTCTCCATACCAGCGATCCGATCCCGACCGAGGGACTCACTGTCGAGGAGGTCACGATGAAACTCAATACGCTACTCGAGAAGGAAATACGACGTTCTCCCTCCGACTGGTTCTGGGTTCACAACCGCTGGAAAACCCCCCACCCGAACTTCCTGCTGAGCGGAGTCAAGCGTGGCATCTATCTGCCTCCCGAGATCAAACCCACGGATCTCCAGCCCTTCAAGATTCTACTTCGCTCACCGAACTGGCTTGGAGATGCCTGCATGGCTGTTCCTGCGATCCGTGCGATCAAGGCTGGACGCCCCGACCTCCGGCTCACGATCCTCACGCCTGAAAAACTCATGCCGCTCTGGAAGGAGATTCCCGAAGTCGATGCGATCCTTTCCATCCCGCCGAAGTCCTCCCCTTGGCAGGTTCCCAATCTGATCAAGTCAGCCGGATCCTTCGATGTAGCGATCCTACTACCGAATTCCCTGCGCAGCGCCCTGGAGGTCTGGCTGGCCGGCATCCCGCGCCGGGTCGGCAGAGAGATCCACCGGGGCAAGCGTCTGCTGAACCAGACCCTCCCTCCCAACCGGCAGCTTCACCCTACACTCCATCAGACAGAGGAGCTACTCTCCAGCGTCCGCCATCTGGGAGGCCCGGAACCAAAAGAACAAACTCCCCGTCCCGCTCCCCAGGGCCCGATCCGCATCGCACTCTGTTCCGGCGCAGAATACGGACCTGCCAAGCGCTGGCCGATCGAGCGCTACCGATCAGTCATGGAGGAGATATCGAAGGATCATGACCTCACCTGGGTTATCGTCGGCACGGCCAAGGAAGCGGATCTCGGAGAGGTTCTCTCACGCAATTTTCCCGGAAAGGTGGAGAACCTCTGCGGCAGAACCACGCTCCCAGAACTCATCGACGAGCTCAAGAGCTGCACCCTGCTCCTGACCAATGATACCGGCACCATGCATCTCGCGGACCTTCTAGGTCTGCCGGTCGTCGCGATCTTCGGCTCGACCGAACCTGCCCTCACCGGCCCTGGCCATCTCGGCAGCATCACCAAACCGCCTCACCGGATAATCAGACGCAAGGTCGAATGCAGCCCCTGCTATCTCAGGGAATGCCCAATCGACTTCCGCTGCATGAAAGAGATCACTGTCCAGATGGTGACTTCTGCAGTGCTCGAATCGCTGCGGGAGGTTGAAGCTTTTTAGGGGGTTAGACTGAAGACTGTTAGGCTATAAGGTTCCAAATCCATTCCACATCTTTTCCAAATTAGAATCCCAATTACCCATCACCCATTCCCGATTACCTAATTCCATGCTCACGATCAAAAAACTCAAAAAAACCATTGGTGGTCGCACTCTCTTCGAGGAGGCCGACATGCAGGTTAACTATGGCGAGCGCGTTGCCTTGGTCGGCCCCAATGGAGCCGGCAAATCGACCCTCTTCTCCCTGCTTCTAAAAAAAGATGAGGCGGATTCGGGCACGATCGAGCGGGATGAGTGGACCATGATCGGCCATCTCGCCCAGGAGGGTGAGGCCACTGGCGATGAGACCGTCCTCGATGTCGCCACTGGTCGGGCCGGAGAGATTCCGGCTCTGGAGAAACGCCTCAAGGAACTTGAGGAGGCCGGCACTGTCGATACCCCGGAGTACAGCGAAGCCTCCTCCAAGCACGCCGCTCTCAGCGACCCCAAGGTCGAGGCTAAGGCCAAGAAGATCCTTGGGGGCCTGGGCTACCAGCAGGAGGATTTTGAGCGGAAGGCCAAGGAACTGAGCGGCGGCTGGGTCATGCGCGCCCATCTGGCACGCCTTCTGGTCATGGAGCCCGACCTGCTTTTGCTGGATGAGCCGACCAACCATCTCGATCTTGTCTCCTTGCTCTGGCTCCAGAATTATCTGAAGACCTATCCGGGCGCCGTGCTTCTGATCTCTCACGACAGGCAATTCATGGATGAGATCATCCAGACGGTTTATGAGATCGCCGAGTGCCGCCTGCACTCCTACTCCGGGAACTACAGCGCCTTCCTCGAGGAGCGTGATTCCCGCTACGAGCGGCATAATGCTGCCTACAAGAACCAGCAGAAGGAGATCACCGACCTACGCGAGTTCTATGATCGCTTCCGACAGGTCGCCTCCAAGGCCTCTCAGGCCATGAGCAAGCTGAAGCAGATCGAGCGACTGGAGCTGATCGAGAAGCCGCTTCCTCCCCGCAAGCCATTCCGCTTCCAGATCCCCCAACCTCCGCGAGGCGGCCAACGAGCCGTCATCCTCGAGGAGATCCATATGGCCTATCCCACCTCCCAGGGTGAGAGGAAGGTCTACTCGGGCCTCGACCTCACCATCGATAGGATGGAGCGCACTGTTCTGGTTGGACCCAATGGCGCCGGCAAGTCGACCCTACTCAAGATCTTGGCCGGTGCACTCGAATTCCAGAAAGGAAAGCGGATCGAGGGACCGAATGCGAAGATCGGCTACTTCAGCCAGCACAGAGCCGCCACCCTTGATCCGAACAAGTCGATTCTCGACGAGGTCAGGGCCTCCAACGGAGAGCTCTCAGAGAACGACGCTCGCGGCATCCTCGGCTCCTTCCTCTTTCGCAAGGATGATATCTTCAAGAAGACCCCCGTCCTGAGCGGCGGTGAGAAGACACGCCTGAATCTCGTCAAGTTCCTGGTCGACCCCCCGAATCTCCTGCTGATGGATGAGCCGACCACCCATCTCGACATCCACACAGTCGAGTCACTTATCATGGCGCTCAGCGCATACGAAGGAACGCTTGTCTTTATAAGCCACGACGTCCACTTCATCCGGAAGCTGGCCACCAAGGTCCTCCATGTGAACGATGGCAAGGTCACCTCCTACCTCGGAACCTACGATGACTTCTTGGAAAAGGCCGGAGCGCTAGGGAATGAGAGGGAAGCCTTGACTGCGTAGGGGCTTGCGACAGTTGGCGGATAGCGGCATTGTTCCTCGCTTGCTGTAGTACACTACAGCGGCGCTCGCATGCCTTGCTCTCTATCCAATCTCACTGCGCCTTGGTTGAGAGAAGTCCGGAAGACAGAAAAAGGCTCAGGCCTTCTGAACCAGATCCCCCTCGACGAACTGGTGGATCAGGCCCGAGATGAGGGTCTGGTAGGGAACCCCCTTGGAGGCTGCCACACGCTGAATCCCAACCATGTCGTGTTCGGAGAGCCGGATATTGATCCGACGATCCTTTCGGAAGGTGTTATCCGCAGCGGTTGCAAACTTGTTCAGCATCGCCCTTCCGGGCTTGCGCAGTACAACTTTTCCAGCTTCGTACAGTGATTCAATCTCTTGCTCTTCCTTAGTCAGTTTCATCGTTTTTTTTCCTCTAGATAGTCCCGGGTAGCCTTACGGCTGGGAATGATGGTGATCAGCCAAATGACTTCCCCTCGCTCCTCATAGGGAATGATGTGGATATAGTCCTCAATGATGACGAAGAAGAGCTTCTGCCCAGGGTAGCGTGCCTGATCGGGGTGATCTGCGATTCTCCAAAGATCCCCAAGTCCCATATGGACCACAATGGCCTCGAAAGAAATATCTCGGGTGGATTTGAGAAGTTCATTTTTGTGAGGATCCCATTCAAAACGCATCTTCATTCAGTATGCCTTATCGGCACACATTCTGCAATAATATTCACCCGCTTAAGACCGCGTCAGCTCGTTCAGAAAATCTCCGTAAAAGCTACTCCGTGCGTCCCGGTACTCGGCGTTGCAATCGCAGCAGAATCTCACGCAGAGGCGCAGGGATTTTAGATGCAGAGCAAGGCGTGAGAGCGAAGCCGTATCTATGAATACGGCGAGCAAGCAACAACAAAGCTCTGCGCTAAAAGCGCAAGCACTCAACCATTTCGCGCGTCGCCTGTTCTAATCCCACGAAGATTGCGCGCGAAACGATCGAGTGGCCGATATTCAGTTCCACAAGCTCGGGGAGGGTTAGGATCGGCTGCACATTGGTGTAGTTGAGCCCATGGCCTGCGTTGACCTGGATACCGGCTTCCACGGCTAGTCGCGCGGCCTTGATAAGGCGTGCTAACTCAGCCTTACGGGCTGCACCAGATGCCTCTGCATAGGCTCCGGTGTGGAGCTCCACGACGGGAGCGCCCAGGGAGGCGGCGGCAGCTATCTGATCTGGCTCGGGATCAATGAATAGACTGACACGGATGCCAGCGTCGCGCATGGCCATGAGGGTCGGCTCGAGGGCTACCCGATGTTTGATGCAGTCGAGGCCTCCCTCGGTGGTCACTTCTTCGCGGCTTTCCGGAACAAGGCAGACATCTGCAGGCAGGACCTTCAGGGCAATCGCCACGATCTCGGGGGAGTTCCCCATCTCGAGGTTGAGCTTAGTTCCGATTGTCTCCTTCAAGCGAAAGATATCGCGGTCGATGACATGTCGGCGATCCTGGCGGAGATGGGCCGTGATCCCGATAGCCCCTCCCCGTTCGGCGGCTAGTGCCGCTTCGACAGGATCAGGTTCGACGTTGATGGAACCGGCATTTTTCGCATAGCGAGCCTGTCGCACGGTGGCGACATGGTCGATATTGACGCCGAGCAACGCTCCCATGGATAAGAAAAGAGTTTAGTGCCGGAAGTGGCGGGTGCCGGTGAAGACCATCGAGACACCGCGCTCGTTGGCGGCGGCGATCACCTCAGGATCACGGACGGAACCGCCCGGCTGAATGGCAGCGGTCGCACCCGCTTCAGCGGCGGCGATCAGGCCGTCGGGAAACGGGAAGAAGGCATCGGAGCATACAACACTTCCCTTCAGTGAGAGACCAGCCTCACCCGCCTTCCAGACGGCGATACGTGAGGAGTCGACACGGGACATCTGCCCGGCACCAATACCAAGAGTGCGGTCCTTGCCGGCATAGACAATGGCGTTGCTCTTCACATGCTTGACGACCTTCCAGCCGAATTCCATAGCCTCGATCTCATCCTTGGTAGGCGGGCGGCTGGAGACGACATGGTGCTCTATGCTGCCCAGCCCCTCTTTCGGGGTGACATCGGCATCCTGGACAAGCATGCCGCCGATCACGGAACGGATATCGCGATCTGAAGCGGGAATTTCCTGGAGCAGACGCATGAGTCGGAGGTTCTTCTTTTTCTGCAGCAAGGCGCGGGCATCGACGGAAAACTCAGGAGCGATGATCACCTCGCTGAAGATCTCGGAGATGGCGCGGGCGAGCGCCTCATCGACCGGGCGGTTCACGATGATGATGCCTCCGAAGGGTGCAGACCGATCGGTTGCAAAAGCCTTCTCCCATGCCTCTGCGAGATTCTCGTCACTACCGACACCACAGGGATTGGTATGTTTCAGGATGGCGACGGTCGGCTTCTCAAACTCGCTGATCAGACGGGCGGCAGCCGTGATATCAAGGATGTTGTTGAAGGAGAGTTCCTTGCCGTGGAGCTTCTCGAAATAGTCGAAGAAACTGCCGTAGAGTTCGGCTTCCTGGTGGGGGTTCTCGCCGTATCGAAGGCGCCCGGCTAGGGGAAACTCCAGGGAAAGGGTCTCGCCGGGGGCGCTCTCGTTATCCAGATAGGAGCTGATGGCGCGGTCGTAGGCACCGGTTGTAGCAAAGGCCTTCACCGCAAGACGGGCCCGCAACTCGGGCGTGGTCTCGCCATTGCCGGCCTTCATCGCCTCAAGGACGCGGGGATAGTCATCGGGATCCACAACGACGGTGACGGAGCGGTGGTTCTTAGACCCGCTGCGGATCATGGAGGGACCGCCGATATCGATCTGCTCGATGGCCTCTTCCAGGGTCACGCCCTTCTTGGCCACGGTCTCCTCAAAGGGGTAGAGATTCACGCAGACCAGATCGATCGGCAGGATACCGTGCTCGGCCGCCTGGGCCTGATGCTTCGGATCGTCGCGAAGGAAGAGAAGTCCGCCGTGAACCTTCGGGATGAGTGTCTTCACGCGGCCATCCATCATCTCGGGGAAGCCGGTGTAGTCGGAGATCTCTCGGACCGGAATGCCAGCGGCGGCGATCGCCTTGGCAGTGCCTCCGGTGGAGAGGAGTTCGACATTCTGCTCATGCAGGCCGCGGACGAAGTCGATGAGTCCAGTCTTGTCGGAGACGGAGAGGAGGGCGCGTTGGATTTTCATGCTTAAAGATAGTGGAGTTCCGTTAGTCAGTTAGCCACGTCAGACCGTCAGCCTGTTAGGCGGCGTGGGTGAACTGGAGACGATAGAGATTGGAATAAAGCTCGGAGGAGTTCAATAACTCGGCATGGGTGCCAGAGGCCACGATCTGGCCCTGATCCATAACGACGATCATGTCGCTGCCGAGGACCGTCGAGAGTCGGTGGGCGATCGCGATCACCGTGCGTCCTTCGGAGAGACTCTCGAGGGCCGACTGGATCATCTTCTCCGATTCTGAGTCGAGTGCCGAGGTCGCCTCATCGAGCAGGAGGACAGGGGCAGCTTTCAGCAAAGCCCGGGCAATCGCCAGACGCTGCTGCTGGCCGCCGGAGAGGAGGCATCCCTTGTCGCCGACCACCGTCTTGTAGCCGTGAGGTTGGGCCATGATGAAGTCGTGTGCATAGGCGAGACGTGCGGCATGCTCGATCTCTTCCTTTGTGGCATCAAGTCGACCGAAGCGGATATTCTCATAGATCGAATCGTGGAAGAGGAAACTCTCCTGGGTGACGATGCCGATCTGCTCGCGCAACGAATCGAGAGTCAGATCGCGCAAATCATTCCCGTCGATCAAGACGCGCCCCTGCTGAGGATCATAGAAGCGGAGCAGTAGCGAGAGGATCGTGCTCTTCCCGGCGCCGCTGGCCCCGACCAGGGCGACTTTCTGTCCCGGCTCAATCACCAGATTCAGACCGGTTACGGCATTCTCCGCCATACCACCAGCGACACTCGGAATGCCGTATGAGAAATTCACTCCCTCGAAGGCCAAATGACCGCGTACGGCTCCAAGCGGCCGGGCCCCCGGCAAGTCGTGGATCGTCGGCTTGGTGGCGAGCAGTTCAATGATGCTCGTGGCCGCGCCGAGGCAGTTCTGGATGGTCACGTGGATCTTGCTGATGTTCTTGATCGGATCGTAGAGCAGGAACATACCGCCGAGCAGGGCCAGGAAACTCCCGATGGTCAAGTGAGAGAAGTAGACATAGAAAAGGGCCAGCGAGACACCGAAGGCGGAGACCGTCTCGATCATCGGCTGGACGATGGCGCCGCTCTTACTGGCCTTCATACTGGAGCGGAACTGCTCCTCGCTCGACTTGTCAAAAAGACGCAGCTGGAAGGCCTCACGGGCAAAAGACTTGATAATGCGAACTCCGGCGAAGGATTCCTGCAGGATTACGGCCATGACTCCCGCTTCGTTCTGCATGGCGCGGGAGGCCTTGCGGACGCGACGCCCGTAGACGATCACCGGCACCAGGCAAATAGGGAAAAGAACGAGTGAGAAAAGGGTAAACTTCCAGTCGATGTGCAGCAGGACGAGGATGGCGCCGAGTGCTGTCAGAGGCTGCTTCACCAGATCGCCGACGATCGTGACCATCGATTGCTGGGCGACCATCGTGTCGTTTAGGACGCGTGAGAGCAGTCGACCGGACTGCGACTTGTTGAAGAAATCAAGGGATTGACCCATGAGATGGCCGAAGACCCGGCGACGCATGTCGCGGAGGGCTCGTAAACTGACCCAGGTCAGGCAGTAGACATTCGCATAGGAGAGCAGGCTGCGCAGGATCATCACCCCGGGGATCAGCAGGGCCATCCAGAGGAATGCATCGATTTTCGGGCCTTGGCCCAGGGTTGCCCCCTTCATCATGTCCGCCTGGCTGAATTTCCCCTGGAAAGCCGTGTCGCCAATCCATCGTATCAGCAGAAGCATGGAGCTGTTGACCGCCGCAAATCCAATCCCGGCCAGCAACCCAAGCGCGATGCGCTGCTTGTAGGGAGCCAGATAGCCCACCAGCTCGCGGAACGGCCCCCAGCTCTTAGGGAGATACTTGAAAAGGAACGGTGCGGGCTTCCCCTCGTGATTCTGGCGCGACTGCTGGTGTTGGGACATGAAGTTTTGAGATTACAGGGAGGGATGGCGTAGCAGGAGAAAAAAACCGCCTCCCGTGACCCAGTTTGCGTAGAGATCAATGAACTCGGGTCCGACAAAAACCCAGAGTAGGGCTCCCAGAGCCAGATAGGGACCGAAGGGTATCCTTCCTCCGGAGCGACCCCGGGTGGCGGCCATCATTGCAACACCGATCAGGGCCCCAACAATCGATCCGGCAAAGAGAGAGAAGAGCACTCCTTTCCACCCCAGGAAGGCTCCGATACAAGCCAGGAATTTCACGTCGCCGAAGCCCATCGCCTCGCGGGGCAATGTGATCACGCTCACCTCGGCCCGAAGCGGCATGAGCTCGGAGATTCCATCGTAGGCCCAGAAGCGTGAGCCATATGTTACGCCGCTCGGATTAAGGATCAGTGACTCTTTCTCCTGAACCTGAAGTCGTTCCCCGTCGATCTCAAACCATGCACAGGAGGCCTCCACCCGGTCCTTCTCGCGGTAAAACAGGTCGGCCAGAGGGATGCTCTCCTGACCGAAAATCAACAGAGGCTCAGCATCAGTTCCCGTGATCTCGAGTAAGGTCGGTTCTGCTGTCCTGATTCTTCGGCGACCGAAGGCCAGTTTCCCCAGCTCCACGACACCCCAGAGCAGGAAAAAGCCAAGTGCGGCTCCTAGCAAAGAGAGTAGAAGTCCCTGCCACCAGACGAGAGCCCCCATCATACTCGGCACCAGCAGCGAGCAGATCAGACCTGCAATGACGCCCCCCTTAGTGATCTCATCCGGGATGATCAGATGGTCAAAGTCAATAAAGGTCGCCGCCACAAGCAGCGAAAGGAAGAGCCAGAAGACCGGCGCCAGAGGCAGGCCAAAGCATTCCCAGGCCAGCAAATAGAGACCCGCGGTCAGAAGCTCGACCAGGGGATAGCGGATCGCGATCGGCATGGCACACCCCGAGCAGCAGCCGCGCAAAAGCACCCAACTTGCCACCGGCAGGTTCTCATGCCACGGGATCGTTTTGCCACAGCCGGGACAGAACGATCGCTTGGGATTCAGTAGGGAGATACCGAGCGGAAGGCGGTGAATGACCGCATTCAGAAAAGATCCGTTGATCAGACCGAGCAGGCCGACGGCGATCCAGGCGACCATGGAAAACTGAGGTCCGTTCAAGTGTCGCAGCCCTTAGCAATCATTAACGTTCAACTAACGGGGAAGGCGCTCCTCAATGATCTCGCAAAGGACATGGAGCAGAAACTTCTGTGCCTCTTGGATCCGCGCGGTCTCGATCCCGGGAACGATCAGCTCGACGTCAGCAGCACCCTTGGTGAAGCCACCCCCCTTGCCAAGGAATGCGATCGTGTGAACCCCTTGCCTGCGAGCCTCCTCGAGAGCCGCCAGGATATTCCGTGACTTGCCGCTCGTGGTGAGCACGACGAGAACGTCGCCTGGCTTACCGAAGGCAGCAACCTGACGCGCGAAGACCTCGGAGAAGTCATAGTCGTTCCCGATCGCTGTCATCAGGCCGGCGTCAACCGTGAAGGCCATGGCCGGATAGGGGCGGCGGTCTTCCTTGAATCGGCAGGTGAACTCGGTCGCCAGATGAGCGCTGTCGCTGGCGCTCCCGCCATTGCCGCAGAACATCAGCTTGTTACCGGCCAGCAGGGCATCGCCGGCCATGGCGGCAGCCTTTTCCAGATCGGCCTGCAACGGGGGCAGCGCCTGAAGGACTTCCTGAAGGGAATGGAGGGAATTTTGGAACTGGCTCATGAAGGGGACATTGGAGAGGAGGGCGAAAATCGTCAAGAGCGTCATCGCAACCAAGCTCCAGCCCAACCTCGGCGGATTGACAGCTTGCAAGCCAACCGCTTTGATCAACGTTTTATGAGCTTTCTCTTTGTAGATCTCAGGGACCTTCGGGACCAGTTCTCGCACGGACTCCGGCCGCTAACTCTCTTGGCACTCGTGCCTCTATTATTCCTAGGAGGGTGCGCCACTCAGGAGCCGCCCCAGCTCAAGCTGGATCAGGCGAATGTCCTGCCGCTCGCCATCAATTCCGCCTTCACCTTCCGGAAAGAGACCCAGTTCCTGAATGATCCCGCTCTATTTCCGAAAGGAGGTTCAAAGCCGAACGAATCCATCGAATTCGAGCGTCGCTACTACATGTGGCCGGCCACTACCTCACTCGACAAGGGTGAGCTCAAGGGGAATTACTTCAACTTCTTCTGGTGGAACCACGGCTCGCCGGCCGACGTGACTATCCGCCTCGAGTACCGCCAGGCCAACCTCGGCAACTTCGTGATGGCTCGTGAAAAGAGCTACACCAACGTGAAGGGCTCACTCGGCACCCGGTTCTCGATCATCGGCGACGATTACCTTGAGAACGGCCAAGTCACCAACTGGCGCTGCATCCTGATCGTCGGCAACAAGATCGTCGCCCTCACCCAGTCCTACCTCTGGAAATAGAGGCCCTTCATACCCTTCCCTACACAGGCTTATGCTCCCCTCAGTCGAAAAACTCCTCATCCTCCAGGATCGCGACCAGAAGCTCCGTGCCGTACTCACCGAGCTAGCGGCATTGCCCGGAGAAAAAGCAGCACGGGACCGCGAGCTTAAGGCCGCCGATGACCGCCTCGAGGCAGCACGGACACGCCAAAAGGAAATCGAGATCGAGCGCAAAAAACTCGAGGTCGACGTGAAGGCGAAGCAGGATCAGATCGCGCGCTACAAGAACCAGCAGCTCGAGACCCGCAAGAACGAGGAATTCTCAGCCTTGCGCCACGAGATCGAAATGGCCGAAAAGTCGATTGTTGAGATCGAGGACCGCGAACTGGCCTTGATGGAAGATGCCGAAAGCCTGAAGCCCGCTCTGCAAGCCGCTCAGGAAGCTCATGTCACCGAGAAAAAGAAGGTGGAAACGCACATGGCCTCTCTCGTCTCCCGCAAAGCGAACTTAGAGGCCAGACAGAAGGAGCTCGAAGCCGAACGCCCCGGCTTCACCGACGGAATCGACGAGGATCTCCTCGACCGCTACAACCGCCTCTTCAAGAGCAAGAACGGCATCGCGCTTGTCACCGTCGAGCACGGCGTCTGCGCCGGCTGCAACATGCAGGTCACCCACCAGTCCATCCTAGAAGTGAGGGCTGAGAAGGAAATCGTCGGCTGCCCGCAGTGTGGAAGGATACTCTACGAACCCCAGTAGGCGCCCCGCCGTAAAGCGGCGAGTTGAAAGGTTAAAGTGTTTGGGTGTTAAAAAAGTTGAAGAGAAAAGGCGGAGGAAAAGGAAATGGTTGGATGCACGTATTGTGAGAGGAGTTCTTTAAGAACTCCATTAGCTGCCAACTGACAGTAGCGATTAAGACCGATTAAGCTCGAGAGTCTTAAAGCAGACTGTAGGCCGAGCAGGCTAGCGATCTAGCCTGCGCGTACCTCAAGGCGAATGCCCCGAAACAGGAGAGCTTTGCCTTGCATGACAATATCATTTGCCTCTAAAACATGATATAGTGAATCGTTTTCTATACAGCATCGTTTGTTATATTTTCCTAATTTTAGGGCCTCTCTTTGCAGAGGAATTCAAAACTCTGGATGGGAAGCATTATGCCGATGCCACATTGAAGCGCGTAGAGCCTGATGGACTTGTTATCTGTTATCCCGATGGTGTTGCTAAATTGAAGTTCAAGAATCTCACTCCCGGGCTACAAGAAAAATACCAATATAGTCCCGACGCCGAAAAAGAATTCTTAGAAAAAAGTCACGCTGAAGATGTAAAGCGTTCACAAGAAAACCACCACCCCACATCCCATATTCTGGATAGGTTTTTTGTGCCGA
>JBAXXS010000049.1:0-14754 GCA_037127835.1 Verrucomicrobiota bacterium | reverse complement strand
GAATATCAAGGGAGCCCAGGCCGCCTACTAAATAAGAATCGTTTCAAAAAAGGGCTGGAAGCGGGTAGCATCGTATCAGTCAGCCAAAGCCGCCTGTGCAGCGGCGAGACGCGCGACCGGTACGCGATAGGGGGAGCAGCTGACGTAGTTAATACCCAAGCGATGACAGAAGGTTATAGAAGCAGGATCCCCGCCATGTTCACCGCAGATCCCGATCTTGAGATCGGGATTGCTCTCGCGTCCCGCACTCACAGCCATCTTCATCAGAAGACCGACTCCATCCTGATCGAGGGTGGCGAAAGGATTGCGGGCAAAGATTTCGTTTTCTGTATAAGCGGTCGCAAAGGATCCCATGTCATCCCTGCTGATACCCAAGGTGGTCTGGGTGAGATCATTAGTGCCAAAGCTGAAGAATTGGGCCGTGCCGGCGATGCTGCCCGCCATGAGCGCGGCTCGTGGCACCTCAATCATCGTTCCCACAGTGTAGGAGATGGATCTCTTTTTCTTCCCCAGCACTTCCGAGGCAACCGAATGGATAATTTCAGCCTGGAGATCGAATTCACGGCGGTCACCAACCAGCGGCACCATGATCTCAGGCCGCACCTTCAAACCAGTTTGAGCCACTTCCAAGGCCGACTCAAACACAGCATGCGCCTGCATTTCGGTAATCTCCGGATAAGTAATCCCGAGCCGGCAACCTCGGTGACCCAGCATCGGATTAAACTCGTGCAACTCGCGCACACGCCGGGCAATAGCGGAGACGCTTATTCCAATTCTACGGGAAAGTTCCTCCTGCCCACTGACATCATTAGGTAGAAATTCGTGCAGAGGGGGATCAAGAAGCCTGATCGTGGCAGGCAATCCCTTCAGCTCGCGGAAGATTCCAGCGAAGTCCTTGCGCTGGTAGGGAAGCAGCTTGGCAAGTGCCCTACGACGATCCCGCTCATTGTCTGCAAGGATCATCTCACGCATGGCATTGATTCGATCACCCTCGAAAAACATATGCTCCGTCCTGCAGAGGCCAACTCCCTTTGCGCCGAAAGCAAGGGCACGCCTAGTCTGCTCCGGGGTATCCGCATTTGTCCTGATCTCGAGCTTGGTAAATTCCGAGCACCAGTCCATGAGCCGCTTGAAGTCACGAAACTTACGGGTCTTCCGAGCATCGGCATCGCCATGAATCAGTCCTGCAACGATCTCCGACGACATGGTTGATAATTTGCCGGCATAGACCGTTCCCGCGGTGCCATCGATGGATAGGAAATCCCCCTCATGCATGGACTTTTCACCGACACGGATCACCTTGTCCCGGTAATCGACATGTAGGTTTGGAACCCCGCAAACACAGACCTTACCCATCTGACGGGCCACCAAAGCGGCGTGCGAGGAGACTCCTCCTCGGGCCGTCAGGATTCCCTGCGCGGCAATCATCCCGCGGAGATCCTCAGGGGATGTCTCCATGCGGACCAGTATCACGGGTTCACCTTTGGCTGCGGCCTCGACGGCACGCTCGGCGTTGAGATAAATTCTTCCGGAGGCGGCGCCGGGTCCCGCAGGCAGGCCGGTTGCCAGGGTTTGGGCTTTAGCTACGGCTCCGGCATCGAAGACTGGCGCCAGCAGCTGCTCAATCTGATCGGCCGGATTGCGCAGGATGGCTGTTTTGCGGTCGATCAGTCCCTCACTCACCATGTCCATGGAAAATTTTAGAGCAGCAATGGCGGTGCGCTTCCCGCTCCGTGTCTGGAGCATGAAGAGCTTGTCCTCCTGAATCGTAAATTCAAAATCTTGCACATCGCGAAAATGTCCCTCGAGGAGCTCCCGGATTCTTTGCAATTCCGCATGGGCGGCGGGAAGATGATCGCTTAGACGCCCGACCGGCTCGGGAGTGCGGACACCCGCCACCACGTCCTCGCCTTGGGCATTGATCAGGAACTCGCCGTAGAGCTCCTTGTCACCCGAGGCGGGATTCCTAGTGAAAGCGACACCAGAACCAGAATTTTCACCAGTATTGCCGAAAACCATGGCTTGGACGCTAACCGCCGTCCCCCATTCGTGGGGGATGTGGTATTTGCGCCGGTAAACCACCGCACGATCATTCATCCATGATCCGAACACCGCGCCGATCGCGCCTCGGAGCTGAACCCAAGGATCCTCCGGAAACTCCCTTCCCGAGCGTCGCTTGACCAACTGCTTGAATCGGTTGACCAGTTCGCTGCTATCAGAAGCGGTTAGCTCATTATCCGGAATATCAGTCCCATAGCGTTTCCTCTTCAGTTCATGAATTACCTGCTCGAAAGGTTCATGGTCATCCCCGGGGAGTTTCTGCACACCCATGACAACATCCCCGTACATCTGGATGAAGCGCCGGTAACAGTCCCAGGCAAAGCATTCATTCCCAGTGGATCGCGCAAGAGCGGTGACAGTCCGATCGTTGAGGCCCAGATTGAGAATCGTGTCCATCATGCCGGGCATCGAGTCGCGGGCACCCGAGCGTACTGAGACGAGCAGGGGAAAGGATGTGTCATCACCAAACCGGAGCCCCATGATTTTTTCAATCTTTCGGATGCCTGCATCGACCTGACGGTCAAGATCCTCAGGGTAGCTGCGGTTGTTGGCGTAATAATGAGTGCAGACATCGGTCGTGATGGTGAACCCCGGAGGTACGGGCAGACCGATTCGTGTCATCTCGGCCAGATTGGCCCCTTTGCCACCAAGGAGCGCCTTCATGCCGCCATCCCCGTCCGCCTTGCCCTGTCCGAAAAGATAAACTAGGCGGTTTTTTGTGACGGCGGGTTTTTTGCGGATGGATTTCCCTTTGCTTGGGAATTCCTGAAAGTTGCGAGAAACCTTGTTTTTGGAGGAGACAGGCTTTTTCATCGGGATCGTCTTCAGATAAAGCCGAAAGACTGTCGCGTGAAATAAAAAACTAAATAAAAGGAAAATCCGCTTTTGCCCAATATCAATAACCTCCGAGATGCATGTGCCCTTCATGCCGCGACATTTGGTCATTGATTTCTTCTGGACGATGCACTGGTTTGGCCTAGAAGTAATTCACCCATGATTAACGAAATTAAAAATTACCTCGGAGCAGAGGCTGACTCCCTTCTCAACCACCAGTGCAAAACGGTCTCCAAGGACCTTCTTCACCTTCCGGGTCCCGACTTCGTCGACCGCATCCATATTGTCAGCGATCGCAATCCCCGCGTTCTCGCCAATCTTCAGCGCATGTATGGCACGGGACGCCTGGCTAACACCGGCTATCTCTCCATCCTTCCCGTCGATCAGGGAATCGAGCACTCCGCTGGAGCGAGTTTTGCCAAGAATCCGATCTACTTTGATCCCGAAAACATCGTGAAGCTTGCCATCGAGGGTGGCTGCAATGCCGTGGCCTCGACATTCGGTGTGCTGGGCTCCGTGGCCCGCAAATACGCCCACCACATCCCCTTCATCGTCAAGGTGAACCACAATGAGCTCCTCACCTACCCGAATGTCGCTCGCGAGATCATGTTCGGCACGATCGATGAAGCTTATGACATGGGTGCAGCCGCCATCGGCGCCACTATCTACTTCGGGGGCGATGATGCTAGCCACGAGATCATCCAAGTGGCCGAGGCCTTCCATCACGCCCACGAGCTCGGTATGGCGACAGTCCTCTGGTGCTACCTCCGCAACAACGCCTTCAAGAAGGACAAAGATTACCACGTCTCGGCCGATCTCACCGGTCAGGCCAACCACCTCGGCGTCACCATTGAGGCGGACATCATCAAGCAGAAGCTTCCCGAGAACAACGGCGGGTTCAAGGCCCTCAACACCGGCGGCTCCAGCTACGGAAAGCTCGACGAGCGCATCTACACCGAGCTGACCACCGACCACCCGATCGACCTCTGCCGCTACCAGGTCATCAACTGCTACATGGGCCGGGCCGGTCTCATCAACTCCGGAGGCGCCTCGGGAGCCCACGACTTCAACGACGCGGTCAAGACCGCCGTCATTAACAAGCGTGCCGGCGGCACCGGTCTCATCTCAGGACGAAAAGCCTTCCAGCGCCCGATGGAAGAGGGAGCCAAGCTCCTTCGTACCATTCAGGATGTCTACCTCTGCCCAGAGGTCACAATTGCCTAGGTTAACGATTGCTCAAGCACTCATGAGCGAGCGCTCCTTGCTTGCCGCCCAAGGTTATCTCGAGCTCGGCATGGTCGAAGAGGCCCTAGCCGAGCTCGTTGCCGTTCATACCTCGGCGATTTCCGATCCGGACCCAGACCTTATAGAACTGCGACTGCACATCCTGATGCAGGGCGAAAGATGGTCAGACGCCCTCTCCTCAGCCGAGGAACTCTTGCAACTGAATTCATCAGCCATCCCAGCCTACATCCACGGCGCATTCGCTCTGCATGAACTGGGACGCACTGCAGAGGCGCGCGATCTCCTTCTCAGTGGGCCCGAGATCCTCGGAATGGATCCCACGTACCATTACAACATCGGCTGTTACGAGGCCGTCCTCGGAAACAATGAATCGGCGAAGCAAAGTCTGAAAAAAAGCTTTGCACTTGATGAGACCTACCGAGATTTTGCGAAACAGGATCCCGATCTTGAAGCGATCCGAGCGGAACTTGAGTAAGAATGCCTTCCTTCGATCATGATCAGGCTCTGGAACGCCTGCGCTTGGCCTTTCAGGAGATCATTGCCGAGACGCCCATCGGGGGTTGCTCACTAGCCGTTTATCAGGATGGCAGGCAACTACTCTCCCTCCATGCGGGTGCGGCCTCTCCAGGCAGAGAATGGGAGGCTTCAACTCCCTGTCTGATATGGTCAGCCAGCAAAGGGGTGGCGGCAGCTTGCACGCTTCACGCACTCCGTGAAAAAGGGATCTCGCTGGAGGCTCGTGTCTCTGAGTTCTGGCCTGAATTTGGAACCCAAGGAAAGGAGAGTGTCACTCTGGCGGAGTTACTTTCCCACCGTGCGGGCTTGGCAGCTATCGAGCCAAAGGGATTGGGCCTTTCCATCACGGATCATGAGGCCGTCTGTGCGGCTCTTGCAACCCAGCCACCAAATTGGAATCTCAAGGAAGATGATTCGAATGGGAAGTTTGCCATGCACGGCTACGGGGCCAGGACCTTCGGCTTCCTACTCGATGAGATCATCCGGCGTATCACCGGCGAGACGCTCTCCTCTTATTGGAAGCGGGTCTTCCAAGAACCGCTCGGTCTCGACCTCTGGTTCGGTCTTCCAGAATCATATGCGGAATCACTTGTGGAATCTGCTGCGACCGTGATCGCTCCAAAAACGCCGCCTTCCCCAGGCCATTTCTCTGAAGCCTTTACCGATCCCAATTCTCTAACCCGCCGCGCCCTCAGCGAACCGGGCGGCTTTCTCACTCCCTCCGTCATGAATACCGAGGCAATGAGAAGAGCCTCCATTCCATCGCTCGGAGCCATCGCCACGGCTGACTCCTTAGCCAGATTCTATGCCCTACTGGCAGGTGATGGTGAAGGATTCTTTCAACCCGAAACGCTTGCCTCTATGCAAGCCACTCTGACAAAGGGTCCTGACCGCGTGCTGATCGACAAGACCTCCTTCTCTGCTGGATTCATGACAAACGACTACGGAGTCTACGGTTTAGGAAAAAACTCCTTTGGCCATCCAGGAGCCGGAGGCTCACTCGGCTTTTCCGACCCGAAACTCGGCCTCGGATTTGCCTTCATCCCGAGCGCAATGCATCCCGGAGCGCTCCCCGGGGCCCGAACGCAAAAACTAGTGAAGGCCCTTTACGGAAGCTGAAGATCACTCACTCACTGGTCGACTCCCTTTATCCCTTGAACGTTATATACCAAGCGGCAACACTTCTTTCTTACTCTTGCTTGCCATTTTAAAAAATAAAAACTACCTGCGCTATGCCTTCATCGCATGCGTCATTGCAGTAGTATCAAGTTGGACTAATTTTGGGCACCTTTGCGGCGATGAATATTCCCAGATCTTTGAATTTGCGGCTTGGAAACTCGGTCATGTTGACCACGCCGATTTACGACTTTGGGAGTTCGACAGTCAGATGCGCCCCTCAATCCAGATCTGGATGGTCGTTGGGGTGTATAAGCTGGCTGGTCTATTTACGAACGAGGTCAACCCCTTTGCGATCAATTACATCATCTACCTTGCAAGCGGGATTCTTTCGATCGCCTCAATCTTGGTGTTCACGAATGCGTTCATTCATAGGGTAAAAGAAAATTACCGCGATTATTTCGTCCTCCTAAGCCTCTTCACCTGGCTGGTTCTCTACTCCAATACCCATTTTAACTCGGAGAATATTTGCGGCCATCTGCTCCTGCTGGCTGTGGGTTTGTTTTACGGGAGTCTTCAGAAAACCGGGCGCTTTCTTCCAATCATAGCCGCAGGAGTTCTCTTGGGACTCTCATTTTCCTGCCGCTTTCAGATCGGCTTTTCGATCCTTGGTCTGATCACATGGTTTTTCATCACATCGTTGAAAAGGAAAACATTCGTCCCTTGGATCCTTTTTTCCGCAAGCCTCCTGCTATCCATCTCCATTTTCACCATCCTGGCGGATTATTTCTTTTACGGCCGTTTTGTTCTGAGTCCCTATAATTATTACTATCAGAACATTGCCACGGGCACGATGAACCGTGCTTCGGGAGTCTCGCCCTGGTTTGCGTATCTTTTTATGGTATCGATTTATCTGCCATTCGGACCCCTCTATGTCTTGGCGACCATCCGCCAGACCATCAGGTTTCCCCTCGATATTCTGACCAGCATCATTGCCCCGTTTGTCCTCTTCCATTGCCTGATAGGACATAAGGAAATCCGCTTCCTTCTCCCGATGCTTGGATTCATGCCGATCCTCATGATGGGGACCCTCGATGAACTGGTGAACCGCTTCAATTATTTACAGAAACATCTGCCTTTGATCATTCGGGCCCTCTGGACAGTGAACATCATTGCCTGCTTCAGCATGCTTATTCCGGCAGCTACGGAAATCGGCGCTTGGCGTTATCTTTACGATCATTACAAGAAGCCGACCCTCCTTTATTACCAGGGAAGCGTTCACCAGAAGCTCCTTTATTACAGGAGACCCAACCTGCGCATCATCGTCTGCAAAGAAGGCGATCCGACACCATGTCCCTCGGGCTTCAATGCATTGCTTGCAATCGATGCGAGAAGTAAGGAACCGAAACCCGACTTGCCACTGGCCTACACATTTTTCCCATTCGGCCTAGATAAAATCCTCCCAGCCGCCATCAACCGCTCGGTCGGTCACTTTGATATCTACGAACTCAAGAATATCGAGTCCCAGTAAGAGGACTCATACTATCGTTGCGATCTCATAACGCGTGTAAGATCATGACATCTTGGCTCAAACCCTTTACGGAATACAGGCTGACGAATAAACTCTCAGTATGAGCGAAGCGCCAAGCGCACCATTTTCTGCACAAACCTCTTCAACCCCTTGGAAGATAGGGAATGAAAAGCTTTGCCGTGTCACCGACGCAGCCTCCAACCGTCTCACCTCGCTACTCACCAAACAGGGTCGTCCTAATGGGGCTCTGCGAGTTGCCGTGATCGGGGGTGGGTGCTCTGGACTCCAGTATAAGATGGATCTCGTGGATGGTCCGGTGCCGCGCGACATCCTCGTTCCCTCCAAGGGGGTGAACATCGTGATTGACCCGAAGAGCGCCCTCTTTGTCAGCGGATCGGAGCTCGACTACAGTGACGATCTCCAGAAAGGCGGCTTCAAGGTCACCAATCCCAATGCCGTGGCGCACTGCTCCTGCGGGGAGAGCTTCTCGGCCTAACCGATTACATTCAGAAAACTGAGTTTTAATATGGAACTCAGGAACTCAGGAATAAACCAAGGAATAGAAATGGTAAGCCGTTCGGATCGGGAGAAATCTTTTTCATTTACGCATAAAAGAATCTGTTTTGATTTTTTCGTCTTCACTAATCCCTTTCTGAATTCCTGAGTTCCATATTAACATTCATGTCTTGCCCCTTTGCTCTCCTTGGCTTTCCCCGAAGGCCCCTGCTTTCAGACGAGGCAATCGGATCGGCCTATCGAAAACTGGCAGGAGAGTCCCATCCGGACCAGAGTGATGGAGATGCAGAACGTTTCCGCGAGCTCAGTGAAGCAGCCGCCATCCTGCGCGATTCTTCCCTTCGTCTCAGAATGCTTTCCAGTTCTCCCGGCGGATCGCTGCTTCCACTAGAAGCAGCCCAACTTTTTCCTCAGATCGCAACGCTACTTCAGCAGGCAGACAACCTGATTGAAAAACAAGCCACCGCCTCCAATGCTCTTGCCAAGGCGGTTCTGGCGGCTCCCTTGAAGAACCTCAGGCATGATCTTGAATCCACACTCAATCAACTTCAGGAATGGAGGACATCCCTAGATCGAGAACTCATAGAGATCGACTTGCGGTGGCCCGAGCATGATCCCAACTCCATGAGCCTCCTTGCTGACTCGTATGCCTATGCAGGCCGTTGGGAAAGCCAACTCAAGGAACGCAAACTTACACTGGATTGCTTCTGAAGTTTTTGATCTGAAAATCAGCAATGCCGGAAAATCTTTGTTCCATTTCCTTTTCTTGAGTTCCTGAGTTTCTGATTATCCTTTAGTTTTGGCTTATGATTGCCGGCATCGACCTCGGAACAACCAATTCCCTTATAGGGGTCTATGAGAGCGGCTTCCCCACTCTCTTAGCCGATTCGGAGGGAAAGCGACTGATTCCCTCCGTAGTCTTTTACCCTGAGACCGGAACACCGGTAGTTGGACGCGAAGGCCTCCGGATGCAGGCACTCCATCCTGAACGCACTGTGTCCTCGGTGAAGCGGCTTATCGGTCGCCGTTTTGGCGAGGAGGAAACAAATAAACTTAACGGTCCCAAAGGCAATCCTGTCACTCTACCGGTCAACGGGCAAAACCTGACTCCAGAGCAGGTCTCCGCGGAGATTCTTAAGCGACTCAAGGCGGTTGCCGAAGAACGCCTGGGTACCACAGTTGACCGCGCGGTCATCACCGTTCCTGCCTATTTCAACGACGCTCAACGGGCAGCCACCCGCAGGGCTGGGGAGCTTGCGGGTTTTGTTGTGGAACGCATCCTAAGCGAGCCCACGGCCGCCGCACTGGCCTACGGTTTGGATCGCTTACAGGAAAATGCCCGCGTTGCTGTCTACGATCTTGGTGGAGGCACCTTCGACCTCTCGATCCTGAGGCTCGACAACGGCGTCTTCCAAGTACTCTCAACACACGGAGATACACGCCTGGGAGGTGATGATCTGGATGAGGCGATCGCCGGACTGCTTCTCCGTGAGGCGGGAATCACGACTTTAACCCCGGAGATGAAAGTGCGCTTGAAGGAAGCAGCACGCGCCTCCAAAGAGCTCCTTTCAAACGAAGAATCAACCATTGTCCTGCTTCCCTTTATGGAGGGATCAACGAGCCTTGAGATCCCCCTCACCCGGACGCAAATCGAGTCAGCCTGTGGACCGATCATCGCGAGGACGCGTGCCCATTGCCTGAGGGCATTGGAGGATGCTGGTTTGAAGTCCGAGGAGCTTGATCAGCTGATCCTGGTAGGCGGCTCGACGCGGATGCCCCTCGTGCAGCGCCTTGCCGCGGAGATTTTCGGCAAGCAGCCGAATCTTTCACAGCATCCCGATGAGGCGGTCGCCCTCGGAGCAGTCCTGCAGGGAGCGATCCTGGAGGGAAGCCTGCAAAATGTAGCCTTGCTCGACGTCACCCCCCTCTCGCTTGGGATCGAGACTTTCGGCGGCCTCATGAATGTCATCATCCCGCGGAACACAACCATCCCGGCCAAAGCGGGAGAGATGTTCACCAATGCCGTTGCCGGCCAGAGCGGCATGAAGATCATTGTCCTTCAGGGAGAACGGGAGCTTGCCGGTGACAACTGGACGCTCGGCTCTTTCGAGATTCCCTTTCCACCTTCGCCCAAAGGGACAGCGCGAGTCGGCGTCCAGTTTTCCATCGATGCCGATGGCATCCTTCAAGTGCTGGCCCGTGATACCCCTACGGGTTCGGAAAAGATCGTTGAGATCCAGAGCGCAGTGGAAGTCTCCGACGAGGCTGTGGAGGCCATGCTCGCGGGATCGCTGGAGCACGCTTTCGAGGATATGGACGCACGGGTTTTCACGGAAGCACGACTCAAGGCAGAGGAGATGCTCCCTGCCGTCGAGGTGGCACTGGAACAACTTGGATCCGAACTCCTCGCATCGGAGGTTCTAGAGATCCATGGGAAATCATCCGAAGTACAGGCTGCTTTGGAATCCAAAGAAACCGTCCGACTTAAACAGGCCCTCGCGGCACTCGACAATGCAACCCAAACGCTGGCTACCAAGCTTCTGGAAAAAGCCATGGGATAGCTTTCCATCTCCTGACCAGCACCTTTCCTCTTTTCACTTTTCACTTTTCACTTTTCACTTTTTCAATGCTCGATATCCGCCTTCTCAGAGAAGATGCAACCGCCGTCAAGACGCGCCTTGCTACCCGTTCCGGCCAGTACGCCGATCTAATCGACCTGATCCTGGCCTGCGATGCACGTCGCCGCGAAAGCGAAACACGGGTTCAGCACCTTAGGGCCGAGAAGAACCGCTTGAGCAAAGAAATCGGCGGCATCAAGAAATCGGGAGGCGACTCTTCGGAGTTGGAAGCACAAGTGAAGGGATTCTCGGAAGAAATGGAGGAACTCGGCCGCACCGCCTCGGAACTCGATGCAGAGCAGCGCGATCTTCTGCTGCGTGTGCCGAACTTGCCCGCTACCGGACTTCCGGAAGGTCACGATGCCGATGCCAATGTGGCCATCAGGCACTGGGGTGAGCCGGCCCCGATGAATCCCGAGGATCATGTCGCGATCGGAGAGAGGCTTTGCCTTTTCGACTTGGAACGGGCCGCCAAGATCAGTGGCAGCGGCTATGTCCTCTATACCGGAGCAGGTGCCCGACTGGAACGGGCACTTATCAATTTCTTGCTCGATCTCCAGACACGTGCCCACGGTTACACCGAGATTGCACCTCCGGTGCTAGTCCGTCGCGAGTGCATGGAAGGAACAGGACAGCTTCCCAAGTTCGAGGATGACATGTACGGCTTCGACGAGGGGGTCTCTTTCCTCACTCCGACCGCTGAGGTTTCACTGACGAATATCCATCGGGATGAAATTCTCCAGGAATCAGAGCTCCCCCTCAAATACACCGCCTGCACTCCATGTTTCCGTAGAGAAGCAGGATCGGCGGGACGTGAAACGCGCGGCATGATCCGGATGCACCAGTTCGATAAGGTCGAACTGGTCAAGATCTGCAAACCCGAGCAATCCGAGGCGGAACTCGAGTCTCTCACTGCCGATGCGGAAAAAGTCCTGCAACTCCTCCAGCTTCCCTACCGCGTTCTGGAACTCTGCACCGGCGACATCGGCTTCTCCTCCTCCCGCACCTACGATCTTGAGGTCTGGGCTCCGGGTCAGGGGGGTTACCTTGAGGTCTCCAGCTGCTCGCAGTTCGGCGACTATCAGGCGCGTCGGATGAATCTCCGATATAAGAATGCCGAGGGAAAGAATGTCTTCTGCCACACACTCAACGGCTCCGGAACTGCCCTACCCCGCCTCTTCGTAGCGCTTCTCGAAACGCACACGAAGCCCGGAGGCCCGCTGGTCCTACCCGAGCCTCTTCAGCCCTATTTCGGTGCCGCGCAAATAGGCTGATTGCGGCCTCAGAAAACTAAAGCCGCAAAGGTTTTTAGCAGGTTAGGCTGTAGGCTATTAGGGAATGCAGAGAAATTGAAAAAGAACTCTTTCAGCTTGAATGGTATATCGACTCTAGCAACCAAGGTGAAGAGTGAGCTTGTCACGGTTCCAAAAAGGAAACTTATCGTAGCAGTCTCGGGTGGGGCTGATTCGGTGGCGTTACTCCATCTCTTGATTGAGGCTGGATACAAGAATCTAATTGTCGCGCATTTCAATCACCGCCTTAGGGGAAGGGCCTCTGCGGGGGATGCTACCTTTGTAGAGAAACTTACCTCCAAACTGGATCTGCCTTTTGAAGGTGCATCAGCGGATGTGAATGCCCGTGCAAAGGAAGAAAAACTCTCGATCGAGACAGCCGCCCGTGCAGCCCGCTATGAATTCTTGGCCTCCGTTGCGAAGAAGCATCGGACTCGGAGCATTGTGCTGGCTCATCATGCCGATGATCAACTCGAGACCTGTTTCTTCAATTTTCTGCGGGGTTCCGGGATCGCCGGACTTTCCGGAATGAAGCCTTTATTGAGGCGCAGCATTGGAGGTTTCGAAATCGAACTCCAACGACCTCTTCTGAATATTACCAAGAACGAGCTGCTGGATTATCTGAAAGTGCGCAAAATCCGTTTCCGTGAAGATGCGACCAATGCGATTGCTGATGCGTCCAGGAACAAACTCCGTCTCAAAGTTCTTCCTCTGATCGAGGAGCTCTTTGGTTCTGCATTCAAGGCAACTATTGTGCGTAACGCCCGGATTTTTTCAGATGAAGAAGAGCTTCTCTCCTCAATCTCACTCCCGATTGCCAAAAACGAGACTCTCTCAGTCAAGCTGATGAGGGATCTTAATTCGGCACTCCGACGTAGAGTCCTTCATGCATGGCTGAAGAACCGAGGTGTCGATGAACCATGCTTTGCCGATGTGGACCGCGTCGCAACACTTCTGGAACCTGGGGCTGCAGCAAAAGTGAATCTCCCCGGAAGCCGTCATGCTCGACGGCGTGCCGGGATTCTCTTTATCGAATAGCGAGAGTAGCGATCAATTCGCGGAGAGAGACCGCAAGCTGAGCACCCACTTTTTCATGAGTGAAACGCTCTTGGACAGTTTTCCAGCCGGATTCCCCCATCTTCGCGCGCAGGGTAGAGTCTGAAAGAAGTTGAGCCAACGCGGAGGCCCAGCCATCCGTCTTTACAACGAGACCAGAACCAGTCTCTTCGATCCACTCGCGGTTCACCCCCACATCACTTGCCAGCACGGGCAGTCCGTAAGCCATGTATTGGAGAGCCTTGTAGGCGCATTTACCACGGGTGAAGCCGTCATCCACAAGAGGCATGATGCCGAGATCGGAGCGGGAGATGCCTTCATATTCGACCTTTTCGTTCCACTCGATAAATTCCCAAGAAGTAAACTGCTGAAACTTTGGCGGGCGGTTGCTCACAATCCGGAGCAAGAAAGGATGCTCCGTATGAGCTGCTAGAAGTTCAGCCTCTATTGCCTCGACTTGGGCAACGTTCGCCCCCATGCCAACCCAGACCACCACAGGAGTGTTTCCCGTTTCCCGATTATCCCTGGAGGGAAATCCGGGAACGCTTGTTGGAATTAGTCGCGTCTTAAGCTTCGGTGCGATGCTTCGAATTTTCTTCTCCAGATACGGGCTTCCGCAGAGGGCCCCATCCAGGAAACGCATCAAGAACCCGAAGCGCCGTGCCTGCTTCCCGCTGACATAGGGAATATGGTCTTTCTTGCCCATCCAGACAGCATCATCGAGATCGAAGAGCAGTCGCTTTGCCACCCGTCGGAGTCTCAGCACGTTCCACTGACTCATCAGAACCTTCTGCCAGAGTACGGCATCCACGGCACGGGCTTTTCTTAGGAGTTTCGACCACGATTCCCCCCTTTTGGGCTGAATCATTACCTCAACTGTGACTCCCGCGGCTTTGAGAGTATCCATATGTTGAAAGATTCGCAGCCTGCTACTCGGACTGATCGCCGGATCCTCCACCACGCAAAGAAGTGAGAGAGTCTTGTCCATTGATCAGAAACAGAAAAGATATGGAACTCAGGAACTCAAGAATTGAGAAAGACCTGAAAAGTGGAGGTATTCAAACTACCGATTGATCCCAAAAATATTCCTGAGTTTCTGAGTTCCAAATTAGATTTCCCCAGCTGTTTCGGATTAGTAGGCCTTGCCGAAGATGACGCGACGAGGACTCGGCTCACCGGTGAAGGGACAGATGCCCAGTTCATTGGTGAACTCATCTCCATTGGCTTCAGGGATGCAGCGGATTGTTACCTTCAGCTCCTCCTTGATCTTAGCCTCCACTTCGGCGCTGCCATTCCAATGGGTCAGGGCGAATCCACCGTGGATCTCGGGCTTCTCCTGATTCTTCGGGGTAAAGAACTCATAGAACTCTTCCTTGGTGTCGATCTTCTTGGTGTGCTCCTTGCGGAAAGCCATTGCCCGATCCAGAAGCCCTTGTTGGATCTCTCCAAGAATCTCCGGCAGACGTTCGGCAAGTGAATCGGCGGGAAGGAATTCTTTTTCCTTCGGTCCCTTGTCTCGGCGCGCCACGGCGGCGCTACCAGACTCCAGATCGCGGGGGCCGATCTCGATACGGAGAGGAACACCCTTCTTGATCCATTCCCACGTCTTGGTACCGCCTCCGATGTCCCGGCTGTCGATCTCGATGCGGAGCGCCTCACCCGCATAGGTCGCGGAGCGGAGTGTGGAAGCGATTTCTTCGGCCTTGGCGAGTACGGCGGCGCGGGTCTCCTCCTTAGGTGTGATCGGGATGATGATGATTTGGGTGCCGGCGATACGGGGCGGCAGAACGGCCCCATCATCGTCACCGTGAGCCATGAGTAGTGTGCCGATCAGGCGCGTGCTGACACCCCAGCTGGTTGTCCAAGCAAGCTCCTCGGTGTTATTACGTGACAGAAACTTGATCCCGGAAGCCCTGGCAAAGTTCTGCCCAAGGAAATGGGAGGTGCCTGCCTGGATCGCCTTGCGGTC